>CANEEC010000016.1 GCA_947426455.1 uncultured Clostridia bacterium | reverse complement strand
GGGAGCTCATACGGCTCTGCTGCGAGAACCCTATGCCGACGCTCCTGATGAAAAGGGCATTCAGGTTCACGAGACCGAAACCTTTTTCAAAATGATCAAAGCCGGTCACGATGCGGGAATGCAGATCGCCGTCCACACCATCGGCGACGGCGCGCTGGAAATGACCATGGATGCCATCAAAGCCGCACAGGAAGCCAATCCGCGAAGCGATTGCCGCCACGGAGCCGTGCACGCCCAGATCACCGATCACGCTCTGGTGCAGCGCATGGCCGATGAAGAAATCGTAGGCTATATCCAGCCGGTATTTTTTGAAGACGATATCGGCGTATGCGAACGCTGCGTCGGACTGGCACGCACCGCACAATCCTATGCCTGGAAGACCATGCTGGACAAGGGCGTTCACATCTGCGGCGGCTCCGACGCCCCCGTATGCTCCTTCCATCTGTTGGAAAACATTCAGTACGCCGTCACCCGGCAGAAAAAAGACGGAACTCCAAAGGGCGGCTGGTATCCGGCAGAACGCCTCAGCGTGGACGAAGCCATCGATCTGTTCACGAAAAATACGGCTTACAGTTCCTTCCAGGAAGATGTTCGAGGAACGCTGGAAGTGGGAAAATGGGCCGATATGGTAGTTCTCGACCGCGACCCTCATCAGGTCGCTCCCGACGAAATCGGTAACATTTCCGTTCTGCGCACCGTCGTAGGAGGCCGAACCGTCTACATGAAATAATCCATACTATCTGAGAACTACACGAAAGGAGGAAATTCCTATGCACGGAGCATTGCAGGGAATTCGCATCTTGGATCTGACCAGAGTTCTGGCAGGTCCCTACTGCAGTATGATTTTCGCCGATATGGGAGCGGAGGTAATCAAGCTGGAGATCCCCGGAAGGGGCGACGACAGCCGAAAATACGTTCCTCAGGTCAACGGCGAAAGTTCCTACTATATGAATTTAAACCGAAATAAAAAGGGGATCACCCTTAATCTAAAATCCGAAGAAGGCAAGGAAATTTTTAAGGAATTAGTCAAAAACGTAGACATTCTCATCGAAAATTTCCGTCCGGGAACCATGGAAAAAATGGGACTGGGTTATGAGACCTTAAGGGAAATCAATCCCGCCCTGATTTACGGCGCCGTTTCCGGCTTCGGTCAATACGGTCCTTACAGCGACCGTCCCGGCTACGATATCATCTCCCAGGCGATGGGCGGCATGATGAGCGTCACAGGCTGGCCCAGCGGCGAGGCCACCCGAACCGGCACGGCCATCGGCGACGTGCTGGGCGGACTGAATCTTGCCATCGGCATCCTGGCAGCCTACAACAACCGCCTGCGCACCGGCAAGGGACAGCTGGTGGATGTTTCCCTGGTGGATTCCGTGGTTTCCTCTCTGGAAATCATCACGCAGATCTACCTTCAAAACGGTACGATTCCCCAGCGCATCGGCAATCGCTACGAGTCGGTCTATCCCTATGATTCGTTCCGAACCAAAGACGGCAGCATCGTCATCGGCTGCGGAAACAACAAGCTGTTTTCCAGCTTGGCCAAACTCATGGAACAGCCGGAGCTGATCGACGATCCCCTGTTTTGCGAAAATCCCCTGCGGGTAAAAAATCACACTCTTTTAAAACCCATCGTGGAAGGGTGGCTGGCCGATAAAAAAAGCGACGAGGCCGTGCAGATGATTCAGGACGCCGGCGTTCCCGCCGCTCCCATCTATTCCATCGATCAGGTGGTGGCCGATCCCCACATCGCCGGCGCCCGGGAGATGTTCGTGGAAGTGGAGCATCCTGTAGCCGGTCCCATGAAGGTCACCGGCTGCCAGATCAAATTCTCCGATACGAAAAGCGGCGTCCGCACTCCTGCCCCCACCTTGGGACAGCACACGGATGAGATACTGAAAAAGTATCTGGGAATGGATGATAGCGACATCGCCCGTCTTCGCGAACAACAAATTCTGTGAGGTGCCTTCATGAAAAAAATTATGATTTCCGAGGTGGGTCCCCGGGATGGATTTAAAAACATTCCGGAGTATAATCCCACAGAGGTAAAGGTTAACATCAGCAAAGAGCTTTTAGCTTCAGGACTGAAAAAAATCCAGCTGACCTCCTTTGTCAGTCCTAAGGCGATCCCGCAGCTACGGGACGCCGCGGAGATCTGCGCGCAGATTCTCCCTCAATATCCCGATGTGGAATTCTTCGCCCTGGTTCCCAATCTGCGGGGCGCCGCCAACGCGTGGGATTGCGGAATCCGTTCAGTCGCCTGCGTAATCTCCGTAACGGAATCCCACAATCAGGCGAATATCAACCGCACCCGGGAGCAGTCCTTTGCGGATTTGGCCGCGATCCGCTCGGCATATCCCCACATGCACATCGTTTTGGATATGGCAACCGCCTTCGTCTGCCCCTTCGAAGGGACGACGCCGCTGGCCGCGGTACTTGCGGATGTGGCGCGGGGTTACGCCCTGGGCATCCGCGAATTCAACCTCTGCGATACCATCGGCGCCGCATCCCCCACCCAGATAAAGGCCGCTTTCGATGCGCTGATCCCAAGCTATCCCGATGCGAAGTTTACCGTTCACATTCACGACACCAGAAATGCCGGCATCCTGAACACCATGACGGCCATTCAGTGCGGCGTGCAGGAAGTACAAACCTGCGTAGGAGGCCTGGGAGGCTGTCCCTTCGCTCCGGGAGCCGCCGGAAATACGGCCACGGAAGATCTGGTCTATCTTTTAAACCGCATGGGCTTCGATACCGGAATCGATTTCTCGCGTCTCATGAAGGCCGCCCGGCTGACCAAGGCCAACGTGACCGGCAACTACAGCAGCCATCAGTTAAACATTGCAGAGGAATTCTGCTTCTGCTGATTTTTTCCGGCTTCTGTTTTACAAAAACGCCCGGCGCAGGTTCGGATTGATTTGAACCTGCGCCGGGCGTTTTTTCCTCATTTATCTCATATTTTATTTTCCGCCGGTTCCAGCGTGATACGTCCGATGGTGGCGCTTCGGAATTCGTCCACCACGGTCTTTCCGGTGCGCTCGTAATCGATGCGCCCGCCGGACAGGATAAACCCGCGCTTTTTGGCGATCAACTCCATGGTCTCCAAGGCCGTTTCTCCCAACGCCTCCAACTTGTAGCGCTGCATCAGAAGCTGGGGATATCGCGCCTGCAACACCTTAATCAGCTCCAGACACAGGGTAGCGATATCCAGAATTTCATCTTTGATGGCGCCGCAGAAAGCCAGGTTTAAGCCTACGTTGGGATCTTCAAACTTCGGCCACAGGATCCCCGGCGTGTCCAAAAGCTGCATGTCGTTTCCCAGATTCAGCCACTGCTTTCCTCTGGTAACGCCGGGCTTATTCCCGGTCTTGGCGCTCTTTTTCCCCGTCAGCCGGTTGATCAGGCTGGACTTTCCCACGTTGGGAACGCCCACGATCATCATCCGCAGCGGCTTTTTCCGTGCCGAATCCTTATTCTTTTCATCGCGGATATTGCTCAGCATGCGAATCAGCTGACTGGCTCCGAACCCGCTCATGCAGTTCATGGTCAGAACCAGGTTTCCCTGGCTTTTAAACAGCTCCGCCCAGGCCTTGTTTTCCTCTTCATCAGCCAGATCGCTTTTATTCAAAATGACGATCCGCCTCTTTTCGCCCACCAGCTGATCGATGATGGGATTTCGGCTGGAACGGGGAATTCTGGCGTCGATGACCTCCACCACCAGATCCACCATCTTTAAATTTTCCTGGATCAACTCCCGGGTCTTTTTCATGTGTCCCGGATACCAGTTAATATTTTCTATCATATGCGTTCCAGCCTTTCCTTTCCAAATGTAAACCGCGGCGCCGCCAATACTGTCGCACTGTCCGGCGGTTCCGCCGCGGGCGGCCTCATTAGAACAGGCCGCTGATCCTTCCGTTTTCGTCCACGTCGATCTTTTCCGCCGCCGGAGCCTTGGGCAGTCCGGGCATGGTCATAATGTCGCCGGTGAGTGCAACGATGAAACCGGCTCCCGCGGAAACCTTCAGATTGCGCACGGTTACGGTAAAGCCGGAGGGTGCGCCTAAAAGTGCGGGATTGTCGGAGAAGCTATACTGCGTCTTTGCCACGCAGATGGGCAGCTTGTCAAAACCCAATTCCCGAAGCTGCGCCGCCTGCTTCTTTGCCGCGGGGGTGAGCGCCACGCCGTCGGCGCCGTAGATCTTGCGGGCGATCTGATTCAGCTTTTCTTCGATGGTATCGTCCAAATCGTAGCTGTAGGTGAAGTCGTTGGATTCGCCGCACAATCTGACCACGGCTTGAGCCAGATCTTCGCCGCCTTCACCGCCCTTGCCCCAGACCTCGCTCAGTTCCACGTTGACGCCCAGGCGCTGGCACTCCTGACGAACCAGTTCCAACTCCGCCACGGTATCGGTGGGGAAGCGGTTGATGGCGACCACCGCCGGCAGCTTGTACACCCGGGTGATATTTTCGATGTGCTTTAACAGATTGGGAAGTCCCTTTTTCAAGGCTTCCAGATTCTCGTTGTTCAATTCCGCCTTGGGTACGCCGCCGTGGTTTTTCAAAGCGCGAACGGTGGCCACGATGACCACGGCGTCCGGCTTCAAGCCGGCCATGCGGCACTTGATATCCAGAAATTTCTCCGCTCCCAGATCGGCGCCGAAACCCGCCTCGGTGACCACGTAATCCGCCATCTTCAGCGCGGTCTTTGTGGCGATTACGGAGTTGCAGCCGTGAGCGATATTGGCAAAGGGGCCGCCGTGGATCAGCACGGGGGTATGCTCTAACGTCTGAACCAGATTGGGTTTTAACGCATCCTTCAAAAGCGCCGCCATAGCGCCCTGTGCGTTCAGCTGACCGGCCGTCACCGGCTGATCGTCGAAGGTGTATCCCACGACGATTCTGGAAAGGCGTTCCTTCAAATCGGTGATATCGCTGGCCAGACATAAAATGGCCATCACTTCGCTGGCCACGGTGATATCGAAGCTGTCCTCCCTGGGTACGCCGTTGACCTTTCCGCCCAGGCCATCGGCCATGAAGCGCAGCTGACGGTCGTTCATATCCACACAGCGGTGCCAGGTGATTTTTCTGGTGTCGATGCCCAGCGCATTGCCCTGATAGATGTGGTTGTCCAGCATGGCCGCCAGCAGGTTGTTGGCAGCGCCGATAGCGTGCAGGTCGCCGGTGAAGTGCAGGTTGATGTCCTCCATGGGAATCACCTGGGCATAGCCGCCGCCGGCAGCGCCGCCCTTGACGCCGAACACCGGTCCCAGAGAGGGCTCGCGCAGCGCTACGGAAACCTTCTTACCGATTCTGGCAAGGCCGTCGGCCAGTCCCACCGTGGTGGTGGTCTTTCCTTCGCCGGCCGGGGTCGGCGTAATGGCCGTAACCAAAATCAGTTTTCCGTCGGGAAGGTTCTTCCTGTCCGCAAGCAGCTGATTACTGATCTTCGCTTTATAATTTCCGTACAACTCCACGTAAGACGGATCGATTCCCGCCTTTTCGGCAATCTGTAAAATCGGCAGAATTTCCGCTTCCTGCGCAATCTCGATATCGCTCTTATATTCCATGCTGTCCCTCTCCTCTTTCCGCTGATGCTCTCAGCCGTGTTTTCTGCTGCAATTTTCTGTTTCCTTCTTCGCTGCGCAAAGAATTCTATTATAAAGATATCCTAATTCCCGACAGTTCGCAAGGTGATAATTCATTTTTTATGGAGTTTTTCCTTCTCAACGCGAACATTCTTTCTCTGTAATCTTATTTTATCATTTAAAACGCGAACTTATTTTTTCTTTATTGTGGGAATTGGGCATAAATGTTATACTTTTGGTAGAATTTTTATCCTCAAGCGAGGCACTGCCCCGGTAGTCCGGTGCGACCGCCATACATCCCGATACGGCTATGCGAGACGCCGTTCACAGCAACCCCGCATGGCTGCGGCGCGATCCCGTACAACTGGGCGCGGTTTCCTGCGTACGAAACGCCGCCCCATAAAAATACCTCATAAAGATAAAAAGGAGAATCCCATGGAAAAGAAAACCTTCAGCTGCGTTCACTGCGGCACGAGAAACTGCCGCAACCACAAAAGCCAGTATCCCGATTTCTGTCTGACCATCGGTGCGGACACCCAGGCTCCCCTGGAGGAAAGCTGGCGCATCTACGCGGAAAACGACGAGGTTCGAAAGATCGCCGTGGCTTCGGCGCAGGTGGAAGCCGAGCATTACTGCCAGGCTCCCCGGGTGGAGGAAATCATGTACTTCGCCAAAAAGATCGGCGCGAAGAAGATCGGCATCGCCACCTGCGTGGGGCTCATCGACGAAAGCCGCGCCTTTGCCAAAATCTTAGAGGCGCAGGGTTTTGAGCCCTACGGCGTGGTCTGCAAGGTGGGCAGCCACCCCAAGGAAGAACTGGGGATGGCCGACAGCGAAAAAGTTCGCCCCGGCACCTTTGAAGCCTACTGCAATCCGGTGGCGCAGGCTCTGATCTTAAACGAAGCGAAAACCGACCTGAACGTCATCGTAGGCCTGTGTGTGGGTCACGACTCTCTGTTCATCAAGTACTCCGACGCCATCGTCACCACCCTGGTAACGAAAGACCGAGTATTGGCGCACAATCCCTGCGGCGCTCTGTATACCAGCAGCTCCTACTACAGCCGCCTCATCGACAAGCCGCTGTTTGATGATGAATCCAAATAACGCTACCGGTAGCGTGAATGTTAAAATCGTACCGGCACAAAAACGCAAAAAGGGGAACGGCATCAGCCGCTCCCCTTTGCTTTCGTTTCCGTTGCCCGCGTCATCGTCCTCATCGTCATCCTCCGAATCGCCGGAGGATTTGTCCGGCAGGATTTCCTCAAATATCAACGCCAGCGGCAAGTCGAAAATATCGCACATATCATCGTCCCTTTCGCCATCGTCTCCTTCGCCCCTTCTATCGCTGATAAACCACCTTGCCGCCTACCATGGTCATCACCGGCAGAATATCCTTGATTTCCATGGGATCGCAGGTGAAGATGTCCTTATCCAGAAGAACCATGTCGGCATACATTCCCTCTTTGATGCGTCCCTTCTTATCTTCCATGAACTCGGCGTAGGCGCTCTCCACCGTGTAAGCGTCGATGGCCGTTTCCACGTCCACACATTCCTGCGGGCGGAAACCGCCCTCCGGATAGCCGTCCATATCCTTGCGGGTGACCGCCTGATAAATGTTCCAGAAGGGGTTGCAGTCCTCCACCGGGCAATCCGTTCCGTAGGACAGGTGAACTCCCTTGCGGATCAGCGTGCCGAAGGCGTAAGAGGTGGAGGCCAGCTCTTCGCCGCAGACCTGATCCACGATCTTCATGTCATACCCTAAAAAGATGGGCTGCGCCATGACTAAAATGTCCTGTCGGGCGATCCGATCCTGAAGAGCCTCATCGGTAATCTGGCAGTGAACCAGCGCGTGGCGCAGCTTGTTCTTGCCGTCCACAAAGGCCTGCTCGTAGCAGTCCATGGTCTTCTCCACCGCGGCGTCGCCGATGCAGTGGGTCACCACTTGCATGTTGTATTTCGCCGCCAGCTTGCAGTATTCCATCATTTCTTCGTGCTTGATCCATTCCAGGCCGCAGTTGTCCGCAGTGCCGGGATAGGGCTTTCTCATCAGCGCTGTTCTGGCTCCCAGAGAGCCGTCCTTAAACAGCTTCAGCGGCCCTAAGGTCAGCCAGCTGTCTTCGGGATAAGCGCCGTTGACGTACTCGCCCTCCGTCAGATAATATTGGAAATCCTTCATATCGTTGAAGCACACCTGATGACGGTAGCGCAGCTTCGCCAATCCCTCGTCGTACAGCTGATGAAACAACGCAAAGGCGCCGGGAATGTCCATGATCGTGGTTCCCACGTCGTTGCTCTGCATGCTGGTCATGCCGTGAGCCACCGCGTATTCCATGGCCGTCTGCAAAATTTCCTTTCGTTCCTCCATGGTGAAATCGGGAATGGTTCTCTTCACGAAATTGCAGGCGTTTCCGGTGAAAATGCCGTTGGGATAGCCGTCCTCGCCCAGACGGAACTCTCCGTCGGGATACTGGGGAGACGAACCGTCGATGCCCAATACCTCAATGGCCTTCGTGTTGGAGGAAACGATGTGACCGCAGACCCGCTCCAAAACGATGGGGATTTCCGTACTGATCTTGTCCAGATCGTGGCGGTCAGGAAGCCGGGAGCTTCCGTCCGTAAACCGATCCTGATTCCAGCCGATGGCGTGAATCCCGTTGACGCAGCGCTCCGGATGTTCCTTCATAAACAGGCGGCACCTCTGAATCATGTCGTCGATGGAAGTCACGCCGTCGATGTTCACCTGATACAGCGTTTCGCCGAACTGCAGCAGATGCATGTGAGAATCATTCAATCCGGGAATCAGAGTCTTCCCGCCGCAGTCCAGAGAAGTATCGCCCTCCGCAAGCATGGCCAGCACTTCCTTTGACGTCCCCACCTTGCGGATGACGCCATCCTCCACCAGCACCGCCTCAGCGAACCGGCCTCGTTCCACATAGACCTTTGCGTTGTACATTGCCTGTCTCATGGTTTTTCCTCCTTCATTTACGCCTTTCATCCTTTTCTCTATCCTATCACAATTCCCCTTGGCTGTACACCTTTCCCGCCAATTTCCCGCTCCAAAAACATTGACAACGGTTCCGCAAAACACGATAATATAATATGTTAGCTTCAGCATCTTTGCGCAAGCCGTTATCCCTGTGCGGGAAAACGAAAGCATATAGGAATCAAAAGGGAGAATAGGAGAAAAGATATGAAAAAGTTCATTGCAGTGGCCGCAGCAGCTATCCTCATTTTAAGCTGTTTCACCGGCTGCGTAAAAGACGATACCGACGAACCTGTAGAAGAAGAAATCAAAAACATCACCGTCATCTGCGATCCTGTGGAAGGCAATCCCTCTCTGCGTCAGGTGGTGGACAAGCTTGCGGAAATCAAGACCTCCGGCGACTATCCCATGGACTATACCCTGGTGGAATGCGCTGACGAAACCGCTTATCACGAAAACCTGCTGGCCTGCGCTGAAGAAGGCCGCGACCTGATTTTAATGGTGGGCCGCAACGGAATCGAGGCTTTGGACGAAACGGCCACCCAGTATCCCGACGCCGCCGCGTATTTCCTCATCGACGGCGTCTGCGATAACGAAAATGTGCGTTCCTACGCCTTTCGTTCCCAGGAGACCGCCTATCTCATCGGTATCATCGCCGCTTCCATGGGCGCGGACTCTCAGGCCCCTCAGGGACCCTTCGGCGGCATCCACACCGTCCCCGGTCAGGAAAGCTTTGCATGGCGCTGGGGTTACATGGAAGGAGCCAGAAGCGTAAACCCCGATCTGCAGATGGACGATTTTCTGTTCAACTACACCAGAGACGAAAACGATGCTTCCACCGCCGAACATCTGGCCTCACAGCTGGCCGACAGAGGATGCGTCTTCATTACCGCAGACTGCGGCACGGCCGACGCCGGCATCTTCAAAGCCGCTGCCGGAAAGAATTTCTATACCGCCGGTGAGGACAGCCTCATAGCGGACGAAGAAAATCCCAACATCATCACCTCTCAGGTAAAGCACATGGACGACCTGACGGAACTGGCCGTGAAGGACTTCTTCAAAAACAGCCTGCGTCCCGGCACGATTTCTCTGGGACTGGCCGACGGCGTTTTGGATGTGATGTACATCACCGACGCTGCCGCTGATGAAAGCAATACCAATGATGGCAACGGAAGCGACGACGCCGCCGATGAAGGCAGCGCTGCCGACGGAGACAATGCCGCAAGCGTTGGCGACGCCGCCGATGGCGATGCCCTTGACGAAAGCGACGCCGCCGTCAAAAACCCCGCGCTCACTGACGAGATCACAGCGAAAGCCAGAGAAGCCGCCGAACGGATCAAAAGCGGCGACCTGACCTTGAAAGTTCCTTTGGAGGAAGACTACAGCTTCTAAAAAATTTCCGTCATCAATTCAGGAGGTACTGTTATGAAATACAATTACAATTTGGCTTATTTCCAAAAGAGCGCCGATTACGTCCGCTCCCGCATCGACTTTACGCCGGAGATCGCCATCATTTTAGGAACCGGCTGCGGTCCGCTGGCCGACGAGATTCAGGACGCCGTGGTGATTCCCTATGAGGAAATCCCCAATTTCCTGGTTTCCACCGTCAGCGACCACGCCGGCAAGCTGATCTGCGGAACCCTCATGGGAAAAAAGGTCATCTGCATGAACGGCCGCTTCCACTACTACGAAGGCTACGATTTCGAGCAGCTCACTGCGCCCGTACGGCTCTTTAAGCTGCTGGGAGTGCAAAAGACCATCGTGACCAACGCCGCAGGCGCTGTGAATACGGATTACGCTCCGGGAGATGTGGTGATTTTAAAGGATCACCTGAACTTCTTCAACGTCTGCCCCACCCGCGGGCCTAATGTGGAGGAACTGGGGCCACGGTTCTTCGACGTATCCGACATCTATACGAAAGCGCTGCGCGAGATCGCTTTGGACTGCGCAGCCCGCACCGAGCTTGTGGTTCACGAAGGCGTCTACATGTATTTCCCCGGCCCGCACTTTGAAACCGCCGCCGAAATCCGCGCCGCCCGCCTTTTGGGCGCCGACTGCGTAGGCATGTCCACCGTTCCCGAAGCTCTCACCGCCGCTCACTGTTCCATGCCTTTACTGGGAATCTCCCTGATGACCAATATGGCCACCGGCCTTGCCAGCGAAAAGCTGGGTTCCGGCGAAGTGAGCCAGACAGCGCAGAATGTGGAAACGCCCTTTAAGGAATTCATCAAGGACATCATCTCCCATCTGTAGTGATATTTCCGGAGGAATCTATGAAACTGCTTTTGAAAAACGCTTCGATTCTCACCGAGGACTTTACCGTTCTCGCCGACGGGTTTTTGGGTATCGACGGAGATACCATCTGTTACCTGGGGCAAACCCGTCCCCAGGAGACCTATGACCGGGAAAAGGACATGCGCCATAAGCTGCTGATCCCCGGTCTGTACAACCTCCATTCCCACACGCCCATGAGCCTGCTTCGCGGTCTGGGAAGCGACCTTCCTCTGGATCGCTGGCTCAACGAGGCCATGTTTCCCGTGGAAGCCCGTCTGACCGAGGCGGACGTAGCCGTGGGAACCCGCCTGTCCCTGATGGAAATGGTAGCTTCCGGCACGGTGAGCTTTACCGACATGTACGACAGAACCTGGGCCACCATGCAGGAGGTCCTGGACTGCGGCATGAAAGCCAATCTGGCTCGCCCCATCATGGCCATGGATCCCGCCGAAACCTACGAGAACAATTTCCGCGTGGCCGAATCCTTCCGCTTCGCCAAAGACGTGCAGACTTTAGGCAACAGCCGCATCAAAGCGGACTTTTCCATCCATGCCGAATACACCTGCCGGACGGAAATCGTCCGGCGATACGCCGAGGACTGCAAACGCCTGGGCGGTCGGGTACACCTGCACCTGTCGGAGACGAAAAAGGAACACGAAGAATGCAAACAGCGTCACGGCAAGACGCCCGCCCGCTGGTTTTACGATCTGGGAATCATGGATCTGCCGGTGATCGCCGCTCACTGCGTCTACGTGGAAGATGAGGATATCGCTCTGCTTTCGGCGCAGGACGTGACCTGCGTCCACAATCCCACCAGCAACATGAAGCTGGGCAGCGGCTTCATGCCGGTGCAGAAGCTGATGGATGCGGGAATCCGCGTCTGTCTGGGAACCGACGGTTCCGCCAGCAACAACAATCAGAACCTGTTTGAGGAAATGCACCTGGCTTCTGTCATCCACAACGGCTACACGGGCGATCCCACCATCATGAAACCCAGCGAGCTTTTGGCCATGGTCACAAAAAACGGCGCAGAGGCGCAGGGACGCCACCATTGCGGCAAGCTGGCCGTCGGCTGCAAGGCCGACGTGGTTGCCATCGACCTGGATCGTCCTCACTTAGTTCCGCGGCACGATATCCCCGCCCTGCTGACCTACTCCGTTCAGGGTTCCGACGTGGTCATGACCATGGTGGACGGCAACATCCTCTACGAAGACGGTCAGTTCCTGACCATGGACTGGGAAAAGACAAAGTTTGACCTGGACGCCGCTTTAAAGCGCCTGTTTTAGCCAATGGGAAACCATTTTAGCGAACGATAAACGATTTTAGCCAATGAACAACAAAAGAGAAAGGACGGATATTATGGAAAGAGCCGACAAAGATCTGGCATTTATGCTGCAGTATGAAAACATCGCCTGGTACGAAAACGGTAAGGTGCGAATCCTGGATCGCCGCATCTATCCCACCCGCATGGAATTCGTGGAATGCACCACCCATCAGGAGGTGGCCAAGGCCGTCACCGACATGGTAACCCAAAGCGCCGGCCCCTACACCGCCGCCGCCATGGGCATGGCCTTAGCCGCCTACGAATGCCGCGGCAGGAAAGAAGCGGAACAGAAGGAATATCTGAAAAAGGCCGCCTATACCATTTCCCACGCCCGCCCCACCACCGTGGACCGCATGACGCTGATCTGCGAGGGCTGCCTGCGTGCCGCAGAATCGGCCATGGCCGCCGGCGTTGACGTGAGTCAGGCCATCGTGGAGCACACCATCCGCACCAACAATGACCGTTACCTGAAGATACGCAAAATCGCCAATTATCTGGTGGATATGTTCCCGAAAAACGGCAGAGTCCTGACCCAATGCTTCGGAGAAACCATCGTAGGTCAGATGCTTTCCGTAGCCAAAGAACGGGGAAATGATCTGAAGGTTTACTGCGCGGAAACCCGCCCCTATTTCCAGGGCGCCCGTCTCACCGCCAGCGTTGCGAGAGACATGGGTTTTGACGTCACCGTCATCACCGACAACATGCCGGCCTTCGCCATCCAAAATGAAAAGATCGACGTGTTCACCTCCGCGGCGGACGTGATCTGCCAGGACGGTTACGTGGTCAACAAGGTGGGAACCTTCCAGATCGCCATCGTGGCCAAATACATGGGAATTCCCTACTTTGCCACCGGCGCTCCCGACAAGGGACATCCCACAGTGGATACGGTAAACATCGAAATGCGCGACCCCGACTTCGTATTGCAGGCCATGGGCGTACGCACCGCCATGGAAGGTGTAAAAGGGTATTATCCCTCCTTTGACATCACTCCGCCCCATCTGGTGTCCGGCGTGGTCACCGACGGCGGCGTCTATTCTCCCTACGACCTCGCCCGCTACTACAAAGACGGAAACGGCGGAGAATACGACATCGTAGTCTAATATCGCGGTCCGATTTTGAAATACACAGGAGGCTTTTATGAAATATGAAGAATTGAGAAAAGAAATGGTGGCCATCTGCCGGGACAGCTTCGCTCAGGGGTTGTTCGCCGGTACCAGCGGCAACCTGTCCGTCTACGCTGCGGAAGATCAGGTGATGCTCTGTACCCCCACCAGCGTCCGCTATGAGACCATGCTGCCGGAGGACATCGTGGCTCTGACCCTGGACGGCACGATTTTAGAGGGAACGTATCAACCCACCTCCGAGTGGCAAATGCACGCGGAAATCTATAAGAACATGCCCCAGGTGGGCGCAGTGTTCCACACCCATTCCCCTTACGCCACTTCCTTCGCCGTGGTCAACAAAAACATTCCTTATATCCTGATTGAAATGGCCCCCTTCCTTGGCGGCGACGTACCCTGCGCTCCCTTCGCACCTCCGGGAAGCCGAGAGCTTGGCGTTTCCGCGGTGGAGACGCTGAAAGCAAGCGGCCGCAACGGATGCCTGCTGGCAAATCACGGCGTTTTGGCCATCGGCGACAACCTGCCCCAGGCTCGCATCCGCGCCGAATACGTGGAGGATGCGGCGAAGATCTACCACCACGCTTTGCAGGTGGGCGACCCCATCATTTTGAAATAACAGCATCCGTCGCATCGGGTTCTGCGGTCATCCGCGCAAATCCCTGCAAACGCAACAAAAAAGGACTGCCATCATAACGGCGGTCCTTTTCCTTTTTGATACCTTTATCAAACCTATTTTGCAAATTCCTTTGCCCGATGGCAATAGACATAGTGGCTATCGCTGATTTGCGTCCGCTCCGGCACCGCTTCCTTACAGATATCGGTGCAGTATTTGCAGCGGGGATGAAATTTGCATCCCTTGGGCACATTCACCGGTGAAGGAATGTTGCCGCTTAAAATAATTTTCTCCTTCCGTTCCCGCGGATCCGGCTTGGGTACTGCCGAAAGCAGCGCCTGAGTATAGGGATGCACCGGATTGTCGTAAAGGGACTTCTTATCCGCCATCTCCACAAAGCTGCCCAGATACATGACGCCCACCGTGTCGCTGATGTGCTCTACCACGCTTAAATCGTGGGAGATGAACAGATAGGTCAACCCGTACTGTTCTCGCAAGTCGCACATCAAATTCAACACCTGGGATTGAATTGACACGTCCAGCGCCGATACCGGCTCGTCGGCGATAATCACCTGCGGTTCCACCGCAAGGGCTCTGGCAATGCCGATGCGCTGCCGCTGTCCGCCGCTGAATTCATGGGGATACCGCTTGGCGTGATAGGCGTCCAAACCCACCTGCCGGAGAAGCTCGATGACTCTGGCGTCGATATCCTCCTTGCTCTGAAACAACTTGTGGATCACCAAAGGCTCTGCTACAATATCGTAAACCGACATGCGGGGATTCAGCGAAGCGTAAGGATCCTGAAAGACCATCTGAATCTTCTTGCGAATCTCCCGCATCTGCTTGCGGCCGTACTTTGTAATATCCTCGCCGTCCAACACAATCTGACCGTCCGTAGGCTCGATCAGCTTGCAGATGGTCAGTCCCATGGTGGACTTGCCGCAGCCCGATTCTCCCACAATACCCAGAGTTTCGCCCCGCTTCACGTCGAAGGTAACGCCGTCCAGCGCCCGTACAAAGGTCTTTCCCTGTTCCTTGGTGGTCACAGGATAATACTGTTTCAAATCTTTGACTTGTAATAATATATCGTTCATTTCCTTCACCCTTTGAAATCCTTTTCACACAGCCAGCACCGACACTTATGGCCGTTTCCGTAATCGAAAAACGGCGGTTCCTCCTGGCCGCATCGCTCATCGGCAAAGGCGCATCGAGGTGCGAACTTGCAGCCACTGGGCATATGCTTGGGATTAGGCACGTTGCCGGGGATGGAATCCAGCCGGTCGGCCTGGCTTCCAATCTTGGGGATAGATGCCAAAAGACCTTGGGTATAGGGATGCTTCGGCTCCAAAAAGATGGTGTTTACGTCGCCGGTTTCCACCGCCTTGCTGCAATACATGACCAGCACCTTATCGCACATCTCCGCCACCACGCCCAGACTGTGGGTGATAAAAATGATAGAAGTGCCGGATTTTTTCTGCAGTTCTTTCATCAGTTCCAAAATCTGCGCCTGAATGGTAACGTCCAGCGCCGTGGTGGGTTCGTCGGCAATTAAAATCTTCGGCCGGCAAGCCAATGCCATGGCAATCATCACGCGCTGCCGCTGTCCGCCGGACAACTGAAACGGATATTCTTTCGCCATGCTCTCCACCCGGGGCAGACCGGTTTCCTTTAAAATTTCAATGGTGCGTTCCATGGCCTCCTGCTTGGAGGCTCCCTGATGCAGGCGAATGACCTCCGCTACCTGTTCTCCCACTTTGATGGTGGGATTTAAGCTGGTCATGGGTTCCTGGAAAATCATGGAGATATCTTTGCCGCGAATCATGCGCCGCTCTTCTTCGCTGAGTTCCACCAGATTGCGCCCCTGAAACCAAATTTCGCCTTCCACCACCTTGCCGGTGGTTCCGCGCAGTAAATCCATGATGGCCAGAGAAGTAACGCTCTTGCCGCTGCCGGATTCTCCCACGATGCCTAAGACAGAACCCTCCTCCAAATCGAAATCCAATCCGTCAACGGCTTTTACCACACCTCTGTCCGTGAAAAAATAGGTGCAGAGATTTTTCACTTCCAAAATGTTCTTATCTTCCATAGTCCACCTCACGCTCTGTCGTTTAACTTGGGATCCAACGCCATCCGCAGGCCGTCTCCCAACAGATTAAAGCACAATACGGTGATCACGATGGCCAAGCCGGGGAATACGGCATAGTGCCAGCAGCTGTAGAAATACGTTCTGGAATTGCTCAGAAGCAATCCCCACTCCGGCGTAGGCGACATCGCGCCCATACCTAAAAAGCTCAGGCTGGCTGTGGTCATAATGGAGCCGCTGACGGACAGAGAATACTGCACGATCACATCGGGAAATACGCCGGGCAGAATGTGCTTGAACAAAATTCGCAGATCCGACGCACCCAGACATTTTGCCGCCCGAACGTAAACGCTGTTTTTCAGCTGTAAGGTGCAGCTTCGAACGAGGCGGGCGTAGGTGGGTATACAGAATATGACGATGGCGATGGCCGCATTGGCAAGTCCAGGGCCTAAAATCGCCACGATGGCAATGGCCAGAATCAAACCGGGAAACGCGTACACCGCGTCCAAAATCCGCATAGTGATGCCGTCCAAAATGCCGCCGTAGTAGCCGGTAAACAGGCCGATGACAGAACCGATCACCGTAGCGATGGTGACGGTGATAAAACCGATGGACAGGGAAATTCGCGTGCCGCACAGGACGCGGCTGAACAGGTCTCGGCCGAACTCATCGGTTCCGAAGAGATGCGCCATGCTGGGACCCTGCAGTTTTTCCGCATAATTGTATTCGTTAATTCCGTAAGGCGCAATTTTATAGCAGAAGATCGCGATAAAAAACAACAACACCAGCACGAAAAACGCCACCACAGCGGTTTTCTGCTTTTTGAAGTTTCTTAAAAAGTCGCTCCAGCGGGTGTCCATATCGTTTTCTTCTGTCACCATAGGATTCTTTTTCTTAAAAAACATTCCCGCAACCTCCTTAATCGTATCGGATTTCCGGATTCACTACCGCATAGAGAAGATCCACCAGCAGGTTGATGGCTACCACGTGGAAGGAGATGATGAGAATCAGCATCTGCAGCGTGGTATAGTCTCGGTATTTAATGGAATCCAGAAGCAGCAGGCCGATGCCGGAATATCCAAAGACGGATTCCACCAGCACAGCGCCGCCCAGCATAACGCCCAACTGCATTCCTATGATAGTGATTACAGGAATCACGGAATTTCGCAAAACATGTTTATAGATAACCGTCCGCTCCTTCAAACCCTTTGCGCGAGCAGTGCGGGTGTAGTCCTCTTTCAAAGCCTCGATCACAGAAGAACGCATAAAACGCGCTACCGTTGACATCATGTAAGCTCCCAGTGTAAACGCCGGCAGCACCATCCCTCGAAACGTCCCGTCGGGGATGATGGGAAACAGGTGCAGCTTCACGCAGAGAATCATAATAGCCATCATACCCAGCCAGAAGTCGGGTACCGCCTGTCCCAGAACGGAAACCGTAATGCCTGTATAGTCCTGCCATTTTCCGGCGCGGGTACCCGACCAGATGCCGATGATCGTTCCGGCAATCACGCTCCATGTGATGGCATACAACGCCAGCCGTACCGTTTTTCCATAGCGGAGGCCGATTTCGTACATGACGGGCATTCCTGTCCGTTGTGAATTACCGAAATCCCCGTGTAAAACCCCTTTCATCCAAATCATGTACTGCTCAAAATATGACTTATCCAATCCATATTGCTTCGTAATGGTCTCGATCATTTCCGGCGTAGCCTTATCGCCCAGCATCAGACGCGCCGGTTCACCCGGAATCAATCGGATGATCATGAAGACGAAAATGGAAACCAGAAACATGGTAACAATAATACCGCCTACGCGTTTTAAAATGTATTTTGTCATGGTACTTGCCCTCTTTTTTTAACGCAAAAGTGAGGGTAACCCCCCACTTTTGCATTGGAAAGTCATTGGCATGTTCTGCCGGTTATTCCACGTACTTGGCGTTCATCAAATACAGACCGCCGGCACATCCGAAGTCTACACCGTCGATATGTTCGTTAAAGGCTGCCGTGTATGCGTAGCTCAGTAAAGATACCGCGGGAACGTCGTCCCAGAAGATCTTCTGCGCCTTGCTGTAGGCCTCCTGACGAACCTCATCATCGATGGATTTTCCGCCGATGTCAATCCATTTATCAAATTCTTCATTGGAATAGAAGGAATAGTTGCCACCTAACGGCGGGAACTGAGCGGTTGCAAACCGTCCGATCATTTCATCGGCGTCGATGGTATCAGCGCCGTATCCTCTGATGTAGCAATCGAATTCTGTGTCCTTAGGAGCGCCGCTGTAGGCGTTTACGTTATCTGTCAGGAAACCACCCTCCTGAGGATAAATCTTTAAGGTGATTCCAATCTGCTCCAGCTGCTGCTGAATGAATTCGCCTCTCTGAATATCCGTAGTATCGTTTTCTTCCCAGCAAACCAGCGTCAGGCCATCGCCGTATCCGGCTTCTTCCAACAGCTTCTTCGCTTTTTCCGGATTGTACTCAATGGGTTCCTGCTTCTCAAAGAACTTCATGGAGGACGTCAACGGGGATTCGGCTCTGGTGTATTCATTGCCGTATACCACTTCGTTTAAGGCATCGATATCGATGGCCATGGAAATCGCCTGTCTTACGCGAATATCCTTGAATACATCCTTCTGGCAGTTCAGATAGAAGTAGCTCATGGAAGCGCCCTGCTTGGTGACTACGCCGTAGCCGCTTTCCTCCAGCATCTTCTTGTTATTAGGCGTCAAGCTGATGGCCAAATCGGCTTCGCCGGACTGCAGCAGCGCTACACGGGTGGATTCTTCGGAAACCGGACGGATGGTAATGCTGTTAAAGCCGTAGTCCTTTTCCAGAATGGGAGTACCGCCGCAGATGTCTGCGTCATAACCCCACCAATCTCTGTTCAAATCCAGTTTCACATATTCGCCGACTCTTCTCTCGTTGAGAACGTACTGGCCGGTTCCGATGGGCGTCGTCGCCATCGCCTGCTTGCCCTGTTCGATCAGGGTGGGGCTCATCATGGCCGCCGACTGGATCGCAAGGGTATTCAGGAAGGGTGCGCTTACATACTTCAAAGTTACCTTAACTGTGTAATCATCTACCACGTCTACGTGATCGATACATTCATATACAAACTGGCTCTTGAAGCCGTTGGACTGATCTGCCATCATGTCCAAGTTTGCCTTGGCGGCATCGGCGTTCCAGGGAGTGCCGTCGCTGAAGCTGATGCCCTCTCTCAGATGGAAGGTGTATTCCAGTCCATCATCACTCATATCGCAGTCCTTCGCCAGCATCCAGATGTATTCCTGATCTGCGCCCAGCTTTACCAGCGGGTCATACAGCATGAATACGGGAACCTGATCGGACTCCGTACCGATATCAATGGGATTTAACGTACTCATTTCCGCGTAATCCAAAATCGTAATATTGGCATTTTCGGATACGCCGTCGGTTACGGATGCATTTCCACCTTCGCCGCCACCGCAGGCAGCCAGTGCGAATATCATCACGATACTCAGCACAACAGATAATAACTTCTTCATGTTACTTCTCCTTTTCTCTGCGAACATATATCATATCCATACGATGATATCAACGACCCGTTCGCGTTCAGAAAAACCGCGGTTGATTCCTCGGTTACAATATTTATAAGCAATTCTTATGCCAATATTCCTACCCCCTTTTTGTAAGTCCTTGAATTTAAACGTTTTCTTAATTTTCAAATTTTTTCACTCATTTTCAATCCCATTTTTTCAGAAATTTTCGTTACTTTTTAATCTTATTTAATCCTATTTTATTGACTTGTTTCCCTGTTTTTATTATACTATCGATAGGATGACATATATATGAAAGGAAATTCGTCTCTTCATGAAAACCGTCTGCATCGTCTACGAAACTCTCACCACCAATTATCCGGCCATTCTGCACAACTGCCGCACTCTGGAGCGAGTGTTCGGCGACTACATCACCGTAAAAAACTATTCTCTGGAAGAATTGAGGGCGGAAAAAGCCGCCTTAGAGGGGGACGCCTTCCTCCTCTCCAACAACTCTCTGTTAGAACCGCTGCGCCATTTCATCAGTGATTTTAAAAAGATTATCATCATGGAACGCAGCATTTTAAAGCAAGGTATTTCTCAGCTGATGGACATTCCCGCCGCAAGCGAGGTTCTGGTGGTCAACGATGAGCTTACCAGCACCCTCAGCACCGTATATGAGCTGTACGAATTGGGTTTCAACCATTTAAATTTGATTCCCTATGACCTGAGCAAGGAGGCCTCCGGTATCTACCGAAGCATTCACTACGCCGTATCCCCCAACGAGCTGAGCCATGTCCCCTCTTATATCGATCACATCATCAACATTCAGTATCGCGTCATCAGCTTTTCCACCATGCTGAAATTGATGGATTTGCTGCAGTTGGATGCCAACCTTCTGCATTTCAACCTGATTCAGCACCTCAACGCCATCGCCCAGCCCAATCTGGGTTTCCACAACAACTTCCTCTACAATTATTTAAAAAGCGAAATGCTGGATCTGGTCATCGCCGATTCCGACAAGGCTATTTTGGTGGTGGACGTAGAATATCATCTGGTGTATTTCAACGAACAGGCCAACCGCCTCTTTAAAATCGAAAAGTGCAGCAATGTCCCGCTGTCGCAGTGCATCGACCAGAATTCTTTGGAACTGCTCCGTTTCAGCGCGGACAATAGTCTGGTGGAACTGGGCGGCGAAAGCTACGTTTTAGAAAAGACGCCGTTAAAACTGATCAATCAGCTGATCGGCTACTGCCTGACACTGGAAAGCGAACACAACCTGCGCAAAGTGGAAAACCGTCTGACCGCGCAGCTGCGCAAAAAAGGGTATTACGCCCAATACCATTTCTCCGACATCATTCACGTTTCTCCCGCCATGGACGCCTGTATCTACCTTGCCAAACAGATTGCCATTACGGATTATACCATCCTGATTCAGGGAGAAAGCGGCGTAGGAAAAGAGCTGATGGCACAGTCCATTCACAACTATTCCTCTCGAAAGGGCGCGGCTTTCGTAGCCGTCAACTGTACCTCTCTGCCGGAATCCCTACTGGAGAGCCAGCTGTTCGGTTACGACGAAGGCGCTTTTACCGGCGCATACAAAAAGGGCCGTGCCGGTTTGTTCGAGCAGGCCCATATGGGTACTATCTTTTTAGATGAAATCGGGGACATCTCCCCCAATCTTCAGGCGCAGCTTCTCCGCGTCATTCAGGAAAAGCAGGTCATGCGTATCGGCAGCGACCAGATCATCAACGTGGATGTGCGCATCATCGCCGCCACCAATTGCAATCTGGAAGAACGGGTGCGGAACGGTCAGTTCCGCGAAGATCTGTTCTACCGTTTGAATGTGGTGCCTTTGGAAATCACGCCTTTGCGCCAGCGTCGAGAGGATATTCTGCCCCTGCTTCAGCGCTTTTTGGGCAAGAAATACGACGAACTCTCCGAAGAACGGCTTCAGCGCTGTCTCCACTACAGCTGGCCGGGCAACATCCGTCAGCTGGAAAACTTCGCCACCTATTTTAAAACGCTGGGCATGTTTCCCGCTTATCTGGAGGAAGCGACGGCAAATACAGATGTCAACCTTCCCCTCTCCGCAGCCGGACAGGCCGCAGGCGTCGCGAAGAACCCTCCTGCGGATCTGCAAAGGCTTCTGCTGCAGCTCATTGCCCAGGGTTCCGCGCCCTTCCACGGTGTGGGCCGCACCCTTCTCCTTCAACAGCTGCGAGCGCAGGGCATTTCTCTCAGCGACGGAAAACTGCGGCAGCTTCTTGCCCAGCTGGAGGACGCCGGACAAATCATCGTGTCCAAAGGGCGCGCCGGCTGCCGCATCACCGAATCCGGACAGCGTTTTTTACAGCATTAGAATCCCCTCCGGTCGATGGCGCCTTTCCCAAACTTCTTCCAGAAATCCAAATAACCCTCTTTGGTGAATTTGGGTTTCGACGATTCCCTGATGGCTCTGGCTTCCTTTCCATTGTCCCAGAGCAGATCGATCACCGTCATGGCCATGGCCTTGGCCGGCATGACGTAGGCCATTTCCTTATCGCAAATCGTAAAATCCCTGCTGTGGGCGTCGCCGGTGTAGCCGCCGGTGGAAATGTGAATCAACGGCATGATGGAGCTGACGTCTCCCGCATCCGTGGCGCCCATCAGCTCCTGACCGTAGATGTTCGTCCCTGCGCCCAGCAGACGCTCCCCGTTTTCAGCAAACAGCTCCGACAGCCGCGAATTCTGAATCAGAGGCAGATATCCCGGCAGCTCGTCGATTTCCACCTCCGCCCCGATGGCGTAGGCGCTTCCTTTCAGCGAGCGGTTCACCTTCTCCGAAGCGTCTAAAATACCTTCTAAATTCGTTCCTCTGACATAGGTCTCCATGCGGATGTCCGCAGGAACAATGTTCACCAGATCGCCGCCCTTGGTGATGATGGGGTGAATGCGGATCCGATCCCGCTCTCTGAAAGTCTCACGTTGGGAATTGATGGCCATAAGGGACAGCGCCGCAGCGTTTAACGCGTTGATTCCGTCGAAGGGACGGGCGCCTGCGTGAGCTTCCTTTCCGGTGAAACGGATCAGTTTACCCACGAATCCGGAACTGTCGCATCCGATCAAAAACCGGCGATCCTCCACTCCGGCGTGGGAGTGAATCATCATGCCCATGTCGATATCATCGAAAACGCCCAGACGGATGAATTCCTGCTTTCCGCCGAAAAATTCCAGCTTACCTTCCTCTTTTAACCGTTCGCGATATTCCAATTCCACGTATTCTTCCGCAGGAACGGCCACGAAGGCCACATCGCCGTCCAGCTCGCCCGCAAAGGGCGCCAGACCTATAGCCGCTCCCAGCATGGAAGCGATCTGGGAATTATGGCCGCAGCTGTGCGCCGCGCCGGTCTTTCCATCGGCCTGAGGGTGCAGAGGGCAGACCACCGCATCCAGTTCGCCCATGACCATGATGCGCAGATCGGAACTGCGTCCTTTTAGATTCCCTTTGACGCCGGTGATGGCCAGTCCGCCCTGATAAGGAATGTTTAATTCTTCAAAGACCCGCTTCACCAGCCGAGAGGTATATTCTTCCTTAAATCCCAGTTCCGGATGAGCGAAGATTTCTTCGCCCAGCGCAATGATGCGTTCCTTGTTATCATCGATTGCCGAAATGACCTGCAATTTTAACTCTTCTTTTGTCATAAAACGCTCCTTTTTATAAAACACGAAAATGGTATGAATAAAAACAAAATAATGTTCGTATATCCCCTATTACTATAACGAAATGGTCGAATATTTACAAGAGAATCTCAGAAATAATATGGTCTTTTGTCGCAATTTGTACTAAACTATAATATGAAATTATATTGTCATTTCCCATTTAAGAACGGAGACTTACATACCTTATGATCGAACAACGAATTCGAGCCATTTCCGGACAGGCTCCTTTTGACTATATCATCCGCAACGTGCAGGTAGTCAACGTCTTTAACGATGAAATCAAATTGCAGGATATCGGCATCGTAGGCGATACCATCGCCTATGTGGGAGCCATCTCCCCTGCCCACAGTGCGCATCAGGAAATCGACGGCGAAGGGCGGTTTGCCCTCCCCGGCTTTATCGACGCCCACATGCACCTGGAAAGCAGCATGCTGACCCCTGCCAATTTCGCCAAAGCCATCATCGCCTGCGGCACCACCACAGTCGCCGCCGACCCTCACGAAATCGCCAACGTCATGGGACGGGACGGCGTTCAGGCGCTGATCGGCGCCACCCGGGGACTTCCCCTGCGGGCGCTGATCTTCGCTCCCTCCACCATTCCCTCCCTTCCCGGATTTGAGGATTCCAATTACCGGGTGGACGCCGAAGAAATGGAACAGCTGTTGAACCTTCCGGGAACCTATGGCCTGGGCGAAGTGATGGATTTCAACGGCGTAGCCGCTGCCGATCCCCAAATGGTATCGATCATTGAAACCGCGACGAAGCGCGATTGTCTGCTGGACGGTCACGCCTCCCTTCTCACCGGCGACCGGCTACAAGCCTTTCGCGCCTCCGGCATCGACAGCGACCACACCACGCCCACGGCCGAAAAATTGAAAGAAGAGCTGGCTTTGGGTTTCAGCGTACAGATTCAGGACATCATGCTGTCGGAGGACATGGTACAAGCCATCAACGAAGCTCCGATCCAGAATCGAATCTGTCTCGTCACCGACGACGTACCCCTTCCCCGACTGATGCGGGAGGGACATCTAAATCACGTGGTGGAGCGAGCCATCGGCCTGGGGTTGAACCCTCTGACGGCCATCCGCTGCGCCACCATCAACGCCGCGGACCGGCTGCGCCTATACGACGTAGGCGCGCTGTGCCCCGGACGAAAAGCGGACATTCAACTGGTTCGTCAATTGGAGCATCCGCGCCCTGACGCGGTGTTCTTCGGCGGCGTTCCCATTTATCAAAACGGTGTTTTTTCCGTGGAATTTCCCCAGGCTGAGATGCCCCAATCCATGTACCACAGCGTCAAGTGCAGACCCATGACAGCGGAGGACTTTCGTATCGTCTGCGACGTACCCGAAGATTTCCAAAGGGGCAAGGCTCTGGTCAATTTGATCTATCAGGACGGTACGGGTGTCCGCACCAAGCGCACCCAGACCCTTCTGCCCCTGAAACCGCTGTCTGACGGCAAGGCTCAGGTGGTGACCGACGGTTATCTGCTCATGGCCGTGTGCAACCGCCACGGAAAGGATCAGCGCGGTCTCGGCATCGTGGACGGCGTGGGAGATTTCCGGGGAGCCGTGGCTTTGACCTACGGCCACGACTGCCACAACCTGACGGTGTACGGAAGCGATCCCGACGAGATGGCCATGGCTGCCAATGCGGTCATAGAATCCAACGGCGGCATCTGCGCCGTATTTGACGGTCAGGTGAAGCATCTGATTCCGCTGCCCCTGGCAGGACTTCTCTGCGAAGAACCGCCGGAACGCCTTTTACAGTCGCTTTCCGCTCTTCTGGATGAATGTACCCGGCGGGGTTTCCGCCACAGCCGGCCGCTGTCCTTTTTCACCACCATGCCTCTGGCCGTTTCGCCGGAAATCAAGTGTACCGACAGGGGACTTCTGGACGTGGCCAATAAGACGTTTTTACCCATTGTAGAAGAGATACAGGAGGAAATATAAATGGATCGGAAACGGCGAGCGTTTCTTTTAGCATTGCCGGCTTCTTTGGCGCTGCTGATATTCTTTATCATCCCCATGGGCTATATTTTCATCAAAACCGTAGCCACCAACGGATGGGCGGATTTTGCGGATTTCTTTTCCGACCCCTTCTACCTGAACATCCTGTGGACGACAGTGCGGGTGTCTTTGATTTCCACCGCCGTGTCCCTGATTTTAGGCTATCCCACCGCCTATTTCATGGCCAGAACCAAATCGCGGATGAAAAAGGTGATGATGATCATCATTCTGTTCCCCTTCCTGGTCAGCGCCGTGGTTCGTTCCTACGGCTGGATGGTCATTTTAGGAACCAACGGCATCCTGAATCAGCTGCTTTTGGGCGCCGGTTTGATTTCCCAGCCGCTGCGGCTTTTGAACACGGAGTTTGCGGTCATCGTAGGCATGGTTCACCTGCTGATTCCCTACATGGTTCTGGCCTTGCTGGGGGTTTTGCAGAGCATCGATCCCA
>CANEEC010000015.1 GCA_947426455.1 uncultured Clostridia bacterium | reverse complement strand
TTGGTAGGAGATTCTTTTCCCATGCAGATGGTAAAAATGCGCATACAGCAGATTGCCAAAAGCGACTCCGGTGTTCTGCTGTATGGCGCTACCGGAACGGGAAAGGGTGTTGCGGCCAAGGCGATCCATGAAATGAGTTTCCGGTCTTCCCAATCGTTTATTGAGCAAAATTGTGCGGCAATTCCGCCGAATCTTTTGGAAAGCCTTTTTTTCGGAACGGTAAAGGGAAGCTATACCGGCGCCGGAGATAGCGAAGGAATCTTTCGCCGGTGCAATGGGGGAACTTTGTTTTTGGATGAGATCAATTCTATGGATCTGAACCTGCAGGCTAAATTGTTGAAGGTGTTGGAATCCGGTGAAGTTACGCCATTGGGAGGCCGGAAGAGCTATCCCATCGACGTTCGGGTTATTGCCGCTACCAATGAACATCCCATGAGCTGCGTGCAGTCCGGAAAAATTCGCAGCGATCTGTTTTTCCGGCTCAGTGCGGTTCAATTGGAGATGCCGTCTCTGACACAGCGGCTGAGCGATATACCGCTTTTATGCGATTACTTCATTACGCAATATCGCCGTCAGACCGGCCGTCAGGTCCGAGCTGTCGCCTCCGATGTATTGGAACTGTTTCGACAGTATTCCTGGCCGGGCAATGTACGGGAATTAAAAAATCTCATAGAGGGCGCTTTTGTCTATGCCGCCGATTATATTATTCAAAAAACAGATCTTCCCGAATATTTATTTGATCCCCGTTGGAATCTTATTACCAGTGAAGGATTTGTTTCCAGTGAACAACAGCTCCAGCCTTCCCTGAAAGATCTCGCGGAAACGAATGACGCCAAGGATGGAATTTCCAGCGACTTTTCTTTCGGTGATTCTTCTTTACCTGACGATCTTTCTTTAAAGGAAGCAATGTTTCGATTAGAAAAGCGGCTGCTTCAACACAGGATGCAGTTGTTTAAGACAAAAAAAGCCTTGGCGGCGAATCTGGGAATCAGCCGTCAGGCTCTGGATATTAAACTGCGAAAATATGAATTAGGCTAATTGCTATATTGGTTGTGACACAAATTGACACATAGACTGCGGCAATCGCTAAATGGCAATCCGTCTCTATTGCGGTTTTGCAATGGAAATTTTAATCATTCCAACAAAAAACCCTGTTCCCGCAGGGCTTTTTTGATGCGCAGGAACGTGGCCTCGTCGCGGCAGCCGATTCTGTGCAGGTGGATGCCGCTGGTGAGTACGGACAGGGGTTGACTGCTCTGTTGGTTGACCTTCTCCACGAAGACGTCGGTATCGTAGCGGGAACGGACGTCCAGAGCGCCGGAAAGCTGGCCGTAGATGGGATGTTCGATGGTGACGTCGATGGCGCAGCCGCCGAAATCCACGATGGTGTAAAGCTCCTGCGCCACCTGTTCCGAAGAGTGGTTGCAGGCCACGATTCCCACGTAAGGGAAGGGCGCGGAGGAACCGACGTCGCTGTTGAGCAGATAACCCCGGGGCGTGGAATCGATCTGATGGCCGGAGGCGCGAAGCAACGCCACGTCGCCTACCACGATCTGACGGCTCACGTGAAATTCGTTTGCGATGGAAGTGGCGGACAGCGGCTGCTGGGCGTTTCGAAGCATATTCAAAATTTCTTTTCGTCTCATCTCTGTATTCATAACTTTATCATAACACAGACAGGACAGGAGTACAAATAAATTTTCGTATAGAATTGTCATATGTCTTGACACATAAGTGGTTATTTGTTACAATCAAATGCAATTCGATAAGAGAAAGCCGTTCGACGGCAGGTGTGCAGTACATGCAGAAAGAGAAAAGACCAATGGAAGAAAAACAGAGCTTCTTAAAGCGAAAAAACATTGAATTCACCGTAAAACGATATTTGATCGACGCCCTGTCGGCCATGGCGCAGGGATTGTTTGCCTCGCTTCTGATTGGGCAGATCATCAAGACCATCGGCGAACAGACGGGACTGCTTCTGGGAGAAAACGCGGTATCCGCATTTTTAACCTCTGCGGGTGCGGCGGCCATGGGGATGTCCGGCGCGGCCGTGGGAGCCGCCGTGGCTTACGGATTGCAGGCGCCGCCTCTGGTGATCTTCGCCAGCATCGTTACCGGTTCCATTGGCAACGCCGCGGGAGGCCCTGCCGGAGCGTTTCTGGCCGCCGTTGTGGGAGCGGAGCTGGGCAAGGCCGTATCTAAAGAAACCAAGGTGGACATCATCGTTACGCCGGCGGTTACCATTCTCAGCGGCGCAGTGGCGGCGGCCGTGTTCGGCCCCGTGATCAGCGCGCTGATGAACGGACTGGGCGCCATCATCATGAGCGCTACGGAAATGCAGCCCTTCCTCATGGGAATCATCGTGTCCGTGGTGGTGGGTCTGGTGCTGACGGCGCCTATTTCCAGCGCGGCGCTGTGCATCATGCTGGACCTGTCGGGTCTGGCCGGCGGCGCGGCCACGGCGGGTTGCTGTGCACAGATGATCGGCTTTGCGGTTATGTCATACAGGGAAAACGGCGTGGGTGGACTGCTGGCACAGGGATTGGGAACCTCCATGCTCCAGGTTCCCAATATCGTGAAGAATCCGTGGATCGTCGTACCGCCCACGGCAGCGGCAGCCATTACGGGACCTGTGGCAACCTGCATCTACCGGATGACCAACATACCTTCGGGATCGGGCATGGGAACCTGCGGGTTGGTGGGTCAGATCGGTACCTTCACCGATATGGGTTTTACCGTTCATACGCTGATCGCCGTACTGCTGGTGCATTTCATCCTCCCGGCGGTGTTGTCGGTGGTGGTCTACCAGCTGCTTTGCCGGATGAAGAAAATCAAAGCGGGCGACTGCACGCTGCAATTGTAGTCCAAAGTAATATCATGTTTTATTGGTCGGCTCCAAGCAGCCAGTCAGACAAGTTCTTCACATGGATGCCGTTATAGTTTCCGACTGTCAGATGGTCTGCGGTTAGCACGATCTTCTCGTAATTATCACGGATCAGCGTCAGTGGCCGCATTTCCCGTTCAAAGGTTTCCTTCGCCGTCATATCCGCAGTTACCTGAAAATAAATGTAAGCGCCCTGCTTTTCAGAAACGAAATCCACCTCTGTATTGCCGACCTTACCAATCATCACCTTATAGCCACGGCGAAGGAGTTCGAAGTAGACCATATTTTCCAGAGAGAAACCCAGGTCGTAATTTCTGCGCGGCAGAATGTGATTTCTAAGACCAAGGTCAACGATATACATCTTTTTATTTACCTTCAGGAGCTGTTTGCCAACAATATCAAACCGCTCTGCCGGATAAAAGATGAAGGATTCCGTCAGCGCTTCTACGTAGTTGTCGACCGTGTTGGGAGATACTTTTCTGCCACTGGAAATCAGATAGTCCGTAATGCTCCTGATTGATACGGGACTGCCGACCACACTTGCCAGGTATTTTGCAATGGTTTTCAGGAGTGTAATATCAGTGACCCTCCGCTTGGAAGGGTCGCTTTCCTTGCGTGCCTGACGATCTTCGATATCCTTGACAATAACGGTGTTGTAAATGCCCTCCAAATAGGTCTCGACTTTTTGAGGCGTGCGATCCATTACAGCCAGATAAGGCAGTCCGCCAGTCTGCATATATTCCGCAAATCCACGCTCTTTGTCCAGTTTCGTCACGGACAAGAACTCGCGGAATGAGAGCGGCAGCATCTTGATCTCCACGTATCGTCCGGTCAGAAGAGTTGCGAGATCACCTGAGAGCATATACGCATTGGACCCTGTGATATAGATATCTACATCAGGCTTCACGTAAAGACTGTCTACGACTTTTTCAAAAGCGGTGACCTTCTGGATTTCATCGAGGAAAATATAGGTTTTTGCCCCGGAAACCAGACGAACTTTCAAATATGCGTACAGCTTTTTATAGTCCAGCAGTTCTTCGTATTCCAACTCTTCAAAGTTGATAGATACGATCTGCTCCTCGGAAATGCCGCTTCCTTTCAACCAATCCTGATACTGCGTAAGAAGCGTGGATTTACCGCACCGGCGGATACCTGTCACAACTTTAATGACCTGCTCATCCTTCCACTGGATAAGCTGATCAAGATATTCTTTTCGTTCAACCATCGAGCTTCACCTCCGCTTTAAAGTATTCCCATTATAGAACAGAATACTCAAAAATTCAATATAATATTCCCATTTGGGAATATTATTTATAATTCGACATTGTAAATTCCGAATATGATGAATATTAGTTAGCAAAATGGTTTTTCGGCAGCTTGCTTTTGCGGGAAGCCGTTGGCTGACGTTTGAAAACTCATGACTGGTGAGGTTGGAGCTCTGCGGTTGATGAAGCCGCGGGACGCGGTTGCCTGGCGATGCGAATGTGTGACGGATGGCTGATAAAAGAATAAAGTTTAAATGTTAAGAATTGTTGAACAAATCCGGGAAAGTGTGTATAATGAATCCAATAGCAATGATCGCAAAACGCGAATCATGGAGGTCTGTATATTTAGGAGGGACACATAAAATGAAGGAAAGAAATTTTCAGTTGGCCGCAGAATTGCGTCATGAGCTGCATGCCCATCCGGAACTTTCGCTAAAGGAAAACGAGACGAAGAAGCGTTTGATGGATTTCATGACGGAGCATACCACCAAATGGGAGATCGTGGATCGCGGTTTCTGGTTTTATGCTGTCTATCGCGGAGCAAACCCGAAGAAGAAAATTGCCTTCCGCGGCGATTTTGACGCCATTCCTGTGGAAGACGATATCGACGCGCCCTGGAAATCCCAGAATCCCGGGGTCGGCCACAAGTGCGGCCACGACGGTCATGTGGCGAATCTATGTCTGATGGCGCTGGAAATCGAAGAGCAGGGTTGTGACAACGACGTATATCTGGTGTTCCAGCACGCGGAAGAAATCGGCGGCGGTGGAGAAGCCTGTGCGGAGTTGATGACGGAGGAAAAGATCGACGAGGTTTATGCGTTCCACAATCAGTCCGGACATCCTCTGAATGCTGTTGTATTGAGGAAAGGTACGCTGTGCTGCGCCTCCAAGGGAATGGAAATCAGCTACAAGGGTGCGCCGGCGCATGCCAGCACCCCGGAAAACGGCAAGAATCCTGCCTTTGCCATTGCGGCGATCATCAACGCCATTCCCGAATTTATCGATCCCGCTGCCCACAAGGGTTTGATTTTGGCCACGGTCATTCAGGTGGACTTGGGCGAACGAGCCTTTGGCGTATCGGCGCATCAGGGAAAACTGCTGCTCACCATCCGCGGCGAAATCGAAGAGGAGATGGATCAGCTCCAGAAGAATCTGGAGGATTTAGCGCGGGCACAGGCGAAGGAATACGGTCTGGAATGCGATTTCGCGTATTTCGACGTGTTCCCGGAAACCTGCAGCACCGATGCAGAGGTGGACAAGGTGGTGGAGGCCTGCGAGAAGCTGGGTTTACAGGTGATTTGGCAGAAACTGCCCACCAGAGGTTCCGAGGATTTCGGCTACTTTACCAAGAAAGCGCCGGGAGCCATCTTCTGGCTGGGTAACGGCGAGGCCTGTCCGCCGGTACACGATAAGAAATTTGACTTCGTAGACGAGACGATGAAGACCGCCACCGCCATCTTCATGGAGCTGGCAAAATAGATCAATAAAGAAATGGAAGGTTCAGGCCGTCGCTTTACGGCGGCCTTCTTTGCAGCTATAGGTGGGAGATGATTCTAAAGGAGAAAATCAAATGAACGAGAAAAATTTTGAAAAAGCGAAGCAGCTGCGCCGTGAACTGCATGCTCATCCGGAGCTGTCCATGGAAGAAACATGGACGAAACAGCATCTGATGGATTTCATGAAAGAAAACACCACCAAGTGGGAGGTCGTTGACCGCGGGCAGTGGTTTTACGCCGTTTACCGCGGAGCGAATCCGAAGAAGAAAATCGCCTTCCGCGGCGACTTCGACGCTATTCCCGTGGAGGATGATATCGACGCGCCTTGGAAATCCCAGAACCCCGGGGTCGGCCATAAATGCGGTCATGACGGCCACGTAGCCAACCTTTGCCTGACGGCCATGGAGATGGAAGAGCAGGGCTGCGACAACGACGTGTATCTGGTATTCCAGCACGCGGAAGAGATCGGCGGCGGCGGCGAAGCCTGTGCGGAATTGATGACGGAGGAAAACATCGACGAAGTGTACGCCTTCCATACGGGAGTGGGGTTGCCGATGGATGTCATAAAGACCCGTGTCGGCCACATGAACTGCGCTTCCAAGGGTATGGAGATCAGCTACACGGGAGCGCCGGCGCACGCCAGCACGCCGGAAAACGGTAAGAATCCGGCTTTTGCCATCGCGGCGCTGATCAATGCGATCCCCGGCTTCATCGATCCCGCCAAGCACGAGGGATTGATTTTGGCCACGGTCATTCAGGTGGATTTGGGGGAACGCGCCTTCGGCGTTTCCGCCCATAAAGGAAAGCTGCTTTTGACCATTCGCGCCGAGCGGGAGGCGGAGCTGGACGCATTGCAGGAAAATCTGGTGAACTTAGCGAAACAGCAGGCGGAGAAGTACGGGTTACAATGCGATTTTGCATATTACGATGAATTTCCCGAGACCGTCAATCACGAACAGGGTGTAAAGAACATTTTGGCAGCGGCGGAACGACTGGGTTTGAAGCACGTAGATATGCCGGCGCCCAATCGGGGTTCTGAGGACTTCGGATATTTTACCAAAAAGGCCATGGGCGCACGCTTTTACATCGGAAACGGCGTGGACTATCCGTCGATACATGACGCCAAATTCGACTTTGTGGACGACCAGATGAAAACCGCTACGGCCATTTTTCTGGAGTTGATAAAGTAACGGTCAGAAGCGAATGTTCTGGGATGTCAAAGAGGAGGAATATGCAGAATGAACGAGAAGAACTTTGAAAAGGCAAAGGCGCTGCGTCACGAGCTGCACGCCCATCCGGAGCTTTCTCTGGAAGAAACATGGACGAAGCAGCACCTGATAGAGTTTATGAAGGCCAATACCACCAAGTGGGAAATCGTGGACAGAGGCCGTTGGTTTTACGCGTATTACAAGGGGCAAAACCCGAAGAAAAAGGTGGCGTTCCGCGGCGATTTCGACGCCATCCCCGTAGAGGATGACATCGATGCGCCCTGGAAATCCCAGAACCCCGGCGTGGGACATAAGTGCGGTCACGACGGTCATGTGGCCAACCTGTGCCTGACGGCCATGGAGATGGAAGAACAGGGCTGCGATAACGACGTCTATCTGGTGTTCCAGCACGCGGAAGAAATCGGCGGCGGCGGAGAAGAATGTGCCGAATTAATGACGGAAAAGGGCATCGACGAGGTGTACGCTTTCCACAATAAGTCCGGCTATCCCATGGATTCCATCATCGTGAGAAACGACTGCGTCTGCTGCGCTTCCAAGGGAATGGAAATCAGCTACGTGGGAGCGCCGGCGCATGCCAGCACGCCGGAAAACGGAAAGAACCCCGCCTTTGCTATCGCGGCGCTGATTGAAGCCATCCCCGGCCTGATCGATCCCGCCACGCACAAGGGACTGATTTTGGCCACGGTCATTCAGGTGGATCTGGGTGAGAGGGCCTTCGGCGTTTCCGCTCACAAGGGCAATCTGCTTTTGACCATCCGCGGCGAAGTGGAGGCGGAGATGGATGAGCTTCAGAAAAATCTGGAGGAACTGGCGAAACAGCAGGCGGAGAAGTACGGACTGGAATGTTCCTTTGCGTATTACGACGTCTTCCCGGAAACGAGAAACCACAACGAATATGCGGATCGGATCCGTCAGGCGGCCAAATCTCTGGGATTGAAGCTGGCCGTCAAGGAGCTGCCGGATCGCGGCTCCGAGGATTTCGGATACTTCACGAAAAAGGCAAAGGGCGCCATGTTCTCCGTGGGTAATGGAGAAAGCTACCCGGCGGTTCACGACGCGAAGTTCGACTTCATCGACGAGCAGATGAAGGCGGCTACGGCCATGTTTTTAGAGTTGGCAAAATAAACGGAAAAACGGAGTCGTATCAGGGTCGGCGCTCCCTACGGGGCGCCGGCCTTGTTTATCAGGCGCTTTTCGACGGCAAGAAGATGTTTAACAGTAAGACGCTTTTCAGCAGGGGGAGGAATTATGGAGATTGAACTGAAGTATTTGATCGATGGTGAGGAAAAGGCGGATCGCATCTGGCAGGAACTGCGGCGGCACCCCGAAGCGGTTGCCGCAAGTGAAGAAGAAAAGCAGATGCACGCGGTGTATTTCGATGCGGAGGACGGACGGCTGTCGCGGGAAGGAATTGCCTTCCGTATACGCCGCGAGGGAGAGGAAATGGTGGCCACGGTGAAGTGGAGCGACGAGTCGGAACAGCCGCGGTGGCCGCGTCGGGCGAACCCACAGCGCGATGGAAGTTCGGCGGGCAAAAAGCCGGAATGCGAGGCAAACCCGGCCCAAGGGGAGCCGGCGCTGCATATGCGGCCGGAACTGAACGCGGCGGTGGAGGATGAAAGCTGGTTTACGGCTCCTCCCTCTGATCTCTTTCACGGAACGGATATCGGAGAACGCATTCGAAAGCTCATGGGTGAGGAGCCGTTGAAGCCGGTGCTGGATACGGAATTTTGTCGCCGTTTGATTCGGCTGCAAAGCCACGGCGAGGACGAAAGCAGGGATCCGACCTGCGGCAAAGGCACAGTCTGCGAAGCAGCGGTGGATGTGGGAATCATTCGGGCAGGGGGAAAAAGCGAACCCATCTGCGAACTGGAGCTGGAACTTTTGGACGGTGACGCGGGTCAGCTGATGAAATGGGGACGACAGATGGAAGCCGCCCACGACCTTGCCGCGGGTGTGAAAAGCAAATTCGCACGGGGAAAAGCGCTGCGGGATGGAAAAACCGATGGCGAAGATGGCGCAACGCCTTAAAAACAGCGATTTTTCCCTTTACAGCACGTAAAAAAAACGGTATAATATAGTGCACATTTGTGCATTTTTAATCGGTTCAATATTTTTAGGAGGATATAGAAAAAATGAATTTCACACTGATCAGCAAAGAAAAGAACGAAGCAAAGTTTACCATGGCTTTTGCCGCGGAGGATTTTGATAAATCGCTGAATGCTGCATACCAGGCCAACAAGTCCAAATTTGCAGTGGACGGATTCCGCAAGGGAAAGGCGCCCCGCAGCATCATCGAAGCGAAATACGGCGCCGACGTATTCTTTGAAGAAGCTATCGACCATCTGTTTAAAGACGCGTATCCCGCCGCTTTGACCGAGCTTGCTTTGACGCCGGTGGATCAACCCTCCGTCGCTTTCGGCGAAGAGCCGCTGGAAAAGGGCAAGGGGTTTACCGTGACCATCACCGTCACCTGCGCTCCGGAAGTGGAAGTCAAGGACTACAAGGGTATCAAAGTAGACAAGATAGAACATCCCGTAACGGAGGAGGACGTGCAGAAGGAACTGGAAGCCGTCCAGAAGAGAAACGCTCGTCTGGCAGTCGTGGAGAGAGAAGCCAAGGACGGCGATACCGTGATTTTGGACTACGCAGGCTTTGTGGGTGAAGAACAGTTTGCGGGCGGTACAGCGGAAAATCAGTCCTTAAAGCTGGGTTCCGGCACCTTTATCCCGGGATTCGAAGAACAGCTAATAGGCGCTAAGGCCGGAAGCGACGTGGATGTGAAGGTCACCTTCCCGGAGGAATATCACGCTGCCGAACTGGCGGGCAAAGAAGCCGTGTTCAAGTGCAAGGTTCACGAAGTAAAAGAAGAGCAGCTGCCTGAACTGAACGACGATCTGGCGGTAGATGTCAGTGACTTCGACACTCTGGAAGAATACAAGAACGACATCAGAACGAAGCTGGAAGCCTCTGCGGCGGACGCTGCGAAATACGAAACGGAAAACGCCGTGCTGACCAAGCTGTGTGAAGCCACGGAACTGGATATTCCGGAAGTGATGTTCGAAGACGAGGCGGAAAGCATGCTGCGTGAGTTTGAAATGCAGCTGCAGCAGCAGGGCTTAGGTCTGGATATGTACGCCAAGTATCTGGGCAAGGAGATCAAGGACATAAAGGCGGAGCTGCGTCCGGAAGCGGAAAAGAGAGTGAAGAACAGACTGGTGATCGACGCCGTTTCCAAGGCAGAGGATATCAAAGCTACTGAAGAAGATGTGGAGAAGCAGATTCAGCAGATGGCGGAGATGTACAAAATGGAAGTGGAAGAATTAAAGAAGATGATGAACCTGGAAGTGTACAGCGCTATCATGCAGGATGTAAGAACGAAAAAAACCATTGAATTTTTGGTTGAAAATGCAGAAATTAAGTAATACTATACATAGAGACTACAAACAGTGTTTCTGTCGGAGGGAAAATCTCCCTCCGATGGAAATGCGGCGAAAGGGGGGAGAGAGATGAGTTTCGTTCCATATGTCGTGGAACAGAGCGGCCGCGGCGAGCGTACCTATGACATCTATTCCAGACTTTTAAAGGATCGCATTGTCTTTCTCGGAGACGAGGTGAACGATGCCACCGCCAGTTTGGTGGTGGCCCAGCTTTTATTTCTGGAATCGGAGGATCCCAATAAGGATATCAGCTTTTATATCAACAGTCCGGGAGGCTCCATCACCGCGGGAATGGCGATCTACGACACCATGCAGTACATCAAACCTGACGTATCGACCATCTGCATAGGGATGGCGGCGTCCATGGGAGCGTTTTTGCTGGCTGCGGGAGCAAAGGGAAAGCGATATGCTCTGCCGAACGCGGAGATTATGATTCATCAGCCGCTGGGCGGTATGCAGGGTCAGGCGGAGGATATGAGAATTCAAGCGGAACGAATTCTCCGAATGAGGGAAAAGCTGAATGCGATTTTAAGCCAGCGCACCGGCCAGCCTCTGGAAAAAATTGCGAGGGACACCGACAGGGATCACTTCCTGGAACCGGACGAGGCCGTGGAATACGGACTGATCGATGCGGTGATCCGCGAAAGGTAGGTAAAAGCATATGGCAAAATATGACGATACGAAGCAGCTGAGATGTTCCTTCTGCGGGAAACCACAGGAGCAGGTGCGCCGGTTGGTTGCCGGCCCCAACGTCTACATCTGCGACGAATGTATCGAGCTGTGTCAGGAGATCATCAGCGAAGAATTTGCGATGAATCTGCGGGAAGAAGCCACTCTGACGTCCTCCCAGCTGCCGAAACCCAAGGAGATTGTAGAAACCCTGTCCGATTACGTGATCGGTCAGGATAACGCCAAGAAGATTCTGGCCGTGGCGGTATATAACCACTATAAGAGAATTCAATCCATCGATAAGAAGGATAAGGATGATACGGTGGAAATCCAAAAGAGCAACATCGTCATGATCGGACCCACCGGCTCCGGAAAAACCCTGTTGGCTCAGACTTTGGCTAAAATCCTCAACGTACCCTTTGCCATCGCCGACGCTACGGCGCTGACGGAGGCCGGTTACGTGGGCGAAGACGTGGAAAACATTCTGCTGAAGCTGATTCAGGCGGCGGATTACGATATTGAAAAGGCGCAGAGAGGCATCATCTACGTGGATGAAATCGATAAGATCGCCAGAAAGTCCGATAATCCGTCCATCACAAGGGATGTCAGTGGTGAGGGCGTTCAGCAGGCGCTGCTGAAAATTTTAGAGGGAACCGTTGCCAGCGTTCCGCCCCAAGGGGGAAGAAAGCATCCCCATCAGGAATTTCTTCAGTTTGACACCACCAATGTGCTGTTCATCTGCGGCGGTGCTTTCGACGGCATGGATAAAATCATCCAGAAGCGTCTGGGCGAAAAGACCATCGGTTTCAACGCCAAACTTTTGGAGAACAAACGGGAGGATAAGGCATCTTTGCTGGAGAAACTGCAGGCGGAGGACCTTTTGAAATTTGGTTTGATACCGGAATTCATCGGCCGCCTTCCCGTCATGGTGACGCTGGAGGATTTGTCGGAGGAGGCTCTGGTTCGCATCATCAAGGAACCGAAAAACGCTATTTTAAAGCAGTACAAAAAGCTGTTTGAAATGGACGGCGTAGAGCTGGAAATCGAGGATGATGCCATCCTGCGGGTGGCGGAAAAAGCCATCGAGCGAAAGACCGGCGCCAGAGGCCTGCGAAGCATTTTAGAGCAGATTATGACGGATATTATGTACGAGATTCCTTCCCGGGACGATATTCAAAAATGTATCATCACTCGGGAAACCATCGATTGCGGAAGGCCGCCGGAGCTGATATTGAAATCCGAAGCAGCCGACGAAAAATCCGCATCCTGAGACCACAAGGACAGCCTGTCTGAAAGCGTTTCGCTTTCGACAGCGCTGTTTGTTTATATCTTTGAAAGGAGGAAACTGGGATGTTTGAAGAAGAAAAGGAAAAGAACGAAATGTCCGGTGAAGAAGCGATGCGGGCAGAAGAACATCCTGCGGAGAATCCCGTTGATCAAGAAGAGGAGAACGACCAGGCGGAGACGGCTCGGGAAGAAGCTGTGAAAACGGCGGTCATGCCTTTGATTCCGCTGCGGGGACTGACGGTATTTCCGGAAATGGGTCTCCACTTTGATATTGGAAGAGAAAAATCCATTGTGGCTTTAGAGCGGGCCATGATGATGAACCAGACGGTCTTTCTGGTATCCCAGAAGGACGCCGGAACCGACCTGCCCACGGCGGAGGATTTCTATCACGTGGGAACGGTGGCCAGAATTAAGCAGATGCTGAAAATGCCCGGCGATAATATTCGAGTTTTGGTGGAGGGCGTTTGCCGCGGCGAGATGGAGACGCTGATCAACGATATGCCCTATTTCAAAGCGCGGGTTCGTTACGTTTCCGAGGAAACCTATGCCAAGGGCGTTCCCGTGGAGGTGACGGCGCTGATGCGTATGGCGCTGCACCTGTTCCGCCAGTATCTTCGCTATCAGCCCAAGGAGGAAGGAGTATTTTCCGGCGTGGATTCCGTGAAGGATCCGGGACGTATGGCGGACATGATCATGACTCACATGGACGTGAAGATCGAAGACAAGCAACAGATCATGGCGACCTTCGATCCTGCCAGACGGCTGGAGGTGCTGTGCGAAATCCTCACCAGAGAGATTCAGATTTTAAAGATGGAAAACGACATCACCGCCAGAGTGAAGTCCGCCATCAATCAAAATCAGAGGGAATACTACCTGAGAGAGCAGATGAAGGCCATTCAGGAGGAATTGGGCAACGATGAGGACGTGGAGGACGAAATCGACGCCTGGGAGGAAAAGCTGGGAAAGGCGGCTCTGCCTCGGGAAGTTCGCGAAAAAGTGGAGAAGGAAATGCGGCGCTATCGGAAGATGCCCCAGTCCTCGGCGGAAAGCGGCGTCATCCGCAGCTATATCGACTGGATTTTAGACCTGCCCTGGGGCGTTTCCTCTCAGGATAATATCGACGTCATCCGAGCGAAGGAAATCTTAGAGGAAGATCACTACGGTTTGGACAAGGTGAAGGATCGGGTTTTGGAATATCTGTCGGTGATGAAGCTGGCGGGTCAGCTAAAGGGTCCGATTCTGTGTCTGGTAGGTCCTCCCGGCGTGGGAAAGACCTCTATCGCCCGCTCCATCGCCCGTTCCATCGACCGGAAATTCGTTCGCATGTCCTTGGGCGGCGTTCGTGATGAAGCGGAAATTCGCGGTCACAGGAGAACGTATATCGGCGCCATTCCCGGCCGGATCATGTCCGGCATCAAAGAAGCGGGAACCAACAATCCGGTGTTTCTGTTCGATGAAGTGGACAAGATCGGCGCGGATTACAAGGGCGACCCCGCCTCCGCACTGCTGGAAGTGCTCGACCCCGAACAGAACAAGGAGTTCATGGATCACTACCTGGAGATCCCCTTTGATTTGTCCAAGGTGATGTTCATCACCACTGCCAATACTGTAGATACCATTCCCCGCCCGCTGCTGGATCGCATGGAAATCATCGAGGTCAGCGGCTATACGGAGGAAGATAAGGTGCAGATTGCCCAGCGATATCTGATTCCGAAGAAAGTGAAAGAGAACGGCCTGGAGGACACCGGCGTCACCTTCACTGAGGACGCTGTGCGGGCGGTTATCAATGATTACACCAGAGAATCGGGAGTCCGCAGCTTAGAACGTGAAATCTCCAACGTGTGCCGCAAGGTTGCCCGTCGCGTCGTCGAGGGCGGCGAGGCGGAAACCGTGCTGGATGCGGAAAAGATCGGCCAGCTTTTGGGCAGACGCCGCTACCATTACGATAAGGTGGAGGGCGTCAACGAAATCGGCGTAACCACCGGCATGGCCTGGACCATCGTGGGCGGCGACACGCTGTTTATTGAAACCACAGTGATTCCCGGAAACGGCAAGCTGGTGCTCACCGGTCAGCTGGGAGAAGTGATGCAGGAATCCGCCAAGGCCGGCATCAGCTACATTCGTTCCAGAGCGAAAGAGCTGGGCATTTCCGAGAACTTTTACAAAGAGTGCGACATTCACATTCACATTCCCGAAGGAGCCACGCCCAAGGACGGGCCTTCTGCGGGCGTGACCATGTGTACCTCTGTGATTTCCGCACTGACTTTGACGCCGGTGCGCAAGGACGTTTCCATGACCGGCGAAATCACCCTGCGGGGCAAGGTGCTGCCGGTGGGAGGCATCCGTGAAAAGGTGCTGGCTGCCCATCGGGCGGGAATCAAAAAGATTCTTTTGCCCAGGGAAAACGAGCAGAATATCGACGAGATTCCGGAAAACGTGAGAAAACAGCTGACCTTCGTTTTATTGGATACCGTGGACGACGCGTTGCGGGAGGCGCTGGTCAGGCCGGAAAAGAACGCCGGAAAACAGCGGGTTCGCAAAGCGTAGGCGAAAGGAGAGGCCATGTTAGTGAAAAAGGCAGAGCTGGCGGCGGTGGCCGTAAAGAAAAATCAATATCCCCAGGACGCCTTGCCGGAGGTGGCCTTTGCGGGTCGTTCCAACGTGGGCAAGTCCTCTCTGCTCAACACCCTGACCAATCGCAGAAATCTGGCCCGGGTCAGCGGCAGTCCCGGAAAGACCAGAACCATCAATTTCTTTCAGATCAACGACGCCTTTCGCATTGTGGATTTGCCGGGATACGGCTACGCGAAGCTGTCTAAATCCGCCACGGAACACTGGGGCGATATGATCGAAGGGTATCTGTCCAGTCGGGAAAATCTGCGCTGCGTGATTTTGCTGGTGGATATCCGCCATCAGCCGTCGGCGCAGGATGTGCAGATGTACCAATGGCTTCAGCACTATGGTCTTTCCGGTGTGGTGGTCGCTACAAAGGCCGATAAGATTTCCAGGAATCAGCTGCGCACGCAGATGAATATGATTCGAAGGACGCTTTCCATGGGTGAGGAGGACGTGGTACTGCCGGTTTCCTCCCTGAAAAAAAGCGGATATGAGGATCTTTGGTCTGTCATTGAGCAGATCATAGGCGACGCTTCCCAGGCGTAAGGGAGCCGCCGCAGGAGTAGGAGCGGGTATGCAGAGATTTACAATCGCATTGCTGGTGGGCAGATTAAAAAATATAAAAAATTTGCTGAGGGACAGTTCGGTGGCGCTTTGGAAAAAGGCGCTGATGGTGTTTGCCATGGTCTATCTGGTTTCGCCTGTGGATCTGATCCCGCCGTTGGTTCCCGTATTCGGTTTTTTTGACGATTTTGTTCTGTGGGGCGTTGTGATTTACCTGCTTTGGGATGAACTGGGCAAGTACGGCGATCCGGAACCTGCCGCTCAATCTGTAAAAAAGAAAAAATTTCATGGAAAAAATGTAGTAGATGGTGTAGAATTTGAAGTGAAAGTCGAAGAACAGGACAAAGAGGAGAATGGAAATGCCTGAAAAAAGATATGAATTAGGAGAGATTTTGATCAGCGAAGAGCAGATTCGAACCAGAGTCTCTCAGCTGGGGAAACAGATTTCTCAGGACTATGAGGGAAAGGAACTTCTGATCGTGGGAATTCTCCGGGGAAGCGTACCCTTCATGGCCGATCTGATCAGAGCCATCGACAATCCTCTGACCATCGATTTCATGTCGGTGTCCAGCTACGGCGCTTCCACCAAAAGCTCCGGCGTTGTGCGCATCGTCAAGGACATGGAGTCCAACATCGCAGGGAAGGACATTTTAATCGTAGAGGATATCATCGATTCCGGTTTGACGCTGTCATATCTGAGAGAGGCGCTTTTAGCCAGAAAACCGGCGTCGTTGAAAATCGCCACATTTTTGGATAAACCGGCTCGCCGCAAGGTAGAATTGACGCCTGACTACGTGGGTTTTCCCGTGGACGACGTGTTCATCGTAGGCTACGGACTGGATCTGGCCCAGAAGTACAGAAACCTGCCTTACATAACCCACGTAGTAGAAGTGGAACAATAATTGCGTCAACACGGCTGTCGGCCGTTTGACCGGCGGCCTGGAATGTGATATATTATATCTAAAGTTGAGATTAGAATAAGGAGAATGAAGAAATGGGTTACAAAGTACCGGTTGGTATATCCAACAAACATCTGCACTTATCCGCTAAAGATCTGGAAACGCTGTTCGGCGAAGGCTACGAACTGCATCCCACCAAGCCTCTGAAGCAGCCGGGACAGTTTGCCTCTGAAGAAAAGGTAGACATCGTCGGCCCCAAGGGAACGCTGAAGGGCATTCGCGTCTTAGGTCCTCTCCGCAAAGAAACACAGGTTGAGCTGGCCATGACCGATTGCAGAGCCATCGGCGTGTCCGCACCGGTGAGAGAGTCCGGAAAGCTGGAAGGAACTCCCGGCGTGAAGCTGATCGGCCCCAAAGGTGAAATTGATTTGGAAAAGGGCGTTATCGTGGCTCTGAGACACATTCACCTGAACGCAGAACAGGCTAAGGAAGCCGGCGTTGCCGATAAGGACATCGTCAGCGTAAAGGTTGGCGGTGAACGCGGCTTGATCTTTGACAACGTGCTGATTCGCTCCGGTGAAGCTCATTTCAGAGAGATTCATCTGGATACCGACGAAGGAAATGCTGCCGGTCTGAAAAACGATGCGGAAGTAGAAATTTTGAAATAAGCGTATAAGAATCTTAATAGGGTGTAGGAAAAAGGCGACACGGTTCCGCAGGAATTGTGCCGTCTTTTTCTGTTTTTGTTCTTGTCAGCGCGCCGCGGCTTTCGTCTGTCCGATATGTATTCGGAATTCCGGCTTCTCTCATTGCAGAGGAAATCGAAGCTCCATTACGAATAATTCCTTTTCCTGATAGATATTCATGCTTCCGTCCATCAGTTCCGTCATCCTGTCTATATTTTTTAATCCGATGTTATGGCTGTCCGTGTGAAGAAACCCGTCTTTGATCCCATTTTTGACGGAAACGATGAACTGCATATCCTGAATCGCTGCGGATACTACAGTCGGGCACTTTTTGTCCCCGTATTTTAGAATGTTTGAAAAGATGTTATTGAAGATTCGTTTCAGCATAATCTGATCGCCCTGCAGCATGCCGGTGGTCCCGGGAAGCGCAAGGGTCGGGTGAAATCCGGCCAGACGGATAAAGTCGCAGTTCTCTTGCAGGCATTGAAGGATAAAATCTGTGGATAGCCTCGTAATATCCGGTGTTTCGGCTTCTTCCGCCACCAGTGCGTATGTAAACATACGATCCGTAAGTTCCTTGATATCGTCCGTTTTTTTCAGGCACCGGTTTAAATACTCTTCTTGAGACTGCGGAGCGCGTCCCAGCTTAAGAATTTCCAGATAGCCATGTAAGGCGGTAAGCGGGGTACGCAGATCATGGGACAGCGCCGTGATCAGATCCCGGTTAGCGCTGCGGCTTTCTTCTTCCTTTCTTATGTTGTCGGACAGGGACGTCCGCAAATGGTTCAGTTCACAGGCGAGAATCCCAATCTCATTCCCTCCTAAATCAGGGATTTCGTGAGTAAGATCTCCGGCGGACATGACGAGAATCTCATCCTTTAGCATTAGAATCTGGCGCATTCTGCAGTTCAGAAAGATCAGGAAAATACTGATAAAGAGAGAAACCGACAGGAAAAGACACGCGAACAGAAACGGATATACGAACAAAACGCGTTCATAATTGTATAACACCACATGTGCAGTTCCATTTGCAAATGCCAGCGAGAAATTTCTTGTGCTTTCCCCTTCGCCGTCCGTAAGCTGGTATCCCAGATGAAAAAAGAATCGGAAATTGTCATCATCCATGGCGGATGCGTAGCTTCCCGCTCGGTACAATCCGTCATCGCTGCCGTAGATATAGATGCTGGTGTATGAATTTGCAAGGTCAAAGAACGGCGCAAGCGCGTTTGCAGCTTCGGTATCTTCTTCGGATTCCGGAATATTGTAACGCAGAGCTTTTTCCACAAGCGCATTTTGAAAATCCTCATCATCGATCTGCGTATAGAAGAGGTCGAGACGTTCAGCCGTTTCACAGAGCTTCCACTTGTTCAGCCAGAGCAGCTCAAAGAGGGTGAAGGCGATGGCGATGGCCAGCAGAAGCACTATGGCGGATTGTGTGCGAATCTTTAAGTCCCTGAACCGTTTAATCACAGCGATACCCCTTTCCCCAGACAGTCCTGATCAGCGTGGGATTCTTCGGATCCTCTTCAATTTTGCGCCGGAGATTGCGGATATGAACCATGACGGTGTTGCCGGCTCCGTAATAGTAAGGCTCGTTCCACACGGATTCATACAGATGCTGCACAGAGAAAATCCGGCGGCGGTGCTTTACCAGAAGAAGCAGCATGGCATATTCCGTGTCCGTCAGCTTAAGGGGACAGCCATTGGAAGTCACCTCTTCTTTCATCTCGTCGATGGTAAGGTGATGGAGGATGATAGGCTTCTTTTGTGTCGGGTTTTCCGGCGCATCAGACGGAATTTGGGCATCCGATGCAGCGCCTTTGCCCCGATAGACCTGATAACGCCGAATCAGCGCCTTGGAGCGGCTGATCAGCTCATTGTAGGAAAACGGTTTGGCCAGGTAGTCGTCTCCCCCGCTGGAAAAGCCTAAGGTCTTGTCGCTGTCTTTCGTGCGTGCACTTAAAAATAGAATCGGTGCGTTGCTGTTTTTTCGAATCTCTATGCAGGTCTGGTATCCGTTGATTCCGGGCATCATGATATCGAGGATAATCAGGTCGAATTCCATTTCTCCCACAAGAGCCAAGGCTTGTTTGCCGTCGCCGGCTTCTTCAACGGAGAAGCCTTCTCCCTCTAACAGGATATGGATGATTTCCTGAATTTCCGGATGATCGTCTACGATTAAGATGCGCGGTGTGTCCATGTCCATAGTCCTCCGAATCCCTTTCATGTTCTCCATATAGTATAACAGCTTTTTGGAAAATCTTAAAAGAGCTTAAGAAAGATTAAGATTTATCTTTTGCCATTTCTTAAGAAGAAAGAAATAAGGTATGAAAAAAAGGCTGAAAAGGAGGACGGCGGATATGGAGCAGCTTGCACAAAACGTGCAGGAGGAGAGAAGGCCGGCGTGGCGGGGAGGCCTTCTGCTGATAGGCCTGACGTGGATTTTCTGCTATTTGTATTGCTTTCGGCAGGGCGTGTTCGGCGCAAAGGTGGACTGGATCAGTCAACACAGCGTATTGCCGGATTATTTTCGGCAGCAGTTTTATGAAACGGGAGAGCTGTTTCCGGAGTTTGCAGCAAATATCGGGGGCGGCCAGAATATCTATCACTTTTCCTATTATGGACTTTACAATCCGCTGCTGCTGCCAGCTTATCTGCTGCCCTCTGTAAAGATGTCGGATTATATGATGGCAGTACAATTTCTTTGCCTTGCGGCATCGGTTCTGCTGATGTATTGCTGGCTGAAAAAGAAGGGATTTTCTGAAGAAATCAGCATCGGCGTATCGGTGATGTTTCTGTTGTCCGCGCCCATGATTTATCATTCCTGTAAGCAGATCATGTTCGTGGATTATATGCCGTTTCTCATAGCGGGATTGATAGAAGTGGACCGGTATTTTGAGAAAAAGGTTCGCAGGTATTCGCAGCCGGGATTGACGCTCAGCATTTTTCTCATGATTATGACCAGCTTCTATTTCAGCATCGGCGGGATGCTGGTTCTGACCTTGTATGGAATACATTGCTGGCTTGCGGTAGGCGATGAGAGAGAAGAAAAGAGAACGGCCAGAAATTTTTTTGCGGAAGGACTGAGGTTTGGGAATCATTTTATAACGGCCGTGATGTTGAGCGGAATCCTGTTGGTTCCCACGGCGCTTGCTTTGACGAGAGGGAATGGAAAGGGGGCGGCGTTTCACCCTGAAGAACTGCTGCTTCCAAAGATGTCTGTGATTCGATTTTGTTATTCTCCATACGGGATAGGCATGACTGTTCTTGTAATCATCGCTTTGATTGCGTTGTTGTTTGGACGGAAATGGAGTCAGCGCGCGTTGGCTATTGGCTGCATGACGGTTCTGACGGTTCCTTTGTTCGCTTACATGCTAAATGGCGGTCTGTATGTGAGAGATAAGGCGATGATCCCATTTTTGCCGTTATTGTGTTATGTTTTGGCGTGTTATCTTGACGGTTTAGAGCATGCGGCAGCGAAGAAAAGGGGAGATGTTCCTTTTATTTCCGGATTATTTCCATATGCGCTGACCGCGGGACTGATCTGTGTCAACCAGAGACAGGGAAACACAGGGGAATACGGGCAGCTGTTGATGCTGGACTGCGTGGTGATGGTGATGTCTTATCTCCTGTCTCTTTTTTGTCAGCAAAGAGTCATCAAAAATTCCATAGAGGTTCGAAAGCGTAAGCGATATCATTCCTGTATGACATGGCTGCTGCTGGCGCCGGCACTCTTGATGCTGACAGTATCCGATTACCACATACATGAAAACATAACCCTTGACAGGGAATTTTATCGAGAGGCGACAAACTCGGAGATAGGGGAACTGATGAAAAAGGCTCTTGACGGAGAAGAAGGATGGTACCGGGCGGAACAGCTGGGGAATGACGATGAAAACAAGGCGAATTTGAACCGGATCTGGGATGGGAAGCAATGCATTTCTTCCCTCTATTCCTCGTCTTATCATGAGGGATATTGGAGGTTCCGAAAAGAAACCTTTCAGTTGGAAGAAACCTTCCGAAATTTTCTGATGCAGTCCGCGGTATATAATCCTGTCTATCAACGATTCATGGGTGTGAAGTATGTGGTTTCCAGGACGGAGATCCCCGGTTATGATGTCTTGGAGGACGCGGCAGGTCAAACGGAGAACGGAGATCATTGGAAAGTGTATGAAAATGAACGGGTATCACCGGTGGCGTATGGGACAGACCGGGTGATTTCAGAAGGGATTTACGGGAAGCTGGAATTTCCGTATAATCAGTTGGCACTGTTGAAATATGCGGTTGTACAGGATGGGGAAGGAGCATCCTGTTCAGCAGGAGACGATATTTATGAAGGGGTGGAGCAAGTCAACCTGCATTTACCGGAGAAAGTGGACTCGGCCAAAGGTGAAAAACGCCGGATAGATTTACCTGTTTCACAGGAAAAAGGGAAAGGAGAAAGGATTTTATTCCTGCGTTTTCAGATAGAGAATCAGAAACCGTCGAAGGATGTCTCCGTTCGGATAGAGGGGATACGGAATACGCTGACGGCAAGAAATGATTTCTATTATAACGGAAATACGGAGTTTACTTACGCCGTTTCGCTGGAGGACGGCCAGAAAACCGTCGAGATCATTTTGGGGAAAGGGAAGTATGAAATCAGTGATGTGAAGGCCTATATCGGGAGGCTGCCGGCGGAGGAAGATGGCGAAGAAGCGGCGAGGGGACTATATCAGTCGGCGTTTCAGGTGGACTGGGAAAAAACGAAAGGAAACCGCATCGAAGGAGTCATCGAAGCAGAACGACCGGGATACTTTATCACTACGATTCCCTATGACGAAAATTTTGAGGTTTTCGCGGACGGAGAACGTGTAGAAGTAAAAAAAGTGAATACCGCATTTCTGGGATTTGAGATGGGAACGGGGAAGCACAGGATCAGCATGGTGTATCACGCGCCGGGTTTACCGGCGGGAAAGCTTATGTCGCTTGTGGGAGCGCTCTGGTTTTGCTTCTGGAATTTTTTTACTTTTTCAAAGAGAGATGGCTTTCCGCGACTTGCTTTTTTGCAAAGACATTTCTATAATGAATGTAACTATTGATATCATGAAGACGAGAATCATTCAGCATCGGAGGTTCATTATGGAAAAATCCTTTCAGAAGTATTTCGACCATACGCTTTTAAAGCCGGAGGCCACCACCGGCGAGATTAAAAAGCTCTGCGGCGAGGCCAGAGAATACGGCTTTTATTCCGTCTGTGTCAATTCCTGCTACGTGGGGGCGGCAAGGGAATTTCTGGCGGGAAGCGATGTGAAGATCGCCAGCGTGGTGGGATTTCCCCTGGGTGCCTGCGCAACGGAAATCAAGGTGGCGGAAACCGCATACGCCTGTGAAAACGGAGCCTCTGAAATCGACATGGTAATCCATGTGGGAGCGCTGAAAGAGGGGAAATATGAGGATGTCAAAGAGGACATCCGGCAGGTGGTAGCTGCGGCGGCAAAATACGGCGCCATTGTGAAGGTGATTTTGGAAACCTGCCTGCTGACGCAGCAGGAGATCGTATCTGCCTGTCATCTGGCGGAAGAGGCAAAAGCGGCCTTCGTCAAGACCTCCACCGGATTTTCCCACGGCGGCGCTCAGGTCTGCGATGTGGCGCTGATGAAACAGACCGTGGGAGAACGGATGCAGGTGAAGGCCTCCGGCGGAATTCGGGATTACAAGGCGGCCGTGGCCATGATCGAAGCCGGCGCTGACCGCATCGGTGCGTCGGCCTCCGTTGCCATCGTAAAAGAACGAAACGGGAGGGCGTGATGCTGCAGCTTTGGGAAATCGCCTGGAGCTGGCCTTTCGTGGCGCTTTTGGTATGTTGCCACTTGAATTATCGCTGGAATCTCCATGGAGAGTGCAAAGCGGCGCAGCAGAAATACCGGAGCGAAAAGCAGAAGGAATCCGGAGAAAGATACAGGCTGTCTCCCCGGCTGCGCCAATGCTTTTTCGCCAATCTGGCCGCGGCGGCAGGGCGGATGAATCCCTGGGTCGTAGGCGGTCTTCTCTGTCTGGGCGGCGCGGGAAGCCTGTTGTGGATGTTGATTTCTGCGCCGATCTGTCTCTTTTTGCGCTTCGTGCAGGCGAATCTGCTGACACCCTGCGAAAAAGAGGAACGGACGGGAGAAATTGCCGGCATCGCTCCTCTGGCGGAGCGGGAGCTGTACCAGAAGATGCAGCTTTCTTCGGGAAAGCTGCTCAGCCGAGGATTGCAGTTGTCCGGCGGGGTGCTGGCGCTGTCTCTGCTTTCTTCTTACGGCCTGCTCAGCTGGGTGGAGGAAACCGGCCGAGGCCTGCCCTTTGGGGCCGCAGCCGCAATCCTGTGTCTGGTTGCTGTCCTCAGCAGCGGCTGGACGGAAAAGACAAAGTCCTTTGTGGGAATCGTCTATCTGCTTCTTTTGGGACTGCTTCTTCTTTTGAACCTGAGTCCGATGACAGTGGCGTTGGAGGGGATTCTCAGCGACGGATTTCAGATGGGAAGCTACGCGGGTTCCCTGTTCGGTTTGGGCGGCAGACGGGCGATAATCACGGGCGTGGCTGCAAGCTGCTACGCAGGCGGACTGACGGAGGAGACGTCGGTCAGGAATTATCTCGGTTGTCTGGAAAAAGGAAAGCATCCGGACGCTCAAAAAAATGCTCTGACAGCCGGTCTTTTATCGGCGGCAGAGGCTGCCGTGGAAATTTTGGTTATCGGCTTTGGAACGGGATTGTTTTTGCTGTGCCGCGAGATGAGCAGCCTGGGAGGTATGCGGCTTTTGAGCCGGGGAATCCCCGGTTTGGTGGGAGTGATGTTTTTGCTCTGCTCTGCGGCTTTGACGGGACTTCACGCAGGGCGGGAGCTTCGCTTGGGAAACGAAGCCGCCGTCAGGCGGCTGCCTGCCGTTGCAAAAGCGGCTTTGGCCTGGCTGGCCGTTGTGGGAATTCACCGGTGGATGCCGGCAGGGGAAAACGGGATCCGGCTGCTGCTGCTGGTCATGTGGCCGGTGCTCTTGTGTCATCTGCTGGCCTGGATTGCGTTGTCCTTCCGCATGCAGAGGCTGTGGACGGCGCCCTGGGAGTAATGAAAACACCGCAGAAAAATGTGAAAAATCACATTTTTCTGCGGTGTTTTCATTACAATTCTATTGTATGCTATAAAGAAAAAGGAGGACGTTATGGGGAAGTATATCGCAAAACGCATTTTTTATTCCATTATCACCATCTGGTGTATTATCACCATCACCTTTTTTCTCATGAAAATCATTCCGGGCAATCCCTTTGCTGCTGAAAAGATGCCGAATCCGGCGGTAAAGGCGGCCATCAACGAGCAGTATGGCTTTGATAAGCCCCTTTACGTTCAGTACGCCAAATACCTGGGAAATTTCGTCCGGGGAGATTTCGGCGTATCCTATCAGAAGGCCGGCGTTACCGTAAACAAGATCATCGGGGACGGGTTTCCCTATTCGCTGACCATCGGCGCCTGCGCTTCCTGTCTGGTGGTCATTGTGGGAATTTCCATGGGAATCGCCAGCGCCCTGCGGCAAAACAGGCTGGTGGATCGATTCGTCATGGTGCTGTCCACGCTGGGTTCCACCATTCCCAGCTTCGTTTTGGCCACCGGCTTTCTCTACTTATTCAGTAAAACTCTGGGTTGGGTTCCGGCCTTCGGTCTGGATCAGGCTACCGGATATATCGGGCCGGTGATCGTCATTGGCGCCTTCTCCATGGCTTTCGTCACCCGACTGACCAGAACCTCCATTTTGGAAGTTTTGCAGCAGGACTATATCCGCACCGCCCGCTCCAAGGGACTTTCGGAATTTCGGGTTATCGTAAAGCATGCGCTGCGCAATGCTCTGCTTCCGGTAGTGACCTACGTGGGGCCTATGATCGCTTCCATTGTTACCGGCTCCTTCGTGGTGGAAAAGGTCTTCGGCGTTCCCGGTATCGGGAAGCTGTTTACGGAGAGCATCATCAACCGCGACTACACCATGATTATGGGCATTACCACATTCTTCGCCGTATTTCTGGTGATTACCGTCCTGGTGGTGGATCTGGCCTACGTGCTGATCGATCCCAGAATTAAGTACGAATAGGAGGTAACAACGTGACTGAGCTGGAATACAGATCACAGGAGGATGCCGCGGTGGCGAATCCCTGGGAACTCATCGACGAAAAACAAAAAGACAGCGAAGAAATCAACCGAAAGAGCCTGACGTACATGCAGGACTGCTGGTCTCGTCTTCGCCGGAATAAGACCTCCATATTGGCTTTGGTGGTCATCGTTATCATGGTGGCTTCGGCCATCTTCATCCCCATGTTCTGGGACTATTCCTATGAGGATCAGAACCTGAATTTCGCTAACATTCCTCCCAAGCTGGATATCTACCAGCTGGAGCCGGATTCCTACGTGTATATCACCAAGGAATACAAGGCTATTCTGGTTTCCGAGGATGGAGAACTGCTTTCGGCGGCGCAGCTGACCAGCGACGATAAGACCAACCGTATCTATCGCTATTCCGTAAACGATAAGCCGCTGGTCATCGACTACGGTATCTATTTCAACGCGAAAAGGGAACTGCAGCAGTTGGAAGCTCTGGAGCGCAAGGGCAGGGACATCCATGTGAAGCAGGTCGACTTTTTGAAAAAATACGATCACGACTGGGACGGAGACGATGTGGTATCCTATCACGAACTGGAATTGATTGTAGAAAATAAACTGACCCGCTTTGAAGTTACATACGATTCTCAGGTGATTACGGCTCACAAGACCGTGTCTAACGGCACCTACGTCTGGGGAAGCGATTCCCTGGGACGCGACATCTTCATCCGCGTGATGTACGGCGCCAGAATGTCTCTGCTGGTAGGTTTTATG
>CANEEC010000014.1 GCA_947426455.1 uncultured Clostridia bacterium | reverse complement strand
AGACCCCTGGGAGCGTTTGAGAACCATTCGTTCCAAAGTAAAGAATACCAAGCTGTCCATGTTGTTTCGCGGACAAAACCTGCTGGGATATCATCACTATTCCGACGATACCGTACGTCGCTTCGTGAAGAAATCCGTGGAAAACGGCATCGATATCATCCGCATCTTCGATGCGTTAAACGATACGAAAAACATGCGCACCGCAGTGGAGGCCTGTCTTGAAGCCGGCGGTCACGCTCAGGGTTCCATCTGCTTTACGGTAAGTCCCGTTCACAGTTTAGAGGCGTTTGCCAAGCTGGGCAGGGAAATTGAAGCCATGGGCTGCCAATCCCTGTGCGTCAAGGATATGGGCGGCATCATGAGCCCCAAGGAGGTCTACGACCTGGTAAAGACGCTGAAGGAAAGCGTGTCCATCCCCGTAGTGGTTCATACTCACGCCACCACCGGCCTCGGCTCCATGACCTGTCTGAAAGCCATCGAAGCCGGCGCCGATGGCATCGATACCGCCATCTCCTGTCTCTCCGGCGGCACCAGCCAGCCGCCCACCGAATCTCTGGTCTACACGCTGGAGCAGATGGGTTATAACACCGGAGTGGACTTTAAAAAATTAAAAGAGATCAACGACTTTTTCGTTCCTGTAAAAAACAAGTACATGGAAGCCAAGGTATTGGACCCCTACGTCATGGGAACGAAAGCCGACGTGCTCACCTACCAGATCCCCGGCGGCATGCTCTCCAATCTGGTGGCACAGCTGAAAGCGCAGAACGCCATCCACCGTCTGGACGAGGTGTTAGCCGAAACGCCGAAAGTCCGCGCCGACCTGGGTTATCCTCCTCTGGTCACTCCCATGAGCCAGATGGTGGGCGTACAGGCCGCCACCAACGTGCTTTTGGGCGAGCGCTATAAAAATATCGGTAAAGAAGTAAAATCCTACATTCGCGGCGAATACGGCCAGGCTCCCGGCCCCATCGACAGGGACTTGACTGAAAAGGTACTGGCAGGACAGCCTCCCATTCAGGGTCGCTACGCTGATTCCATTGCCCCCGAATTTGAAGAAGCAAAGGCCTATCTGGGAGACCTGGCAGAAAGCGAAGAAGACGTTTTGTCTTACATCGCCTTCCCCGCTCAGGCGGAAGCCTTCTTCCACTACCGCGCAGAAAAGCGGGAGGAAGAAGAATTTTCCAAAGCGCTTGTGGCCTCTTACTCCATCCAGGAGGTGAAGTAAATGGGTATCACCGAAGTTTCCATCGTAGAAGCGCTGTTCATCGCTTTATCCGGAATCCTGGTGGTGTTTATGATGCTGTCCATTCTCAGCATCGTCATCACAGCGATTTCGTCCATTGCCGGAGAAAAGAAAGCCCAAGCGCCGGCTGCTGTTCCCGCCGGAAACGGCGACGGCGGTTCGCCTGAAGATGTGCCTTACGGCGGCACGGTACGGCTGCTTAACGTGGACGAAAAAACGGCCGCCTGCGTCATGGCCATCGTCAGTCACGAAACCGGAATTCCGTTGAATCAGCTGATATTCAAAAGCATTAAATCTTTGGATGAGTAAAGGAGGCCTATCCCGATGAAATATAAAGTTACATTAAACGGAAAACAATACGAAGTGGACGTGGAACAGGGTCAGGCCACGGCCGTCTACACCGGCCCGGCGCAGACGGAACCCGCACCGGCGCCTGCGGCGGAACCGGTTGCTCAGGCTCCGGAAAAAGCCGCTGCTCCCGCACCGGCATCCGCAGCACCGGCAGGAGACGGCGCTCCCGTAGCTTCTCCCATGCCCGGTGCCATCATCGACGTTCGCTGTCAGGTCGGTCAAAGGGTGAAGAGCGGCGACATTCTGTTCCTGCTGGAAGCCATGAAAATGGAAAATGAAATCGCAGCTCCCGGCGATGGCGTCATCACCGCAGTAAACGTAACCAAGGGAGCCGCCGTAGACACCGGAAGCGTCCTGTGTACGCTGAAATAGGAGGTGTGCTATGGAATTTTCCCTGACCACTGTTCTGGGCAGAATCTTTGCGGAATCCGGCTTTGCCGGTCTCATCGAGAGTCCCGGAAATCTGATTATGATCGCCGTTGCCTGTCTGCTGCTATACATGGGCATCGGCAAGAAATACGAACCTCTGCTTCTGGTTCCCATCGCCTTCGGCATGCTGCTTGCCAACATGCCCTTCACCGGATTGCTGGACGACGGCGGCCTGCTGCATTTCTTCTATCTCGGCGTGGAATACGGCGTCTATCCCTCGCTGATCTTCTTAGGCATCGGCGCTATGACCGACTTCGGTCCGCTGATCGCCCGGCCATCCTCCCTTCTGCTGGGTGCGGCTGCGCAGTTCGGCATCTTCACCGCCTTCCTGCTGGCGTTGGCTCTGGGTTTTGAACCCGCTGTGGCCGCCGCCATCGGCATCATCGGCGGCGCTGACGGTCCTACCGCCATTTTGGGCGCGTCGAAGCTGGCCAAGGATTACCTGCCGGCCATCGCCATTGCCGCCTACTCCTACATGGCGCTGATCCCCATGATCCAGCCGCCTCTCATGCGGCTTATGACCACGGAGAAGGAACGCTGCGTCAAAATGGAACAGCTTCGTCCCGTATCCCGGCGCGAGAAGATTCTCTTCCCCATCGTGGTGACGATTTTCGTCATCCTGCTGATTCCGGAAACCGCTCCGCTGATCGGCATGCTGATGCTGGGAAATCTGTTCAAGGAAAGCGGCGTCACCGACCGGCTGTCCGACACGGCGCAAAATGCCCTGTGCAACATCGTCACCATCCCTCTGGGATTGTCCGTAGGCTGTAAGGCCACCGCCGAGAAGTTCCTGACCTTCGACACCTTATCCATCATCGTGCTGGGTCTCATCGCCTTCTGCCTGTCCACCATCGGCGGCCTTCTGCTGGGCAAGCTGATGTACAGGATCTCCGGCGGCAAGATCAATCCGCTGATCGGTTCCGCAGGCGTGTCCGCCGTACCGATGGCGGCCCGCGTATCTCAGGTGGAAGGACAGAAAGCCAATCCGTCCAACTTCCTGCTGATGCACGCCATGGGGCCCAACGTGGCCGGCGTCATCGGTTCTGCCGTGGCCGCAGGCTTTATGATCAAGGTCTTCGGCATGTAGCGGTTGCCGCGCAAACAGACAAAGTACAACGTAAGCAGGTAAAAGAAAAAGGCGAAGCATCCGGGGGAAATTCCCCCTCGGTGCTTCGCTTTTTCTCTGCGCTTTTCGCCGCTTCTCTCAGCGCACAAAATCAAATTACAAATTTCCCACAAAATAAAGTTTTCCCTTTTGAAATCCCCTGCGGTTGGTTATAATGTAAAGTAAGAGATTTCAAGCGGTAGGTTTATGGCTTTCCGCTCCTGCTATAGTAAAAGAAACGAGGTTATATTTATGGATCCCAGAATCAAACAGTTAGCAAAGTCGCTGATCAACTATTCCTGCCGGCTGCAGCCCGGAGAACACATCCTGATCACCTACGAAAACATCGCTGTCCGCCCCCTGGCGCAGCAGCTGGTGCGCCAGGCCTACGCCGCCGGCGGTTTCCCCCATCTGGAAATCCGCGATTCCGTCATGATTCGCGAACTGATGCGGGGTTGCTCCAAAGAGCAGTTAGAAGTCATGGCCGATTACCAGCTTCACCAGATGCAGAAAATGGCCGCCTATATTTCCGTCAAAGGAACAGAAAATTCCTCTGAACTGGCCGATGTTCCCGCCGATTTGCAAAATCTGTACTATAAGATTTTAAATCCCGTTCTGGACTACCGCGTGGCCAAGACGAAATGGGTGGTGTTGCGCTATCCCAACGGCGCCATGGCGCAGCTTGCAGGCACCAGCCAGGAGGCCTTCGAAGACTTCTATTTCGACGTCTGCAATCTGGACTACAGCAAAATGTCTCAGGCCATGGACGCTTTGGTGGCTCTGATGAACCGCACCGATAAGGTTCGCCTCACAGGCCCCGGAACGGACCTCACCTTCTCCATCAAGGGCATCGGCGCCATCAAGTGCGCCGGAAGATGCAACATCCCTGACGGCGAGGTTTACACGGCTCCCGTCAAGGATTCCATGAACGGCGTCATCACCTACAACACCAAATCCGAAGAAGCCGGATTTACCTACAGCGACATTCGCTTTGAGGTGAAGGACGGCAAAATCGTCAAGGCTACCTCAAACGATACCCAGCGCATCAATCAGGTGTTGGATACCGATGAGGGCGCCCGCTACTTCGGCGAATTTGCCATCGGCGTCAATCCTTTCATTTTAGAACCGATGATGGATACCCTGTTCGATGAAAAGATCGCCGGAAGCTTCCACCTGACCCCCGGCATGGCCTACGACGACGCCTTTAACGGCAATAAATCCGCCGTTCACTGGGATCTGGTCATGATTCAGCGTCCCGAATACGGCGGCGGAGAAATCTGGTTCGACGACGTATTGATTCGAAAGGACGGTCTGTTCGTCCTTCCGGAACTGGAATGCCTCAATCCCCAAAATCTGAAATAACCTCAAAAAATCAAAACGTGGGAAGCGGCTCAACACCGAAATTCCCACGTTTTTTTATTACAGATAGATCTTGTCGTAAACGGTTCTTCCCTGATCTCTCCGCGGGGAAAAGACGCCTCTGTTCTGGATGTTTTTTTCCTCCAGCAAGCGCAATGCCCGCTTCAACCCGTCTTTACTGTCGGTTCGAAGATTCACTCCGTAACCGCAGCTTGCCAAAAGTCCGGGCGGCAGCTTTCGCAGGGAAGCCAAAACTCCGCCCTCCGTCAGCGTTTCCTGAGCATACGCCGCCTTGTAAAAGGAAGAAAACGCCAGCAAATACTCCGCTGTGCTGCTCAAAATCGATCCCTCATTTCCTCATATCTGCGGGGCGCCAAAGAAGGCGACCCGTGACGTATTTCCGTCACAGTGCAGTATATGCGTCATCGTACACAAGGGTTCCGAAAAAGCCTTTAAAACAGCGATTGAATCAACCGTACAAACAGCAGTCCCATTCCCGCCTTATCCACCGAAGTCTCCGCGTACAGGGGATAGCTTCCGATTTCCTTGTTCTCCCGATACAGCTTCAGCTCACCGACCACATCTCCCGCCGCAATGGGCGCTTTCAGTCCTTCCCTCCACTGAGGCTGTGAGGAAACGCTTTCGCTCTGCCCCTTGGGAATCAACACGCTGACCTGTTCCTTTGTCACAGCGTTGACCATCTGCACGGTTCCCTTTTCCACCGGCAGACTGCCCACCACCTGACCCTGATCTACAAGGTGCACGCTGTCATAGGTGGCAAAACCGTAGTCCAGAAGTCTGGACGCCTCCGCAAACCGCACCTTGGAGCTTTCCGAGCCAAGCACCACGGCGATCAACGTCAGATTGCCGCGGGTGGCCGAAGAGGACAGACAGTAACCCGCATCCTGGGTATATCCCGTCTTGACGCCGTTGGCGCCCTGATAGGATTTGATCATTTTATTGGTGTTGGTCAGACCGAATTCCTTTTCTTTTCCCGGAAGTCCCACGGTGATGGTGGTCTGCCAGGTGGTAAACCATTCCTTGGTCTTGGGATGCTTCAAAAGCTCCCGGGACATGACGGCGATATCGTGAGCACAGCTGTAGTGATCCGCCACCGGAAGGCCGTTGGTGTTTACAAAGTGAGTATGCTCCATACCCAGTTCTTTGGCTCTGGCGTTCATGGCCTCCACGAACAATTCTTCCGTTCCCTTCGTCAGCTCCGCCAGCGCCACACAGGCGTCATTGGCGCTGCAAATGCTGGCTCCCTGAAACAGTTCCTCCACCGTGTGGGTTTCTCCGGCCTCCATGTACATCTGGCTGCCGCCCATGCTGGCGGCTCTCTCGCTGATGGCGGTGGTATCCTCCAGAGAAAACTGACCGCGCTCCACGGCTTCCAGAGCCAAAAGCATGGTCATCACCTTGGTGACGCTGGCCGGAGGCAGTTCTTCGTAAGCATTCTGTTCGTACAGGATCGTTCCCGTAGATGCATCCATCAATATGGCCGACTTGGCGTCGATCTGCAAACTGCCTTCTTTCGCCTGAACGGAGGACAGCGGCGACTGTCCGGGCTGATCTGACCCTTCGCCATATATGAACAACGCTCCCGATCCCGAGAGAAACACCGCACCAACCATAAGGAAAGCTATGACCGCGGCTGCGGCTTTTCGATTCCGTCTCACAATGAAAAACCTCCCTTTTACATTTCCTTGTTTACAGGATATGTGAAGGGAGGTTTCTTTATTCGCTATTTATCGTCGTCCATGGCGCTCATGTCCTGAGCGGAAGCGTCGCCGATGTTTTTAAAACGCTTGATCTTTTGGGTTGTGGTCTTGACGAATTCCTCGCTGCGAACGATGAATCGCTTCACCCGCTTATAGCTGGGCAGCTGCACGTTCATTTCCGCGATGGCTCTCTTGATCAGCTTCTGGATCGCATCTTCGCTGATATCCCTGCCGAACTCCTCATAGATCACGTCGTAAGCCGGCCGAACCTGAGCGCCCACGTAAGTATCGTCCTGTTCTTCCACGCCGTAGACCATGGATTCCTCTACGTATTTGCTGCGGTTGATGTACATTTCCATCTCTTCCGGATAGATGTTCTTTCCCGTCTTGGTGACGATGACGTTTTTGCAGCGTCCGGTGATGTAAAGCCAGCCGTCCTTATCCATAAAACCCAGGTCGCCGGTGTGATACCAGCCGTCCGCCGCAAGCACCTCCGCCGTCTTTTCCGGCATGTTGTAATACCCCAGCATCACATTGGGGCCGCGGTACAGAATTTCTCCGATGCCGTCCTCGTCCGGATCGGCAATCTTCATTTCGCCGCCGGGAATAACAGGCCCTACGGAACCGGCCTTGGCATAGCGCTGCGGTGCAAAATCGGGAATACCGGCTACCAGGGGAGAACATTCCGTTAAACCGTAACCCTGCTGAACGGTAAAGCCCATATCCTGGAACCCTCTGGACACGTTGGGGTCGATTCCCGCCGCCCCGGTAATCATGCGGTTCAGCTGTCCGCCAAAGGTATTGTAAACGCTCTTAAACAGCCGTTTATGCAGATCGATGCCCAGCTTCTTCGCACGGCGGTTGATTTTAATGGCTGTGCGCAGCGCCTTGGCCTTACCCGTCTTTTCCGCCTGTTTCCAGATTTTATCGTAGACGGATTCAAAGATCAGCGGCACGCCTACCAGTACGGTGGACTTTGCCTCCGCCAGGTTCTTCGTCACGTACTTCAATCCTTCGCAGTAGGCAATGGAAGCGCCGCAGTACAGCGCCAACACGTGACCCAGAGTACATTCAAAGGTGTGATGAATGGGCAGGAAGGACAGAGTTCTGTCCTCCGGCGTAATGCCGGCAATCTTGCGGGTCGCTAAAATATCGGTAACGATGTTTTTGTGGGACAGCATAACGCCCTTGGCCGCCTCGGTGGTGCCGGAAGTAAACAGTAAAAAGCGCATTTCTTCCGGATTTAGCGGCGCTTCTTCATATCGGTGGTCGCCGTCCCTGCGCAGCTTCTCTCCCCGGGCAATCAGACTCTCCCAACTCCAAGATTCCCCCTCCTGGGGTTCTTCGCAGGATAGTTCCTCCGAAAGATCGGTTCGATCTCCGTAAACCTTCATCTTCACCTTCAGCATCTGCGGATAATCCTGAAAATACTTTTCGTATTTTTCCGTGAAAAATACGGCCTTACACTGAGAAATGGAAAGCAGCGTATCGATCTCCTCTTTGGACAGTTCTTTATCCAGAGGAACGATGACGCCTACGCTGTTGACCACCGCAAAATACGTAACAATCCACTCGTAACAGTTTGCGCCGATCACCGCGATTTTCTCTCCCGACAGACCCATGTCGATCAGAGCGGTTCCCAGCGCCTTTACATCGTTTTCAAACTGACGGTACAGAATTTCACCGTAAGGCTCACCCTTGGCCTTTTTCACTAAAAACGCGGGACGCTGCGCGTACAGTTTTCCGCTTTCGTCTACAATCTGTCTCAAATCGTTTACCGGACGTACCTCATGGTACTTATCCTGCAAATTCACACTCATGTGAATCCTCCTTTTATTTGCCCTTATGAGCGTCCTTTAAATAATCCTCCAGCAGCTGGCAGGCGTCTGCAATGTACTCGCCGCAGGTTTTGGGCGTGGGATGTTCAGGGGTTCCTCTCAATTCCCGGCAGAGCATGGAACCGTTGATTTCGCAGAACTTCTTTCCCATGGCGCCGGTGATATCGTAGGTGGACTTCTTCGTAATGCCCCGCCGGATATTACCGCTGCTGTTAGCCATACCAGCCACGGCAAAGGCGCCGGTGAGCGCGCCGCAGATTTCCTGCATGCCGCAGCCGAATCCGTAACCCTCGGTCATGCAAAACGCCGTCTCCTCATCGATACCAAACAAATCGCAATAGGTACAGGCCACCGCCTGAGCGCAGTTATAGCCGTCCTTGTGCAGCGAAACCGCATGTTCTTTTCTGTCTAGTTCCATAGCTTCTCCTTCATCCTTCGAAACCGAAAGCCCCTGCGTTGGGACAGGAGCTTCGTATTTTTTCTTTTATTCTATTCTACCACGTTCAATAGCATTTAGCACTACTATTTCTCGTTTTTATTCCGCGTCGATGGTGGAAATGCGCAGCGTGGTTTCTTCCAGAACGTCCAGCAGCACGCGAACGGTATCCAAGGAGGTAAACATAGTCACGTTATTTTCCGTGGCGCAGCTTCGAATTTCAAAGCCGTCGTGTTCGCCGTTTTCCGTATCGTGACCGCTGGTGTTCAGCACGTAGCTCACGTGTCCCTTGCGGATGGAATCCAGAATTTCTTCGCTTCCCTGGCTGATCTTCTTTCTGGTTCTGGTGCGGATGCCGTGTTCCTTCAGGAAGGCAGCCGTTCCCTCCGTGGCTTCAATGTTGAAGCCCAGATTGTAGAACCGGCGAATCAGCGGCAGCGCTTCTTCCTTGTCCGCATCGGCGATGGTGGCAAGCAGCGTGCCGTAGTTCAGCACGTGCATACCGGAAGCCAGAAGCGCCTTGTACAGCGCGCGGGTCAGCGTATCGTCGTAACCGATGGCCTCGCCGGTGGACTTCATTTCCGGAGACAGATAAGCGTCCATGCCGTGGAGCTTGGAGAAGGAGAAGGCCGGCGCTTTCACGTACCAGCGCTTCTTTTCACCGGGATAACGCTGGGTGTAACCCTGCTCCTTCAGGCTGTGGCCTAAAATCACCTTGGTGGCAATGTCCCCCAGAGGATAGCCGCTGGCCTTGGACAGGAACGGCACGGTACGGGAAGAACGGGGATTGACCTCGATGACGTACACGTTTTCTTCTCTGTCTACGATGAACTGGATATTGTAAAGGCCCACGATACCGATGCCCAGTCCCAGCTTCACCGTGTAATCCAAAATGGTATCCTTGGCCTTCTGGCTGACGCTGAAAGTGGGATATACGCTGATGCTGTCGCCGGAGTGTACGCCGGTGCGCTCCACGTGTTCCATGATGCCGGGAACGAAGACGTCCGTCCCGTCACAGATGGCATCCACTTCCAGCTCCTTGCCGATGACGTACTTGTCCACCAGTACCGGCTGTTCCGTATTGATTTCCACCGCCGTCTGCAGATATCTGCGCAGTCCGTGTTCCTCTGCAACGATCTGCATAGCGCGGCCGCCCAACACATAGCTGGGACGAACCAGTACGGGATAACCGATCTCCTTGGCCACCTTCACACCGTCTTCGATGCTGGTGACGGCCTGTCCCTTGGGTTGGGGAATTTCCAGCTTTTCCATGATCTTTTCAAAGCAATCGCGGTTTTCCGCATTTTCAATGGCTTCTACGCCGGTTCCCACGATGTTCACACCCAGATCCGCCAGAGGCTTTGCCAGATTGATGGCGGTCTGACCGCCCAGGGAAACCACAACGCCCTCCGGCTGTTCCAGATGGATGACATTCATCACATCCTCCACGGTCAGCGGCTCAAAGTACAGCTTGTCGCTGGTGGTATAGTCGGTGGAGACGGTTTCCGGATTGTTGTTGATGATGATGGCCTCATATCCCAAATCGCGGATGGTCCAGATGGCGTGTACCGTGGAATAGTCAAATTCCACGCCCTGTCCGATGCGGATGGGGCCGGAGCCCAACACGATGATCTTCTTCTTATCGCTGACCACGCTTTCGTTTTCGCCTTCGTAGGTAGAGTAGAGGTAAGGTACGTCGCTGGCAAACTCGGCTCCGCAGGTATCGATCATCTTGTAGTCCGGGAACAGGTTCATTTCTTTTCTCTTCAGGAAGATGTCGGCTTCGCTCTTTCCCCAGACCTGCGCCAGATATTTATCGGAAATGCTCAGACGCTTCGCTTGCCGCAGGGTTTCTTCCTCCATGGGATTGGCCTTGATGACCGCTTCGAAATCCACGATGTTTTTCAGTTTGTCTAAAAACAGCATATCGATTTTCGTGGCATCCTGAATCAGGCTCACGTCCGTACCCAGACGAATCAGCTGGGCGATGGCGTACAGCCGGTCGTCGGTACCGTCCTTGATGTACTCCAAAAGCTGATCGGCCGTGTAGTGATCGAACTTCTTATGATACAAGTGGCAAACCCCCGTCTCCAGCGACCGAATGGATTTCAGGAAGGCTTCCTCCAGTGTACGCCCGATGCTCATCACCTCGCCGGTGGCCTTCATCTGCGTGGACAGCTTGTTGGAGGCGTCCGTGAATTTATCAAAGGGGAACCGGGCAACCTTCGCTACCACGTAATCCAGCGTGGGTTCAAAGGAAGCCGGCGTATTGGCGATCTGGATTTCATCCAGATGCAGACCCATGGCAACCTTGGCGGAAACCCGGGCGATGGGATAACCGCTGGCCTTGGACGCCAGAGCAGAGGATCTGGATACCCGGGGATTGACCTCGATGAGAAAATAGGTGAAGGAATGAGGATCCAGCGCGAACTGAATGTTGCATCCGCCTTCGATCTTCAGCGCCCGGATGATTTTCAGTGCGCTGGTTCGCAGCATTTGATATTCTTTGTTGGTCAGCGTCTGCGCCGGAGCTACCACGATGCTGTCACCGGTGTGAATTCCCACGGGATCCACATTTTCCATGGAGCAGATGGTAATGGCCGTATCGTTAGCGTCTCTCATGACCTCGAATTCGATCTCTTTATAACCCTTGATACTCTTTTCCACCATGACCTGATGAACAGGAGACAGCTTAAATCCGTTTTTGGCGATTTCACGCAGTTCTTCCTCGTCGTCGGCAAAGCCGCCGCCGGTACCGCCCAGAGTAAAGGCGGGGCGCAAAACTACGGGATAACCGATCTCCTCCGCAGCAGCTGCGGCTTCCTCCATGCTGTGGGTGATGATGGAGGGAAGCACCGGCTCTCCCAGATCTTCGCACAGCTGCTTGAACATTTCTCTGTCCTCTGCCTTTTCAATGCTGTAGAAGCTGGTACCCAGGATTTCCACCTGACACTCTTCCAGAATTCCCTTTTTGGCCAGCTGCATGGCCATGTTCAGACCGGTCTGACCTCCCAACCCCGGCAAAATGGCGTCGGGACGCTCGTAGCGTATGATCTTGGCCACGAATTCCAGCGTCAGCGGTTCCATATATACCTTGTCCGCGATCTGGGTATCCGTCATGATGGTGGCCGGATTGGAGTTGACTAAAACCACCTGATAGCCTTCTTCTTTCAGAGCCAAACAGGCCTGTGTTCCGGCGTAGTCGAATTCGGCAGCCTGTCCGATGACGATGGGACCGGAACCGATGACCAGTACTTTTTTTATATCTGTGCGCTTAGGCATACTCTCAACCCCCTTTATATGTTATTCAAAAACTTCTCAAACAGATAGACGCTTTCCTGCGGGCCCGGCGCTGCGTCCGGATGGAACTGCACGGAGAATACCCGATCCTCTGCACATTCCACACCTTCGCAGGTGCCGTCCAATACGTTCTGGTACGTGGCGACAAGTCCGGTACCCTCAAGGCTTTCCATCTCCACGGTAAATCCATGATTCTGCCCGATGATGCCCAATCTTCCGGTGGCCAGCTCCCGAACGGGATGATTGGCGCCTCTGTGCCCAAAGGGCAGCTTCTCAATCTTTGCGCCGTAAGCCAAAGCGATCAGCTGATGTCCCAGACCGATGCCGAAGATGGGAGTTTTCCCTCGGATGGCTTTGATCAGCTGTATTACCTGAGAAACGTCCTCGGGATTGCCGGGACCGTTGCTCAGAAATACGCCGTCCGGTTTCAGCGCCATCAGCTCCTGGGCGTCGATGTCGTAAGGAACCACGGTTACATTGCAGCCCATAGCGTTCATGGTGCGAATAAAGGACAGCTTGATTCCGCAGTCCACGGCAACGATGTTGTAGCGGGCGTTAGCCGTGCGGGAATACCATCTTTTTTTGCAGGAAACCGCAGATACCTGCTCTCTGTCGTAGACAAAAGCTTTGATGGCCTCCACCGCCAGTTCTTTGGGCGTCTGCGCATCGGTGAGCATAGCCGGCTGCGTTCCCTCGTCCCGAATGATCTTCGCCAGCTTTCTGGTGTCCAGCTGACTGATGCCGGGGATGTTGTTTTCTTCCATTTCTTCGCCCAGAGTCTTCGTGTAGCGGAAGTTGGAAGGCGAATCATTGTATTCGCGAACCGCCAGCGCGCCGATTCTGGGAACCTTGGATTCAAAGTCCTCGTCGGTAATGCCGTAGTTTCCGATCAGCGGATACGTCATCAAGATCATCTGATTATAGTTGGAAGGATCGGAGATGACTTCCTGATATCCCACCATGGCCGTGTCGAATACCAGTTCAAACACGCCGCTTGCGGATGCGCCGAAGCCTTTTCCATAAAATTCTCTTCCATCCTTCAATACTATTTTTTTGTCAAAATCCATAGTACCTCCCCCATTGCGTTTTTTCGCTTAATCAACTCATAAAAAAACCGGGTTTTTGAGATGGCAATAAATCAAAACCCGGTGAACAAATGACAGCCTCGAAAGGGAATACGAACCCCAGTTCCGCATTGAGTATCATGTGTTTATTTGTCCGACTTCTCCGCTTCATGGCGTCCTCCTTTTCAATTATCTTTTAGATATTATCACAAGGGAAACTCGTTTTCAACTGTTTTTCTTCATTCGTATTAAAGAAAAAAATTTCTGAAAACATCGATTTTTTTCTTTATTCTTGCAGCCTTTTCTGTAATGGCTGGGAAAAGCCGTAATTTTTCCGAATCAGAGCCATTGACTGACCACAGGCCAGATCAAAAACCAGAGAGGCGGCACCAAAAGCGCCGGAAGCATGTTCAGCGTCCGGCAATCCTTTACCTTCAAAATGGAAAGTCCTGAACTTGCGATGAGAAAGCCCCCTACGATGGAGATTTCCGTCAAAAGCTCCGGCGTTAAAAATTCCGCTAAAAATCCGGTACCCAGATAGATGCTTCCCTGCCATATAAATAGCACAGCGGCGGCGATGGCGATTCCCAGTCCATAGGTGGAGGCCAGCACCATGGATGTGACAAAATCCAAGGTGGCGTTGGTAAACAAATAGGTATGATCACCATACAACGCGCTCTGCATCGGACCTAAAATGGACAGCGTTCCCATGCAGAAAAGAAGAATCGCCGTGGACAACCCCTGGGACAGCTGTCCCGCTCCGAATCGAGCCGTCAGACTCTGGAACTTTCCGTTGAGATCCAAAGCGGCGCCCGCGACGCTTCCCACCGCCAGACTGACGATGAACAGCACCGGAAACTGGCTGTCCGGCATATTCTGGACGACGGAATTGATGCCCAGTCCTGTGGCCGCAAGTCCCATAGCGTTGAACAGCGCTTCCCGATATTCCTCTTTGATTCCTTTTTTCACCGCGCATCCCAGACAGCTGCCCGCCAAAATAGCGCCGGTGTTTACGATGGTTCCTAACATTTTTTCTTCCCGCTTTCACACCGGGCAATACCGTTCATCGCCCGCAAATTCTACTAATCCGTATTGTACCTTAATTTCATCTATCTTGACAAGAGATGTTAAGCTTCTTCACTGCCATCAAGAACAGATTTCATATTTCTGCCTCCGTAGAGTATGCGGACGATGTTTACGATCTTATGGTCGTGATCCGGCACATAGAAAATACAATAATGGTCTATCGGCATAATACGCCAACCCCGACTATACCATGGTTCTTTCTCATATCGCCGATACCGTTCCGGCATTTGGTCAAGCGCACAAATGCTTTCTTCCAGTCTAGCAAGCTGCTCCTTGGCGTTTTGAACGGATTGTAATTCAAAGGCGATATACTCATAGATGCTGCGCAAGTCCCGTTCTGCCTGAGTCGAGATCTCAACAAAATATATCATATGCCATAGTCCTTTCGGATTTCGTCAAAGATCTTGCTTGCTGGCTTTTTCCTGCCGGCCAAAATATCTTGATAACCCTTTTCCAATTCTGCATCAAGTTCCTTTGCGGTCAGCTTAGTCATATCCACCATTTTTTCCTGGGGCAGCTTCATTTCAAAGGGAATACCACGCTGCAAAATAATCTGCTTATAAAACATATTGATAGCGTTGGAAACAGGAATGCCCAGCGCAGTTAAAATGCTCTCGGCCTGTTCCTTTACATCCGGCTCAATTCGTGCATAGAGATTTGCTGTCTTTGCCATGTGAAACGCTCCTTTCCTATTGAGTGCAATTTACTTCTCCTATATTATATTCATATGTGCGCACAATAGCAATACATTTTTGTTATTTTATAATTCTGCCCTACATTGTTTCGCAATACCGAAAGTGCGAAAAATATTCAATGAAAACCAATACAGAAAAAGCGAGGAATTCAAAACAGGCATAAAAAAACAGCCGTCCTCAATTCTTTGAAAACGTCTGTCCTTTCATGCGTTTGGTTGCGGGGATAGGATTTGAACCTATGACCTTCGGGTTATGAGCCCGACGAGCTACCAGCTGCTCCACCCCGCGATATCAAGTTGTAAATTGGTGCCGGAGACCGGGGTCGAACCGGTACGATCTGTGAGGATCGCAGGATTTTAAGTCCTGTGCGTCTGCCTATTCCGCCACTCCGGCGTAAAAACGTCCCGGAGGACGTCTTTTAAAATTGGCTCCAAGGGTGGGGCTCGAACCCACAGCCTATCGGTTAACAGCCGAGTGCTCCACCATTGAGCTACCTTGGAATACCAGTCGTCCGACGACAACAAATATTATATTCTATTCGGTGTGCAATGTCAACCTATTTTTGCTCATTTTTCGTTTTCGTCGCCGAAGTTCTTCACCTGCCACACATCTTCCTCCGAGGGGATGGCCTGCCCGCTGGCTCCTTCCGTCTGCGCTCTGTCAGCCAACGGAAACGTCCTGAATTTTTCTGACGGTGTAACCGAACCCTTCCGGCTTACCGAACCCGCTTCTATTCTTTCCTCTTTTTCCCATATTTTACTCACAGCAGTACCTCCTTTTCCATACTGCTGGTATTTTCTCTTTTTCTCCCTTATTTTATGCGTAACATTTTCATTTCAGAACCGTCCGGGCACCACCGCCGCCTCTTTCCATCCGATCCGCACCAATAGTGCTCGCAGTCCGCCGCCTCTGCGCTCCACCCGCACCGACAGTGCCGGCAATTCGCAGCTTCGGAAAGCGTCTGTCAGATCGGAACGCCCGTCCCAAAAGAAAACTGCTGTCATTGAGACAACAGTTCCGCTTTCCTTCTGTATTTTTCACTCATGGTTTGATCGCCTTTGGCCTCGTAGATCTCCGCCAGTTCCTTCATGGTCTCCCTGTGCGACGGATTCAGCTGCAATACCCTTAAAAACCGATCGGCCGCATCTTCCATCCGTCCCATTTCCATATAAGCCACTCCCAGATAATAGTGAAGCGGCCACCACAGATCGTAATCGCCGTCCACATAGGGCGCCAGGATCTTCGCTCCCAGCTCCGGCCGTCCCGCCAAAACGTGATTGATTCCGCTTTCGATCTTCGTAGGCTCCTTCAGCTGATCCACCCGCTCTGCAGCTTCCTTTCTCTGCTGCGCAAGCACCTGCGGATCCATGGAAACGGACTCCGACAGCTTTAAAAACATCTGAAACGTCAGCCGAGCCTTCATGTATAATCCCATATTCAAGTAGATATAGCCCAGATAGTAGTACGGCGGAGCGAATTCCGGATACAGACCGGAAACTTCTTCGAAGGCCTCGATGGAGTCCGCCTTCATGGCGCCGCGATACGCTTCGTCACTCGCACCTTCGTTGTTTTCCGCCAGCTGCCGGCAGGCCAGACCGTAATCAAACAGCGCATACTTCTGCTTCGGATCCATGACCAAGGCCGCCCGAAAATAGATCAGCGCTTCCTCCGTCTGCTCCTGCCGCGCCCGTTCCTCACCGTCGCGTATCACGGCCTCCACCACATTTTCATTGAAGTATTTTCGGATGTAGCGCAGATATTGTTCCACATAGGGAAATTCCGGATTGATGCCGATGATGCGAATCATATTCCGCGCCACGTTCATCACGTTCAACCCCTTGGCCCTGTGGGATTCCACCACCTCTTCGGCGCTCACGGGAATGGGCACCTCCCGCATGTATTCCCAGATGCCCTCCCGCTTCAGATATTCCTCCTGAAACTGGTCGAACACCAGTGCGTCGGCGTATTTTGTCAGGTAGCTTCCCACCCTCTGCATCCTTTTCATCGTGAAAGTTCCCAACCCTTTCTTTCAAATTTCTTGATGGCGTCCGGATTCAGCGTTTCCGCCATATCTTCGCACAAAAGCCGCCGAACCGTTTCTCCCTGATCCGCCCGCCGTTCCTTCGCAAACCGATCCAAGATCCGGTACAGATCCTCCTTTTTGTGAGAACAATGCTGGTAGCCGCTGCGGTAATAGAATTCCGCAAATTCCCTGTAAAAATCAAAGGCCGTCGCAAAGCAACAATCCGTCAGATAGTCCACCGTTTTGCGAAAACCGCCCCGATTCCAGTACAGATCCAAAATTTCCTCAATCATTTTCAGGCAAACCATTTCCTCCGCGCTGATATCGTTGGTGCGAATGGTCTCATAAGGCGCCTGATATCGCCAGAGGATTCCGTAGGATTCGGCCATGGCCGCCATGGGCGACCCCTTCAGCACCTTTAAAAATCCCAGCTGTAACGCGTCCGGCTTCCATGCGTAAACATCGTTAAAGGAAGTGCGGAAGCTGTTGAAATTCTCGCCGGGAAGGCCGGCGATCAAATCCAGGTGAAGATGAATATTGTCGGAGGAATGAAGTTCCTCCACCGCGCAGGACAGCTTCGCAAGATCGCCGCCCCTGCCGCAGATCTGCAAAACCCGGGCGTTGGTGGACTGTACGCCGATCTCAAACTGAAACAACCCCTTTCTGGCTCTTTTCAGCAGAGAAATCATGGCGTCATCCATGAGGTCGCCGCACATTTCAAAGTGAAAATTGGTCACGCCATTGTCGTTTTCCATCAAATAGCGAAAAATTTCCCGGCTTCGCTCCTTATCGTAGTTAAAGGTACGGTCGATGAACTTGACCTGCTTCACCTTTCGATGCAGAAAATACCGCAGCTCTTCCTTTACCCGCGCAAGCGGCAGCGCCCGAACGTGCCTGTCGATGGAGGACAGACAGTAGGCGCAGCGAAAGGGACAGCCTCGAGAAGATTCGTAATATAAAACCTTATCTTCCTCCGCCGGAAGATATTCGTAGGGAAAGGGAATGGACTCCATCAAAAGCGGCGGTGCAGGCGCATTGACGCAGATATCGCCGCCTTCCCTGCGCCAGGCCAGACCCTCAACGGAAGCATAATCCGGCATCCGGGAAAACAGTTGCTGCATCCAATGGTAAAAGACGCCCTCTCCTTCGCCCATGAGAACGAAATCCGCCCAGGGGTGATCCTTCAAAAACTGCGCCGTTTCAAAGCTGACCTCCGGCCCGCCCAAAACGATTTTTATTTTCGGCTTTGCACGCTTGATATTCTCCGCCAAATCGCAGATCTGACGGATGTTCCAGATGTAACAGGACAGGCAGATCACATCGTAATCGCCGCGAATCCATTCGCCGAACACGTAATCCGAAGGATTGTTGATGGTAAATTCCTTCAGTTCCAGATGGGAAGCCCATTCCTGAGACACCGCGTACAGATACTTCAACGCCAGATTGGAGTGTACGTATTTCGAATTCAAAGTCGTCAGCAAAATCTTCATGCCTTCACCCGTCTTCCATGGTCATTCTCATATCCATGCACATCTGAAAATAGATTATAACGCCCGAAATTCCTCCGGTTTCAACGCGGCCAGATTCGTTTTGGCATAGGCAATCTGCGCCAGCATCTTCTCCTTGTCGCAGGGCAGATCGCCCCTCAGCGACAGGTAGTTGGAAGCGTGGTTAGAGCGAAAGACGCATTTCTTTGACACGTTGATATTTTCAATGAGAAGCGCCGTTTCATCCAACACCTGTTCCGGCGTTAAAAGCTGAAATCTGCCTTCCTGAATATCCCTGCAGATGGGCGCCGGCGGCTCCGCCATCAACGTCAGCAAGCTGGCGTAGGACGGCTCCATAGCGCTGATCATCTTTCCCGTCTCTACGGCGTGTTCCCGCCATCCGGCAGGTCCAGCAAGGCCGGAGATGAACGTCACCGACGCGGCGATTCCCGCCGCTTCCGTGCGGCGTACCGCTTCGATCAGTTCCGCCGCCGTCTCTCCCTTTTTTACGTCCTGCAGCACTCTGTCGCTTCCGGATTCGCATCCCACGTAGAAGATTTTCAGTCCGGCGTCCCGAAGCTCAGCAAGCTCTTCCGGCGTCTTTCGCAAGATATCTCCGGCTCTGGCGTAAACGCCCACCCGCAGACATTCCGGAAACAGCTTTTTGATTTCATCTAAGATCACCATCAGCTTGGCGTTGGTCAAAACCAAAGCGTCGCCGTCGGCTAAGAAAATCTTATCCACCCGCCGGTAAGCGGTTCTCGCCCATTGGAGATCCGCAAGGACTTCCTCCACCTTGCGCACCCGGAATTGCTTTTCCTTATACATGGAACAGAACGTGCATTTGTTGTGAGAGCACCCGATGGTCACCTGAACGATCAGGCTGTAGGCCTCGCTGGGCGGTCTGTATACCATACCTTCGTAACGCATATTACATTCTCTCCGGAGCGGAAATGCCCAGCAGCGCCAGACCGTTTTTGATGGTCTGCTTTGCCGCATAGGTCAAAAGCAGCTTGGCCTTCTTCTCTTCTTCGTCGTCCACCAGAATGTGTTCGTCGTGATAGAACTTATTGAAGCCCTGAGCGACATCCACCACGTGGCGGGTAATCACCGAGGGTTCGTACTTTTCTCCTGCATCCTCCACGACCTGAGGGAAGCGATAGATCAGCTTCGCCAATTCGTAAGCGCTGTCGCTTGCGATGTGATCGGTATTGATCGCGCCGGGATCGGCCAGCGCCTTTGCCAGCGTGTCTTCGGCGCTGCGCAAAACGGTGGCCGCCCGGGCATGGGTATACTGTACGTACGGCCCCGTCTCTCCTTCAAAGTTCAGAACTTTATCCCACTTAAAGGTGTAATCCTTGATCTTGGCGTTGGACAGTTCGTTGAACATGACGGCGCCGATTCCCACCATCTTTGCCGTCTCCTCCATCTCGTCCGCAGACAGGCGGCCTTTGGCGATGCTCTTTTCGTGAATGATCTGACGGGTCTTTTCCACAGCGCCCTTCAACACATCTTCCAAAAAGACCACGCGGCCGTGGCGGGTGGACATGGTGCCGTCCTCCAAACTGACCAGGCCGAAGGGAACGTGAACGCAGTCCTTCGCCCAGTCATAGCCCAGAAGCTCCACGATCTTGAACCACTGCTGGAAGTGGAGGTTCTGCTGAGAAGCCACCACGTAAATATTTTTATCGAAATTGTAATGCTCTTTTCTGTAGATGGCCGCCGCAATATCTCTGGTGATGTACAGGGACGAGCCGTCGCTTTTGGTAATCAGCGCCGGCGGCAGCTTGTACTCCTCCAAATCGACGATCTGCGCACCCTCCGACACCTGAAGCAGGTTCTTTTCTTTCAGTTCATCCAAAACCCGCTGCATCTTATCGGAATAGAAACTTTCGCCCGCGTAGGAATCAAATTCAATGCCCAGCATATCGTATACCCGCATGAATTCCTTTAAACTCTCATCCCGGAACCACTGCCACAGCTCTTTTTCCTCCGGCTCGCCGTTTTCCAGGCGGGCAAAGGTGGCTCTCGCTTCCTTCTCCAAAGTCGGGTCGTTTTCCGCTTCCTCGTGGAATTTTACGTAATAGGAAAGCAGGGTTTTAATGGGTTCTTTCACCACATCCTCTTTGTTTCCCCAGCGGCGATAGGCTACGATCATCTTTCCAAATTGAGTTCCGTAATCGCCCAGATGGTTGATGCGGACGGTTTCGTAACCCAGAAAATCGTAGATCTTGTAGATGGAATTTCCGATAACCGTACTGCGGATGTGACCGATGTGGAAGGGTTTTGCGATGTTGGGAGAAGAAAATTCCACGATGGCAAGTTTGCCCTTACCCAGATCGCTTCGGCCAAAATCGTCCTTTTCCTCCGCTACCGCGGCCACCGTATGGCCGATGAACTCTCCACGGTTCATGAACATGTTCACGTAAGCGTTCACCTGTTCCACCCTGGAAAACATGGGGTTTTGGGAAATGGCCTCCGCTACAGAAGCCGCAATCATCTGGGGCGCTTTCCGCATGGTCTTTGCCAGACGAAAACAGGGAAACGCATAGTCGCCCATCTTGGCGTCGCCGGGGATTTCAATGATCTCCCGAATTTCCTCCGCAGTCAGCCCCTCCACTGCCGTGGCCAGAACCTCCGCTATCTCTCTTTTAAAATCAATCATGGATTCCTTCCTCCTCTATATAAGCCTCCAGCTCTTCTTCTGTAATCACGCGAATCCCTTTTTCCTTCAGCAATGCGGCAAACACGCCGTCGCCGTCGGTAACCACGCCGGCAAAGGTGCCGTCGTAAATGCGGCCGGAGCCGCAGGAGGGACTTCTGGCTTTCAAAATCGCCAGCGTAATTTCTTCGTTTCTTTCCCTGGCTTTTTCAGAAGCCAGATCCCAGGCCTTCTGCGCGCCCAGGAAAAAGGCCTCCGTCACCTCGATTCCTTCTCTGTCAAACACCTTGCCGTCCACGATCTCGGCAGGCGGACGGGGCGCGGTCAATCCCGCCATGGTCTCAGGACAGACCATGACGTAACTTCGATTAGCCAAAAATTCTTTTACCGTTTTCGACAGATTGGTTCCGCCATCGTATTTACAGGGAATTCCCAAAAGACATCCGCTTACAATAATCATTCTGTTTCCTCCGAGCCTCATTTCAGGGTGACCACGGTTACGCCGTCGCCGCCTTCGTTATAGGCTCCTTTCCGATAACTTTCCACGTGTTTGTGACGCCGAAACATCTTCTGCAATCCTTCCCGCAGGATTCCTGCGCCCCGGCCGTGAATCACCGAAACCTCCTTCAGACCGGCCATGAAGGCGTCGTCCAGATACTTGTCCACGATGTCCTCCGCCTCGTCTAAGGTCTTTCCGATTACATTGCAGGAAAGGCTGATGCTCTGCGCCTTGCTCCGATACAGCGCGCCGTATTTCTGTTTTTGTTTCTCCTTTTTGGAGACGTTTTCCTGAATCTTGGAGATGTTTTTCAGGTTCACGTTCAGCTTTAGCAGGCCGACTTGTACCTGCAAATCTCCCTTGTCGTCGGGAAGGGTCAGAACGCTTCCATTTTGATCCACCGTCAACACCTTAACCCGATCCCCCAGCTTCAACAGATGAGGATTCACCGGCTGGCTGTTCTCCACTGCCTTCACCGGCTCCCGATACTTTCCGGAGGCCTGCCGCAGCTGCCCCCGCAGCCGTTCCTGGCGGCGGTCGATTTCCTCCATGCTGCCCAGTTTTTCCATCTGCCGCAGCTCCCTGGAAACCCTGTCGGAAAGCTCTTTGGCTTCCCGTATCATATCGGCGGCTTCTTCCCTGGCGCGGGAGAGAATCTTCTCCTTCTGTTCCTCCAGGCGGCTGGCTCTCTCCTCCAGTTTTTCCTTCTGCCGCTTCATTTCGATATTCAGCAGCAGGGCTTCCTCCCGTTCCGCCTCCGCCGCCTTTCTGTCCTGGTCGATCTTAGTGATCACGTCCTCGAACTGAATGTCGCCTCGTTTTAGCAGCGTTCCCGCCCGCTCAACGATGTGTTCCGGAAGTCCCAGCTTCTTTGAAATTTCAAAGGCATTCGACCTTCCCGGCACGCCGATGCGCAGCCGGTAGGTAGGCGACAGCGTCTCGATGTCGAATTCCATGGAAGCGTTTTGAACGCCGGATGTGGACAGGGCGTATTTCTTCAGCTCCGTATAGTGAGTGGTGGCAGCGATGGCCGCCCCACGGCTCTGCAAGTCCCCTAAAACGGCGATGGCAAGCGCCGCCCCCTCCGTGGGGTCGGTTCCCGCGCACAATTCGTCCAGCAGCACCAGCGTCCTGTCGTCCGATTCCTTCACGATGGACACGATATTGGTCATGTGAGAGGAAAAGGTGGACAAGCTCTGTTCAATGCTCTGTTCGTCGCCGATGTCGGCGAAGATCTTGTGATAGATAGGCATTTCCGTGCCGCAATCCGCCGGAAGGTGCAAGCCGCTTTGCGCCATCATGGAAAACAGACCGATGGTCTTCAGCGTTACCGTCTTACCGCCGGTGTTAGGGCCGGTGATCACCAGCGTGTGATACTCCCGTCCCAACGATACGGTGACGGGAACCACCTTTTTCACGCCGATCAGCGGATGGCGTCCGTTCTTGATCCGCAGATATCCCGATTCATTGATTCGGGGCTCGCTCCCCTTCATCTTCACCGACAGCTTTCCTTTGGCAAACATGAAGTCCAGTTCCAGTAAAATCTTCTGATTGTTTCGGATTTCCCGCTCCAAAGCGCCCACCCGTCCGGAAAGCTCCGCCAAAATTCGCTGCACTTCTTTCTTTTCCTGTAACTCCAGTTCCCGCAGCTCATTGTTCATATTGACGATGGCCTGAGGTTCGACGAACAGCGTCGCTCCCGTCTGAGACTGGTCGTGAACGATGCCCGATACCTTAGCCCTGTGCTCCTGTTTTACGGGAATCACGTACCGACCCTGACGAAGGGTAACGATGGCGTCCTGTAAAAATCCGCGGTTGTCCTGAGAGTTGATTATGCTGTTGATCTTGACTCGAATGTCCTCATTTTGGCGCAAAATCGCTTTCCGCAGCCGTTTCAGTTCCGGACTGGCGTTATCCGCCATCTCATCCTCCGATAAGATGCAGCGGTCAATTTCCTCTTCTAATGGTTTCTGTATGCTGATGACCGAAGCCAACGCTGTGATTTTAGGGAGCTGCTCCTTTGGCAGGTCGCTTCCCAAAAAGACGGCGGCATTGCGCGCCGCCTGCAAATTGTACAGCACCTGAAGCAGCTGTTTCATGGTCAGCGTGCCGCCCTTCTTCGCCACGTGAGCCAGACCGCCGATATCGTAGAAGCCGCCCAGCGGAAGAGCGCCCTTGGCCATGATCACCGTAACCGCCTCCGTAGTTTCCTCCTGCGCCTCTTTGATCTTCCAAAGCTCCGTCATGGGGGACAGCTTTCCGATGCGTTCCTTCGTCACCGAAGAAGCCGCCATCTCTTCAAGCAAGTCGATCATCTTATTGTACTCCAGCACTCGCCGGGCTTTTTCGTTCATAGATTACTCCGTTTTTTTATACTGATCCAGTTCTCCTTTCAGCCGGATGTTCTCCATCTGCAGATCGAAGAAACTGCTTTCAATATCTTTACATTTATTTTCCAGCTGACTGATCAGCTCCTCATTTTCGTTGTGGATGACAGCAGGCTGCTGACTTTGTTGATTTTGCAGGGTTTGCAGGGTTTGCTGCAAATTCTCCGCGTTCTGCCGCAAGTTTTCCGCGGTCTCCCGCAGCTGCTCATTTTCGACTAACAGCACTTCCTGCTGTTTTTTCAGTTCATCACAGGCGGAAAGCAGCGCCTCCTGCTGTTTTTTCAGTTCGTCATAGGCAGAAAGCAGCTTGGAATACTCCGCCGTCTTTTCGTTGAACAGCTGTTGAAGCTGCTGTCGGTGCTCCTGACTGGCTCTGGCGTCTTCTTTATATTGCAGGTAACCCTTTTTCGCCTCGTCCCAAAGCTGTACGTAATGCGCTGCATCCTTTTCCAGCTGAGTGCAGCGATCCTGAAGGCTGCGGGTTTCCTCCAACAGTGAAAAATAGTCGTCCGCAGCGTTGACGGCAGAAAGCACAGCCAGCGATACCGTGGTGGCCGTGGGCAGCATCTGGGAGATCTCCTGCATTTTTCTGTCCACATAGTCCGCCACCCGTATGATGTATTCCCGCGACATTTCGCCGGAAATCGTATATTCCTGTCCGGAGATTTTCACTGTAACGCGATTGACTTCTTCCATGATGTTTCCTTTCTCCACTACCCTGTATATTTCTGCCGCAATGCTTCGTACATGAGAATCCCCGCCGCAATTCCGGCGTTCAGCGATTCCGTCCTTCCCTCCATAGGAATGGTGATGCGTTCGTCGGCGCCCTCTAAAAATTCCCTGCAGATGCCGTTGCCCTCGTTCCCGATGACGATGGCACAATCCCGGCGCAGATCGCACTGAAAGTAGACGCGGCTTTTTTCCAGCGCCGCAGCATACACCGTCTTGTTGTGATGCCGCAGAAGCGCCAGCGCCGCCAGGGGATCGTCACAACCCATCACCGGAAGCCGAAACAGCGCTCCCGCAGCCGCCCGCACCGCCTTTGGCCCGTAGATATCTCCGCAGCCCGCAAGCAGCACCGCTCCGGAAAATCCGGCGCTCACCGCCGTCCGCAGGATGGTTCCCAGATTGCCCGGATCCTGAAGTCGATCCAGGACGATCACGTTGCCGCCGGAAAGGTTGAAAAATTCTTCCTCCGTCCAAAGCCGTTTTTTCACCCAGGCCATGACGCCCTGGGGAGCGTCGGTCTGGGCAGCTCTGGAAAACAGAGAGGGCGCCGCCGACGCCATGGGGATGGCTTTCGCCTTCGCCCGCCTTGCCAGTTCCTGCAATTCCCGGCTCCGGAACAAGGCCTCTTCATCGAACAGAATCTGACCGATCTCCGCCCCACGCTCCAACGCCTCGGTCAAAAGATTCGGTCCCTCGATGAGATAAAGCCCCAACTCGTCCCTGTATTTTTTTCGGGAAAGTCCTCGAAATTTTTTAATAATGGGGTTATCCTTTGCGCTGACTTCCTTCAATGCTTCATCCCCCTAAATACGGAAAAAGAAGCCGGCAATGCAACCGGCTTCATCACATACGTTCTCGTTAAAATCGCTTAAAGCCATCGTTCTTTAAAAAGTCAGGAATGCGGAACTCCGAGGTGAGCTTCTCTTTGAACTGGAGATCATCCTCCTGTTCCGGCGTCAGCCCCTCCGCGCCCTGCGCGGGGGCTTCACCGGCTGCTTCCGAAACCGCCTCCTGGGCCGCCTCCTGTTCGCCCTTGCCCGTTTTGGGGTTCATGCCCCGTCCGGGAGACAGCGGCGTAATCTCGATGTTCTTATCTTCAAAACCGGTAGCGATAATGGTGATGACGATCTCATCCTGCAATTCTTCCTTCACGGAGGAACCGAAGATCAGGATGCAGTCCTCATCGGCAGCGTCTTCGATCTGGCTGGTGGCCTCGCTGACCTCCAGCATACCCATGTCGTAACCGCCCATCACGTTGACCAAAATCGCTTTGGCGCCGTTGATGGAAGTCTCTAAAAGCGGACTTTCAATGGCCTGCTTTACCGCCTGGGATACGCGATCCTCGCCGGTTCCGCGGCCGACGCCCATGTGAGCGATACCTCTGTCGCTCATGACGGTCTTGACATCGGCAAAGTCCAGATTGATCATGCCGGATTCGGCGATCAGATCGGAAATACCCTGTACGCCCTGTTTCAGAACCTCATCCGCCATGGAAAAGGCCTGAAGCATGGTGGTATTTTTATCCGATACCTGCAGCAGCTTGTCGTTGGGAACCACCACCAGAGAGTCCACGTAGGACTTTAAGAATTTAATGCCCAGTTCCGCATGCTGTCTGCGCTTTTTTCCCTCGAAGCTAAAGGGGCGCGTTACCACGCCAACGGTGAGAATTCCCATATCCTTGGCCGCCTTGGCAATGACGGGAGCCGCGCCGGTTCCGGTGCCGCCGCCCATACCGGCGGTGATGAATACCATGTCCGCGCCGTTGATGAACTTCTGTAAATCTTCGATGTTTTCTTCCGCCGCCTTCTGACCCACCTCCGGGTTGGCGCCGGCGCCCAGACCTCTGGTCAGCTTTTCGCCGATCTGAATTTTGGTCTCCGCCTTGGAACCGGACAGCGCCTGCTTATCCGTATTGATGGCCATGAACTCGATTCCCTTCATTCCGGAATCGATCATTCGATTGACGGCGTTGCAGCCGCCTCCGCCCACTCCAATGACCTTGATCTGCGCACTATTTTCATCGTTCACTTCGAACTGTAACATGTTCCCTTTTCCTCCCGTGTTTTATAATAACATTTTGTCGTAAGTTTCTCCTAAGCAGTAAGCCGCGCATCGCGGAGTAACAACATTATATCATACGAACGCGGTGAAAGCACTTAATTTATCGATTTTTTCTCGTTTTTATTCACTTTTTTTCAGCACGTATCGATCCAGCAGAATCCGCCGGATGACCGCCATGTTATTGAACAGCCGTCCGCCGAAGGTAATGATCGCCGCATAATAAATGGGAACGCCCAGCAGGTCGCCCAGATATGTCAAAGCCGCCGCCAAAACCGTATTGACCAGAAAGCCGGTAACGAACACCAGACTGCTGAATTTTCCGTCCAGTTGAGAGCGCGCCGCTCCCACCAGAGAATCCAGAGCCGCTAAGAGCGCCACCGTAATGTAAAAGGCGTATTCGCTGGGATATGCCAGTCCCGTGGAAAAGCCGATCACCAGCCCCGCCACCAGACCGCCGAAAATCACGATCAGTACCATTATTGTCCTTCCTTTCCGTCCCCTTCTTTGGAAACCGTCATATATCCGTAACGGGTCAGATTCCCGTCATCGTAAGCTGGAACCACGATCTCATCCTTCACCGTCACCTGAAACTTTACGGAATCCTTGATGAACGCTCCGTAGCTGTTGGGTGACAGCATGGCCGCCGATAAGGCCGCCGGATCTCCGATAGCCTCAATGCGGAAGGGTTTCGCCTCCGGAACGCCGTTGACGTGAACGATGTAGCCGCCGCAGGACACCGCCGACGTGCCCACGATGCGATGGCCGTTGAGAGAGACCGCCTCCGCTCCTGCGGCGAACAGATCGTTGAGGATCAGCAGAATATCGCTGTCGTGAACCACCACGTCGTTTACGTCCTCC
>CANEEC010000013.1 GCA_947426455.1 uncultured Clostridia bacterium | reverse complement strand
AGCGCAGACAGCGCCGTTGATCGATTACTATGAAGAGGCCGGAAACATTGCTCACGTGGATGGAAGTCAAAGCCTCGACAAAGTATTCGGCGATATCGTCGATATTTTGGGAGCATAACGTATGATTATTCTGAAATCACAGGATGAGATTGAAATTATGAAAGAAGCGGCGGCGGTAACCCGTCAGCTCTTGTTGGATCTTCCCAAGATCATTCACCCAGGCATGTCCACCGCGGACATCGATGCCTTTGTGGAGGAGGAGATTCGAAGGAGCGGACAGCTGCCCGCCTTCAAAGGTTACGGCGGATTTCCTGCCTGCGCCTGCGTTTCCGTTAACAGCGAAGTCGTTCACGGAATTCCCTCAAAGAAGAAAATTCTGCGGGATGGCGATATCGTCAGCGTGGATCTGGGAACGATTTACAAGGAGTATTACAGCGATGCGGCGAGAACCTACGCCGTAGGCCGAATCTCCGATGAGGCGGCTCGCCTGATTCGCGTAACGGAGGAAAGCTTCTTTGAAGGATTGAAATTTTGCAGACCGGGTTATCGGCTTTCCGATGTCTCCCATGCGATTCAAACGCATGCAGAGTCTGCCGGATTTTCAGTAGTGAGAGATTTCGTCGGTCATGGGATTGGCCGGAATATGCACGAAGACCCCCAGGTTCCCAATTACGGCAGACCTGGCAGAGGGCCTCGGCTGGTTCCGGGTATGGTTTTGGCCATCGAGCCGATGATCAACGCAGGGGAGTATGATGTGGAAGTCATGCCCAACAACTGGACGGTGGAAACCATCGACGGCTCCCTTTCCGCTCATTACGAAAATACGGTTGTGATTACGCAGGGAGATCCCTTGCTGCTGACTTTGGGAAGCGGCGGCGGAATCGCGGTAACGAACCGGGCAAAATAACGTAGGAGGTCAACTTATGGCAAAGAAGGATGTCATAGAAGTATTTGGCACCGTGGTGGAAGCACAGCCCAACGCCATGTTCAAGGTTCGCCTGGAAAACGGCTTTGAAGTGCTTGCCCACATTTCCGGTAAAATAAGAATGAACTTCATCAAGATCATCCCCGGTGACAGGGTAAAGGTTGAATTGTCTCAATACGATCTGTCCCGTGGACGCATTACGTGGAGAGATAAGTAGTCAGATAGATAAGTAACGCAAATAGGAGGTTTGAACGATGAAAGTTAGAGCATCCGTAAAGCCCATGTGCGAAAAGTGCAAGGTAATCAAGAGAAACGGTAAGGTTATGGTAATCTGCGAGAACCCGAAGCACAAGCAGACACAGGGTTAATGTAAGCGCTTGATAAGACCAAAAAAGGAGCGGCTGTGCTTTCCCGCCGGGAGGCGGCGGAGCATCCTGAAGCGGTCTCATATAAGATAGCATTCAGAAGAGTAATAGGAGGTAAGAAATATGGCTCGTATAGCCGGTGTCGATTTACCGAGAGACAAAAGAGTAGAAATCGGACTCACCTATATTTATGGTATCGGTAGACCTACTGCTGCTAAAATTTTGGAACAGGCTGGCATCAATCCGGACACCAGAGTAAGAGATCTGTCCGAAGAAGAGGTTGGTGCGATTCGTAGAATCATCGATTCTGAATACACTGTGGAAGGCGATCTGCGCAGAGAGGTTTCTCTGAACATCAAGAGATTGATGGAAATCGGCTGCTACAGAGGAATCAGACATAGAAGAGGATTGCCCGTCAGAGGTCAGAAGACCAAGACCAATGCAAGAACCCGTAAAGGTCCTAAGAAGACGGTAGGCAGAAAGAAGAAGAAGTAAGGAGGGAGACGAAAAATGGCAAAAGCTGTAAAGAGAACAGTTCGCAAAAAGAAAAGAGAACGTAAAAATATTGAACGCGGCCAGGCTCATATCCAGTCCACCTTCAATAATACTTTGGTAACCCTGACCGACCTGAACGGGAATGCGCTGGCATGGTCCAGCGCCGGTTCCTTAGGCTTTAAGGGTTCCAGAAAGTCCACTCCCTACGCTGCGCAGATGGCTTCCGAAGCCGCTGCTAAGGGCGCTATGGAGCACGGTTTAAAGACCGTAGAAGTATACGTTAAGGGTCCCGGTTCCGGTCGTGAAGCCGCCATCAGAGCTTTGCAGGCCGCCGGTCTGGAAATCACCATGATCAAGGATATCACTCCGATTCCTCACAATGGCTGCAGACCGCCGAAGAGAAGAAGAGTTTAGTACAGGAGGTGTAGTAATATGGCAAGATATACAGGACCTTCCTGCAAGCTGTGCAGAAGAGAAGGTCAGAAGATGTTCTTAAAGGGCGAAAGATGCTATAGCTCCAAGTGCGCTCTGGAAAGAAGAGCATATGCTCCCGGTCAGCACGGTCAGGATAGAAAGAAGCAGTCCAACTACGGCCTGCAGTTGAGAGAAAAGCAGAAGGCAAAGCGCTTTTACGGCATGCTGGAAAGCCAGTTCAGAACCTGCTTTGAAAAGGCAGCAAAAAGACCCGGCAAGACCGGTGAAAATCTGTTGATCGCACTGGAATGCAGACTGGACAACGTGGTATTCAGAATGGGTCTTGCAGCATCCAGAAAAGAAGCCAGACAGTTGGTGCGCCACGGTCATTTCACGCTGAACGGAAAGAAAGTAAATATCCCTTCCCTGGAAGTGAAAGCCGGCGATGTAGTTAAGGTAAAGGAAAAGAGTATGTCTTCTCCCAAGTTCAAGGAAATCAGAGAGATGACAATCAGCACTCCTTCCTGGATCACTGTAGACGTTGATAAGCTGGAGGGTAAGGTTCTGGCTCTGCCTCAGAGACAGGATATCGATACTCCGATCGCAGAACACTTAATCGTCGAGTTGTACTCCAAGTAATCGTTGCCCCTAACATTTTAACGGTAAATAAAGGAGGGATTTGAGTGATCGAAATTGAAAAGCCTACCATCGAATGCGTTTATTCCGATGAGGAAAAAAATTATGGTAAGTTTATCGTAGAACCGCTGGAGCGAGGCTATGGCACAACGCTGGGAAACAGCTTACGACGTGTGCTGATCTCCTCTCTGCCCGGCGCTGCCGTTACTTCCGTGAAAATCGATGGTATTCTCCATGAATTCTCTACGATTCCTGGAGTAAAGGAAGATGTAACAGAAATCATCTTAAACCTGAAGAAGCTTGCGGTTCGCCTCAACAACGAAACTACAAAGAGAGTTATCATCAACGCTGTGGGTCCGAAGGAAGTCACAGCGGCTGATATCATCGCCGATAGTGATCTGGAAATATTCAACCCGGAACTGCACATCGCAACTCTGGATGAGCACGCGTCTTTGGTGATGGAAATTAACATCGCCAGAGGCAGAGGCTATGTGCCTGCGGATCAGAATAAGACGGAAAATATGCCTATGACTGTTATTCCCGTCGATTCCATCTATACGCCGGTACGCAAGGTGAATTTCACCGTAGAAAACACCCGTGTGGGACAGGTAACCGACTACGACAGACTGATTCTCGAAATTTGGACGGATGGTTCCATTGCGCCGGACGAAGGCGTGTCCATCGGCGCCAAGATCATGCAGGAACACCTGAAGCTGTTCATCGATTTGACGGACAGCATGGATTCCGTAGAGATCATGGTAGAAAAGGAAGAGGATCAGAAGGAAAAGGCTCTGGAAATGACCATTGAAGAACTGGAACTGTCCGTTCGTTCCTTCAACTGTCTGAAGAGAGCTGCGATCAACACCGTAGAAGAACTGACCCACAAGACAGAGGACGACATGATGAAGGTGAGAAACCTGGGAAAGAAGTCCTTGGAGGAAGTAAAATATAAGCTGAAAGAACTGGGTTTGGAATTAAAGCCCAGTGATGAGTAAGATGAAAGGAAGGAGGTTCTCCAATGCCCGGCTATAGAAAGTTAGGCAGACCCACTGCCCACAGAAAGCTGATGCTGAGAAATCTTGTAACCGACCTGTTCAGAGAAGGAAGAATTTCCACCACTGATACGAGAGCAAAGGAAACGAGAAGAGAAGCTGAAAAACTGATTACCTTAGCAAAGCGCGGCGACCTGCACGCAAGAAGACAGGTACTGGCTTATGTTATGGATGAGGACGTTGTAACCAAGCTGTTCGATGAGATCGCACCCAAGTATGCAGAGCGTCACGGCGGTTACACCAGAATCCTGAAGTTAGGACCCAGAAGAGGCGACTGTGCCGAAATGGTATTCCTGGAACTGGTATAATCAGAACCACGCATTTCAACAGCGCAATCACAGCGTCAGCTGCGGTTGCGCTGTTTGACTTTTTGCATCAGCACAAATCGGCAGCATCTGCTGCCGCACCGGTGGATGCTGTGCAGGGAATTTTTGTTACCGGGAGGAGGAACCATCATGAAGGAAACTCAAGAAATATACAATCCTGATGAGAAACGGCTGTACGATTTGTTTTCCCACCTGCATATTTCCTATCAGGTGAAGCACCATCCTGCGGTGTTTACCACGGAGGAAGCCCAGCGTCTGCGGACGGACTTTCCGGGGATGAAGATGAAGAACCTGTTCGTAAAGGACAAGGCGAGCGGTATGTATTATCTGGTGGTTCTGGGAGAAAATCGCCGGCTCAATTTCAACGAATTGAAGCGTCTGACCGGCGGAAAAAAGGCCTGTTTTACCACGCCGGAGGAACTGGAGCATTATCTGGGATTGATTCCCGGCTCGGTCACTCCTTTCGGTCTGATCCACGAAAACGCCGGAGACGTGATTCTGGTGTTGGATTATTCCATCGTCAGCGCCGGGGCGGATGCGGTGATCAATTTCCACCCCTGCGTGAACACGGCTACGGTGGCGCTGTCCATAGGGGATTTTCGGCGCGTTTTAGATCATTTTGGAAATCGGATTGTAGAGGAGCAATTTCAAGGGCAGTTGGATAAGATAGCGTCGCCTGCGGATGACAAGGAGGTCAGAGCGTGACAGGAGATTTTTCCAAGGGGAGCGTCGTTAAGACGGTTTTAAGCTTGGCGATTCCCATGACATTTGCTCAGCTATTGAACGTAGCATACAATATTATCGACCGATGTTTCATCGGTCGGATTCCTGAAAACGCGACGCTTTCCATGACGGCGCTGGGGGTTTGCATGCCGATTATCACTTTGGTGGCAGCCTTTGCCAATCTCTGCGGTATGGGAGCAGCGCCGCTGTTTTCCATGGAGCGGGGCAGAAATCGGGAGGAAGAAGCGTCCTACGTCATGGGAAACGCTTTTTTTCTCCTGCTTTTGATCGGTACGGCGCTGACCGTGCTGGGATTGGTTTTTCGGCGACCCATGCTGATGTTGTTCGGCGCAAGCGACAATACTTACGATATGGCGAAAAATTATCTGTCCATCTATCTTCTGGGCAGCGTCTTTGTGATGATCAGCCTGGGAATGAATCATTTCATCAACGCCCAGGGATTTGGACGCGAGGGAATGATTACCGTGGGCATCGGCGCGGTCATCAACACCATTTTAGACCCCATTTTGATTTTTAAACTGCATCTTGGCGTGGAGGGCGCCGCCATCGCTACCGTTATCGCTCAATTCTGTTCGGCGCTTTGGACGCTGTACTTTCTCACCGGACACAAAGTATTGATTCCATTGCAGAAGAGGTACTTTCGGCTGCAAGCGAGCCGGGTGAAGCGAATCATGGGATTGGGCGTGACCGGTTTTACCATGTCCGCCACCAACAGCCTGGTGCAGATTGCCTGCAACACCAACCTGCGATTCTTCGGCGGCGATGCCTATGTGGGAGTGATGACCATTATCAACACCGTCCGGGAAGTCATTGTTCAGCCGGCTTTAGCGGTGACTGACAGCGCTCAACCGCTGATGTCCTACAATTACGGGGCGAAATGTTACGGCCGTATCAAAGAGGCCATTAAATTCATCTCCGCGGTGGGAATCATCTACACTCTGGTCATGTGGTTTATCGTCCATACCTTTCCACAGGTATTTATCGGATTGTTCAGCAAAGATCCGCAGCAATTTGAAATCGGCATACCGGCTATGCGAATCTACTACTTCGGATTTTTCATGATGGTATTGCAGTTCATCGGTCAAACCACCTTTGTGGCGTTGCGAAGATCCAAGCAGGCGCTGTTCTTCTCCCTGCTGCGGAAGGTGGTTATCGTGGCGCCGTTGACGTTTCTTTTGCCGCGGATGGGTTTCGGCGTGTACGGAGTCTTTGCCGCGGAACCGGTATCCAATTTCATCGGCGGCGCCGCCTGTTTTCTCACCATGATGGCAACCATCTGGCCGGAGCTGACGCGAAAAGAACGGGAGCTGGCGCAGGAGCATGAGGTACAGGAACCGAGAAAGAAGGATACGGCATAAAAACAACAGAAAGACAATGAAAAACGACGCAATCGAAAGGACTGCGCCGTTTTTGATTTGTTTTTGAGATTTATTCCAGTTCGGAAAGCCACAAAGTCACGTCCGCATCGCTGGGCATGCTCCAGTCGCCTCGGGGAGACAACCCTACAGAACCCACCTTGGGACCGTCGGGAACGCAGTTGCGCTTGAACTGCTGGGAGAAGAAGCGGCGGTAAAAGACTGCCAGCCATTTTTTGATTTCTTCTTCGCTGTAATCGCCCCGGAAGGCTTCCTTTGCCAGAAATACCATCTTCGCAGGGGTGGCGCCCCGCCGGATGGTGTGATATAAGAAGAAGTCGTGAAGCAGATAAGGCCCTACCTTTTCTTCCGTCTTTTGTGCGATCCGTCCCGTTTCGTCGGGAGGAAGAAGCTCCGGCGAGATGGGCGTATCCATAATATCCACGAGAGCCTGCTTTAATAGATCGTTGTCGGAGCTGAACTGCAGATCCGCGTTCGCGCCGGACAGGCGATATTGAATCAGCCACTGAATGACAAAGGGAATCAGCGTTTTGGGAACGCCGCAGTTCACGTTGTACATGGATATGTGATCGCCGTTATAAGTACACCAACCCAAAGCCGCTTCGGACAGGTCGCCGGTTCCCACCACCAGACCGCCAAATTGGTTGGCGATGTCCATGAGAATCTGGGTTCGTTCTCTGGCCTGGGCATTTTCGTAGGTGACGTCGTGGTCAGAAAGATCGTGGCCGATATCCTTTAAGTGCTGAGTGACAGCGGGAACGATAGAGATTTCCTTTACGGTAGTTCCCAGCGTTTTCATAATGGTCAGCGCGTTTTGATAAGTCTTGTCCGTGGTGCCGAAGCCGGGCATGGTCACGGCGATGATATCTTTGGGATCGCGCCGCAGCGTTCGGAAGGCCTGCGCGGTGACCAGAAGCGCCAGCGTGGAATCCAGGCCGCCGGAAATACCCAATACCGCCGTTTTGGAGCGAGTGTGCTCCAGGCGTCGCATCAGGGCGTGTACCTGAATGTCGAAGATGTCCCGGCACTGTGTCTGGAAGCCCTGGGGATCGTCGCATATAAAGGGATTTTTCGTCCAGCGCCGAACCGGGGCGTCTTTTTTATGGTCGATGACAGGCAATGCCGCAAGGGGTATCGTCTGCACGGGGAAGCCGTCGCCGCAGCCGCCGGCGCAGTTTTCGGAATCCCAGCAAAGGGTGCGTTCCCGGGCGATGAAGCCGTAGTCGATATCATTGTAAAGGAGATGAGAATCGCGGTCGTAACGCTGACTGCGGGAAAGCAGCGTGCCGTTTTCCGCGATCATGCAGTCGCCGCCGTAAATCAGATCGGTAGTGGATTCGTTCATGCCGGCGGAGGCGTACAGGTAAGCGCTGTGATGAGCAGCGCTGCTTTGGCAAAGCCATTGGCGGCGGGAATCCGCGCTTCCCACGGTTTCGTTATCGGCGGCGGGAATGCACAGGAGATGAGCGCCCCGCAAAGCCAGCTGCGCACCGAAAGATACAGGCGCATACAGATCGCTTCCCACCTCTATACCCAGCGTCACGCCGCTTTCGTCGTCGGAGAAGATCAGATTTCCGAAGGGAATGTCATAGCCGAAGAGCTTGATGTCAGTCACGGCTTTTGAAATGGCAGCGCCGGAGCCGAACCACCGGCGATCTGGGCGGCCTCTGCGTCCCGAGGGAAACATCTTGGGAACGATGCCCCGCACCTTTCCGTCCTGCATCAGCGCGGCGCAGTCATACAGGACGTTTTGCAGCTTGAGATAGCAGCCGGCGATAACTACGGCAGAAGCGCCCTTTGTGGAATCGGCCAGCGCCTTCAGACCCTCCAGATTTTTTTCATATAAAATCTCTTGATGGAACAGATCGCCGCAGGTAGAACCGGTGACGGCCAGTTCGGGAAACAGGGTGATGGCCGCCCCTTTGGACTGAGCCTCGCGGGCGCAGCGGATCATTTCTTCCACATTGTATTTCGGATTTCCCACCAGAAGCTTTGGCGAAGCGGCAGCCACTCGAATCATTCCCAGTTTGTTCATACAACCATCTCCTTTGTATTTTAATGATATGTTTATTATATACCAAATCGCGGCGGTTCAAAAGAAAAAGCCGCAGGAAAATTTGCCGTATTTTGCTGTCGAATTTTGTCGAAGAAAAGGCGGCTGCCGAAGACTGTCTCTTATTGCGGCAGGGGAGGAAGTTGGTATATAATACTATTATGGCAAGCGGTGAAAGGAGAACCAAGTGAAAGAATTTTACATAAACCAATTAGAAACAGGGGCAGAATTTCAGGACTTTTTCATGGTCAAGGCCATCGCTGTGAAGATGGGTGCCAATAAAAAACAGTATCTGGATTTGATTCTAGGTGACAGCACCGGAGAAATCAACGCCAAAAAGTGGGACGTGTCCGATGCGGAGTTGATCTCGCTTGCGGAGATCAAAGAAGGCGACATCGTCAAGGTGAAGGCCTCCGTGACGGAATGGAACGGCATGCGGCAGTTGCGTGTGTTTCGGATTCGCAAGGCGGTGGAACAGGACGACCAGCAGCTTTGGGATTTCATCAAAGCTGCGCCGGAAAAGACCCAGGATATGTACGACTACATCATGGAGGCCGTTTCCCGAATGACCGACGCCGACCTGAAGGAATTGTCCCGCCGGCTCATGGAAGATAACAGAGAACAGCTCATGTACTATCCGGCGGCTTCCAAGAATCACCACGCTCAGTACGGCGGGTTGCTGTACCACATGAAGCGCATGATTGATATGGGCGAGCGTGCTTGCCTCGTGTATCAAAATCTGAAGCGGGATTGGGTGGTCTGCGGCGTGATCATCCACGATATGGAAAAAATCCGCGAAATCGATTCCAACGAGCTGGGGATTTCCTCCGGATACTCCTTTGAAGGGCAGATGCTGGGACATCTGGTGCAGGGAGTGAAGGCCATCGACCGGCTGTCGCTGGAATTGGACATTCCTCGGGAAAAGGCTATTTTACTGGAACACATGATTCTGACCCATCACTATGAGCCGGAATTCGGAAGTCCCAAAAAGCCGCTGTTTCCTGAGGCGGAGCTTCTGCACTATCTGGATATGATCGACGCCAAGATGTTCGATATGGAAGCGGCGCTGGCGGCCACCAGACCCGGCGAATTTTCCGATCGGGTGTGGACACTGGACAATCGAAAGCTATACAAGCCGACAACGCAGACAGAATAAAACGGAGATAGAATAAACGGAACGCGGAATGGAGAGAATCAAGGGAACGATCATCGAACTGATTTACTATAATGACGAAAATTGTTACGCCGTCATCGGTGTGGAAAATCCTGAAATGGATTTCGTCGCCGTGGGGTATCTTCCCCATGCGGAAAAGGGAAGATCGTTCGTCTTTGAAGGGCAGTGGAAAAACCATGCCACTTACGGGGAACAGTTTGCCTTCACCGCTTTTACGGAGGAGATGCCCAGCACGGCAGAAGGCATTGAGGCGTTTTTGTCCTCGGGACTTTTGAAGGGCATCGGCAAGAAAACGGCGGCCAGTATCGTGGCGCGGTTTGGCGACGATACGCTGCGTATCATCGAAGAGGAACCTCTGCGGCTGGCGGAGATCAGCGGCATCGGCGAAACCAAGGCGGCTTCCGTGGGAGAGGCCTACCGGGCGCATCGGGAATTTGCGCAGATTACGGTGTATTTTCAGCAGTACGGCATTTCGCCTGCCTATGCCATGAAGCTGTACAAGGTGTACGGCAGCGATACCATAGCGGCAGTAGAAGAAAACCCCTATCAACTGGTGGACGATATCTTCGGCATCGGCTTTAAAAAAGCGGACGCTATCGCTGAAAAGCTGGGGATTGCCAAGGATTCGGAATTTCGCATCCGCAGCGGCATCCAATACGCCCTGTGGGCGTATGTGGGCGAGGGAAACACCTTCGTTCCCCAAAAGCTGTTCTGTGAAAAGACGGCGGAATTTTTGGAGATTTCCTCTAACGATATCTATGAAATGACGGTGCAGATGGCCTTTGAAGGCGATGTGCATCTGGAGACGCTTCAGGGGCGCAGCGTAATCTTTCCTATCGCTCTTTGGAAGGCGGAGCAAAACGTCTGCGCCAAATTGATGGAACTGGATCACGCTGAGCTTTCCCACATCGCTGACGATAAAAAGATGGAGACGCTGATCACCGGTATCGAAAAGGAGACGGGGATTTCCCTGTCGGAAAATCAGCGATTTGCGGTGGTTTCGTCGTTGAAAAACGGCGTGTCGGTGATTACCGGCGGTCCCGGAACGGGGAAAACCACCATTTTGAACACCATCATGCGCATTTTCACCCGCTGCGGCATCAGCGCGGCTATCGCCGCGCCTACGGGGCGCGCTGCCAAGCGGATTTCCGAGACATCGGGTTATGCAGCTTCCACCATTCACCGGCTGTTGGAGTACTATTATTCCGAGGGCGAAGATGCCATGCGCTTCGGAAAGACGGCGGAAGATCCGCTGGATTACGAAGCGGTGATCATCGACGAGGCTTCCATGGTGGATATTCTGTTGATGAACGGCCTCGTTTCAGCCATTCGTCCCGGCACTCGCCTGATCATCGTGGGAGACGCGGATCAGCTGCCCAGCGTAGGAGCGGGTAACGTGCTTCGGGATATCATCGATAGCGAGACCATCTACTGCGTAAAGCTGACGGAGATCTTCCGCCAGGCACAGGAAAGTATGATCGTGGTTAATGCCCATCGAATCAATCGGGGCGAATACCCGGATTGCAACGCCAAGGATAAGGATTTCTTTTTGCTGCGCACGGAAAGCGAAAAGGAGATGTTGGCCACTGTGAAGGACTTGAACCTTCGCCGCCTGCCCAATTTCTACACGGAATGCGACCCTGTCAGGGACATTCAGGTGATGACGCCGGTTCGCAAGGGAATTTTGGGGACGCGCCAGCTGAATCAGGAACTGCAGGCGATTCTAAATCCACCCTCTGCGGAAAAGCGGGAACGCAAGCACGGGGATCGTATCTTCCGCGAGGGAGATAAGATCATGCAGATCAAGAACAACTATCAGCTTTCCTGGAAACGCCTGGAGGATCTTCAGGAAGGGGAAGGTATATTTAACGGCGACGTGGGTTTTATTCAGAGCATCGACGCAGAAAACGGCTTTTTATATGCGCTGTTTGACGATCAAAAGTACGTGCGCTACGAATTCGGTCAGTTGGACGAAGTGGAGCTGGCCTATGCCATTACAGTTCACAAGAGCCAGGGAAGTGAATTTCCGGTGATCATCATGCCCATCACCTGGTTTCCGCCCATGTTGGCCACGCGAAATCTGCTGTATACCGCAGTGACCCGGGCGAAGAAGGCCGTGGTTTTAGTGGGTTCTGAGGCGCGCATGAACAGCATGGTGGACAACAACCGCATCGTGGAGCGTTATTCGGGTTTGGCCGTACGGCTCCGCAATTACATGGCGATAGAACAATAGTCCGGGATGAAAAGAGATGAAAAGCGGGGAGTCAATGGGATTTTGGAGAGAACTGGGAGAGGAAGCGCTGCAGCTGATCTATCCGGAAAACCTGTACTGCATGGGCTGCGGCGATTTTCTGGATAATGAAGCGACGGTCTCGGAATGGGGATTGTGCGGGCGCTGCATGGAAAAGCTGTTTTCTAAGGAACAGCTGAAGAAAACCATGGAAAAGGAGTGCGTGGGAAAAAACTATCAACGAGTGCTGTCCTGCACCACCTACGGCGGTTTGTCGAAAGAAATCATCGGGAAGTTTAAGAACAACAGTCAACCCTGGCTAGGGAAAAACATAGGCCGCCTCATGGCGGAGCGGTTTCGGGAAGAATATTTTCGCGGTGAAGTGAGGGGGACGGAAGCATGGAATACGCAGACGACCTGCGCGGAAACCGTTGGCGACGAATTTTCCCACGGTGAATCTTCGCGCGGCGCAAAGGCTTTGGGACGCGTGGATTTCGTGGCTTTCGTTCCGGTGCATAAGCACAAGAAGCGGCTGCGTGGGTACGACCAGGCGCAGCTTTTGGCAAAGCAGGTGGCGGCGTGCCTGGGGGTTCCCTGCCTGGATTGTCTGATGCGAACGAGGATGACGGCGGCGATGAAGAACATGTCGAAGGAACAGCGACGCTTCAATGTGGAGGGAGCCTTTGCGTGGAAGGAGCCAATGGACTGCGATGGAGAAAAGGTTTCTGATCTGCGTGGCAAGCGGATTCTTCTCATCGACGACGTGGTGACTACGGGGAGCACGGCGGATGCCTGCGCCCGGATTCTGCGCGGGCAGGGTGCGGCGGAAGTGATTCTGATCACCTTTGCCGCGGCGGTACAGGGAAATTGAAAATGCGGAGAGAGCCAATGGTGAAGCCGTTCGGGTCTGTGGTTGAAAGTCCAGGCCAGACACGGGCAAAGGGGCCCACGTAAGCCGGTCTGCAAGGCAGCGGTGATCATGGCGTGTCTTAGATGTAAGTCCTCTGGGAAATCCAGGTTAGGCAGGTGTGGGGGCAAAGACCAGGTCAGCCGGACGGTTTCACCATTGACTTTTTCAAAAGCGAAAAAGGGGAAAAGATTGCAAAAAATCGCGAAAAGATCATGCGAAAAAATTTTCTGAAAATTTAAAAGAGGAATTTCGGGGTATCTATAGAATATAACAATATAGAACATGATGCGTTGAGCGAAAGGGGGCTCACTTATGAAGGTTGTTATTACATGCAAAAACTTTACTGCAAGCGATCACTTAAAGGAGACCATCGAGAAGAAATTCGATAAGCTGGGAAAATATTTTTCCAAAGAAATTGTAGCCAATGTGATGCTTTCCCAGGAGAGAGGAAGACAGAAGCTGGAGGCGACGATCAATGCCAAGGGAACGATTTTCCGCGCAGAGGAAATCAATGCCGATGTGTATACCTGTCTGGACAAGGTGGTAGACAAGCTCTCCGCGCAGATGTCCCGGTTTAAGACGAAGCTGCAGAAAAAGCACAAGGAACACAAGGACATTCTCTTTGCAGAGGTTCCGGATTTCCCGGAGGAAGCGGAAGAAATGAAGATTGTGCGCACCAAGCGGTTTGACCTCCTGCCCATGAGCGCTGAGGAGGCCATCATGCAGATGGAACTGCTGGAGCATACCTTCTACGTGTTTATGAATATGGAGACGGACAGCGTCAGCGTGGTCTACAAGAGAAACGACGGCGCTTACGGTCTGTTGGAGACGCGTTACTAAACGAAGCGAAAGCGCCCGATTGAATTCGGGCGCTTTTTTGATGGTGGAATGAAAAAACTCTATCTTCAGTTTTATGCGTTTATGCGCAGCAGCTCCAACGCGCCCATGACCTCCATGAGAATGCCGTTTCGCATCCCTTCTTCATCGGGCTGGAAGTATTCGTTGTGCGCTTTTTGAGGATGAGAACGGGTTTGAGGATTGACGCCTACGTGCATGTAGATGCCGTCGGCGGCCTGGGTGAAAAAGGCGAAATCATCGCCGCCCAGGCTGGGTTCTGCCATGTAGCAGACCAGTTCTTCGCCCAGCAGGCGTTTTGCCAAAGCATCCATGATGTCAAACAGGAAATCGCTGTTGGTCAGGGCGGGGAAGCTATCGGTCAAGGTGACCTGGGCGGATGTACCGCAGGCGGCGGCCACGTTTTCACAGGTGGTGCGGATGCGGTTTTTCAAAAGGCTCATCACGCGGGAATCCAAAGCGCGAACCGTTCCCAGGAGGTGTGCCGTTTGAGCCACGATGTTGCTCTTTGTACCGGCATGAAATTGGCCGACGGTAATGACTCCCGCGTCTGTAGGAGCCAAATTGCGGCTGACGATGCTCTGCAGAGCGGTGATCATGTGGGAAGCGGCAATAATGGCGTCCGCGCCCTGATCGGGATGAGCGCCGTGACAGGCGACGCCGTCGACGCGAATATCCAGTTCGCAGGTGGCGGCATTCATCTTGCCCCGCCGCAGTTCAATGACGCCGGTGGGACGGTCTTCGGTGACGTGAAAGCCGATGACGGCGCCAACGCGGGGGTCGTCCATACAGCCATCGTCTATCATCTGCCGCGCACCGCCCACGGTTTCCTCCGCCGGTTGGAAGAAGAATTTCACTGTACCGGAAAATTCGCGTTTCAGCGCGTTTAAAATTTTGGCGCTTCCCAGAAGCATGGCGGTGTGCAGGTCGTGGCCGCAGGCGTGCATGATTCCCGGATGAATGGAGCGAAATTCCACGGGAGCGCGTTCTTCCAGAGGAAGAGCATCCATATCGCCGCGGATGGCGACAGCCTGATATCTGGGGATACCTGCGGCGGACGCGGTTCCCTCTACCGTAGCCACTACGCCGTAACCGCCTACCATGGTCTGATGAGGGATGTCCCAGGCGGTCAGGTATCCGCTGATTCTGTTCATGGTGCGCTCCTCTTGTTGAGACAGCTCCGGGTGCATGTGGAGATCCCGGCGGATGGTCACGATTTCCTCGAAGTTTTGGTCGATAAGATGTCTCACATTGATTTCCATAGGTGTCAAGCCTCCTTTGTATGGGTCCTTTGCAGGGAATTTGCGGTTCTTCTCTTTGAATTTATGCCCGCACCGGTCTGGATAAGAATGATTTCGCCGCCGCTTTTCATTTTTGGTTGAATAATGCTCGCCGATTCGTTACAATAAAAGTGTATGAGTACGAGACGGTAAGGAGGGGGACATGGATTATTTCAAAGCGCTGGTGGGCAGCTTCGGATTGACCGACGCGCTGGACGTGGCCATTGTGGCCTTTGTAATATATCAGATTCTGAGATTCGTCCGACAGACCCGTGCGGAACAGCTGGCAAAGGGAATTCTGTTCATTTTGCTGGCCAAGGTGGCCGCCGAGTGGGCGCAGCTTTACACCATCAACTGGATTCTCAGCTATGTGATCAACATGGGCGTCATCGCCGTGGTTATCATCTTTCAGCCGGAACTGCGCCGGGGATTGGAATACATAGGGCGGAACAAATTTCTGCCGCAAAAACAGGGGAAAATCGATAAAAGCGGAATTCGCGCACTGATTTCCACGCTGGTGGAGACGGCGGATCAGTTCTCGAAAGAACGAGTCGGCGCACTGATGATCCTGGAGCGCCAAACTTCGCTGAACGATATCGCGGAGAGCGGAACGTATCTCAACGCCGATGTATCGAAAGAACTATTAGGAAATATATTCTACGAGGGAGCGCCCCTTCACGACGGGGCGGTTATCATCCGCGGCGGCCATCTGCTGTCGGCGGGCTGCGTGCTGCCTCTGACGCAGAACAAAAATCTGAGCAAAGATCTGGGAACCCGCCATCGGGCGGGAATCGGTGTGACCGAGGTTTCCGACGCCATTGCCCTCATCGTCTCCGAAGAGACGGGGATCATCTCCATTGCGGTGGATGGAAGGCTGTCTCGCTTTTTGGAATTGAAAAGCATGGAAAAAACCCTGACGAAGCTGTATCTGTCCACTCATGAACAGGAAAACCGGAACTGGAAGGAGCTGTTCCGGAGCTTTCTGGGAAAAGGAGGCGACAATGAATTTTAACAGCAAAATCAGTCCCAATACGGTGAATAAAATATTATCGGTCGTCATTGCCATTTTTCTGTGGATTTTCGTCATCGGCGGGGAAAATCCGGTAGTGAAGGAACGGACGATCCGCTCTGTGCCGGTAAACCTAAAAAATCTGGAAATGCTGGCGGACAACAACCTGACCATCGCCGGAAGCACCGAATATACCGTGGATGTAAAGATCAAAGGGCAGCGCACCGTGGTGGATCCGCTGACGGCGGAGGACATCGAAGTGGAAGCCGACCTGTTCGGCTACGGGCAGGGGCAGCATTACATCAACGTAACGGCTATCGTGCCGGATAACACGGAGCTGGTGGAAATCCGTTCACCCAGAATTCAGGTGAACATTGAAGAGATGATTGCCGTCAGCAAGCCGGTCAATATCAACTTCGCCAATGTTCCCGAGGGAAAAGAGATCGGCGGATTGGTGATACAGCCTACGGAGGTGGAGGTTTCCGGCGCAAAGTCCCTGGTGGATTCCGTTGCCTGGACCTTTGGAACGGTCAACATCAGCGGATATGAGGAAGGAAAAACCAATGAAGCGCAGGTGGAATTGCAGCCGCTGAACGACGGAGAAGCGCTGGTGGAGAACGTGCGCATGTCCTCCCTTTACGCCGACGTGAATTACACCGTCATGGATGTGAAAGAGGTTCCGCTGACGGTGGAAACCCAGGGCGAACTGGACGGCCGAGTCGTCGAGGATATGGAAGTACCTCAAACCATTCAGGTGCGGGGACTTGCCAAGGATTTGGAGAAGGTTCAACAGGTGGTTACAGAACCGGTGAATCTGGCTTCATTGGAATTGGACGAAAACGAAAGTGCCGCCGTGCTGCTTACGGTACAGCTGCCGAGAGGTGTGGAACTGTCTAAGAACAATCCTTCGCTTACGGCGGTGTTCCACTGTAAAAGGGCGTCAGCCACCACCATGGAATACACCGGCGATGAAATTCAGCTGACGAATCTGCCGGAGTCCATGGAGGGCGAGATCGTTGCCGGAACGTATACGGTGACGGTCAAGGGCGACACAAACCTCATTCGCCGCCTGAGGAAGTCGGATATCACACTGGTTGTGGATGGAAGAGAAATCAGGGAGGAAGGCGAGGTTTCACTTGCGGTTCAGACTGAGTGCGATCAGGAACTGGAGCACGTCAGCGTGACGCCGGAATTCGTTACGGTAAGGGTTCGATATCGGAGAAACGAAGAATAAAATCAATGCTGCACCTGCAGCGGAATGGAGAAATGTATGGGCAGACTTTTTGGAACGGACGGCGTTCGCGGCGTTGCCAACTCGGAGCTGACTCCGGAGCTGGCATTCAATCTGGGAAAAGCAGGAGCTTATGTGCTTTCGAAGGATGCGGAGCGTCCGGTATTTTTGATCGGTAAGGATACGAGAATTTCGGGAGATATGCTTGAAGATGCGTTGAGCGCCGGCATATTGGCCATGGGCGGAAACGTGATCAAAGTAGGGGTTTTGCCTACGCCGGCCATCGCCTATCTGGTGAGACATTACAAGGCGGATGCCGGCATCGTGATTTCCGCTTCCCACAATCCCTTCGAATATAACGGCATTAAATTTTTCAACGGCGATGGATTTAAGCTGGACGATGATTTGGAGGATGAGATTGAGGACATCATTCTGAGAAATATCGACGTTAACAGCCACATCACCGGAGATCGTCTGGGACGCTGCCTGGAGGCTGACGACGATGCTCTTTGGCTGTATGCCGACTTTTTAAAGCGAACCATCGACGTGCGTCTGGAGGGAATGAAAATCGCCATCGACTGCGCCAACGGTGCAGCCTACAAGGTGGCGGAAAAGGTGTTTTCCGACTTGGGTGCAGAGGTGACGGTGATCGGCAATGTGCCCAATGGCACCAACATCAACGACCGGTGCGGTTCCACCCATCCGGAACAGCTTCAAAAGCTGGTGAAGGATATGGGTGCGGATATCGGTCTGGCCTTTGACGGCGACGCCGACCGGCTGATTGCCGTGGATGAGAGAGGGGAGGTCATCGACGGCGACCGGGTAATCTACATCTGCGCCAAGATGTTGAAGGAATGCGGCGAGCTGAAAGAAAACAAGGTGACCGTTACGGTGATGAGCAATCTGGGTTTTCACAAGGCCTGTAAAGAGCTTGGTGTGGACATCGATGTGACCCAGGTGGGCGACCGTTACGTTTTGGAGCAGATGCTGAAAAGCGGCGGCGTCATCGGAGGGGAACAGTCCGGTCATATCATCTTCCTGAATCACACCACCACCGGCGACGGCATTTTGTCGGCGCTGCAGCTGCTGAAGGCGATTAAGCTTATGGGAAAGAAACCGTCGGAACTGGCGGAGATGATGAGCATCTATCCTCAGGTACTGAAAAATGCGGCAATTCGCAATGAAAACAAGAAAAAGTACATGAACAATCCGGAGATTGCCGCGGAAATCAAGCGCATGGAGGAACTGATGGCCGGCGAAGGCCGGGTGCTGATTCGTCCTTCCGGCACGGAGCCTCTGGTTCGCGTCATGCTGGAGGGTAACGACATCGAGCAGATCACCGCACTGGCGCAGAATCTGGCGGCGCTGATCACGAAGCACATGGGATAAGAGCAAAGCGGCTGGAGAAAAAATGACCGTCGCGGTAAGAAAAACGGCCGTTATAATGGGAAAACAGTCGTCACGGCGGCGAGAATAGCCGCGAAGAAAGTGGAACGAATTGCGAAAAAAAGAGAGGACGCGTTTCTTCAAAGAAGCACCCTCTCTTTTTGTATGGCTTTCGCCGGCCATGGATATTGGATTTTTCACGTGATTCTACGGATGTGAAAAATGAACTGCATTGTGGTCTGTTTTATCCATTTGCCTTATTTTCCGTATTTTTGATGAAGGAGCTCGAAGTCCTTCAGGAATTCATCCACCTTTTCTTCCGGCGTTGCCCAGGAGCAGACCAGACGAATGACAGAATGGGTGTCGCTTTTGGGCGCCCAAACGTAGAATTCGTAGCTTTTCAGAAGTTCCTCGATCATGGGTTTGGGAAGGATGGGGAAAATCTGGTTTGTGCAGGAGATCACGTCGAATTCGTAACCCAGCGCGGCGATGCCTTTGGCCAGCTTTTGAGCGCAGGCGTTGGAATGGCGCGCCAGGTTGAAATAGAGGTCGTCTGTAAGCAGCGCTTCAAACTGCGCGCCGAGGGCGAAACCTTTGGCGGTCAGTGCGCCTCTCTGCTTGATATGGAAACGGAAATCCGGCTTGATCTTTTCGTTGAGTACGATCAACGCTTCTGCCATGAGAGCGCCGTTTTTCGTTCCGCCGATGTAGAAGATATCGCAGAGCTTTCCCAGGTCCTCCATGGTGACATCGTTTCCCTCTGCAGTGATGGCGCAGCCCAGACGGGCGCCGTCTACATATAGGTACATGTCATTTTCATCGCAGACCCTGCGGATTTCTTCCAGTTCGGATTTGTAGTAGATGCTGCCGCTTTCCGTGGGGTTGGTCAGGAACACCATTTTTCGCACCACGGTGTGCTCGTCTTCAAAACCGCCAACTACGCGGCGGATGATGTCGGCGGTCAGCTTGCCGTCGGGACAGTCGTCTACGGAAATGATCTTGTGACCGGTGGCTTCGATAGCGCCGGTTTCGTGAATTTCAATGTGACCGGTGGACGGTGCGATGACGGCCTCAAAGGATTTCAGGCTGCCGGCGATGGAAATGAGGTTGGTGGGAGTGCCGCCGGGCATGAAGTAAACGTCGGCGTCGGGACGCTTGATGAGATCGCGCACCATGTCGGCGGCATGGGCGCAGTGCTTGTCGTAGTTGTAACCGGCGTTTTGCTCATAAGACACATCGCTGAGAGCTTTCATGACGGAAGGATGTGCGCCTTCGCTGTAGTCGCAAATAAAACTGTACATAGATGGTTTCCTCCAATGATTTTGCGGTTGATCGCATCGCGGCCGAGAAGCCGCGGCGATTTGTTCTGTTACTGTAAGCATACCGCATTTTTGAGCCGGTAGCAATTCAGAATTTTTTCGGATTGCCCGTTTTTTGCCGGAGAACGGCAGGTTCGCCGGGGAAAGTCATGGACAGATTTCGGGGGATTTGCTATAATGAATCAATAGCGAAGGGAGGTTTGCATATTCTGTTTGAAAGAGAACGGAAACGAAGCGCCGGAACTGCACGCAGTGCAGTTGACGAGGACGGAGGAGTATCGAAAGGTTCGGCGGATGCCTCCGGGGTTCAATGGGGAATCCTGAAACGGCTGACAAAACCACGAGGCGACCGGTGGAACAAAGCAGCCGAACGATATTGTTATGACCGCGGAATTGCGGATTTGCTGCGAAACTGCGGGTTTGCCTCAGGGCAGACAAGGAGGATTTTTCATTATGTGTGGAATTGTAGGCTACGTTGGCGAAGCCAACGCCAAGGATATTATTATCGATGGATTGAAGAAGCTGGAGTATCGCGGATACGATTCTTCGGGAATCGCGCTGAACGTCGGCGGCAGGCTGGTGGTGCGCAAGTGCAAGGGGCGGATTGCCAATCTGGAAAACATGATCGCCGAAGAAGAGCTCTCCGCCACTGTGGGAATCGGGCACACTCGCTGGGCGACCCACGGAGCGCCTTCCGATGTGAATGCGCATCCCCACACCAACGGTGACGGCAGCATCGCGGTGATCCACAACGGCATCATCGAAAATTTTGTGGAGCTGAAGGAGTGGCTGGCTCGCGACTACGGCGTTCAGTTCCGGTCGGAAACCGACACGGAAGTGATTGCCCATCTGATCGGCATCTATTACAACGGCGATCTGCTGGACGCGGTCTATAAGGCAATCGACAAGATGCGGGGCGCTTACGCTCTGGGCGTCATCTGCGCGCAGGAGCCGGATAAGATCGTGGCTGTCCGCAAGGAGAGCCCGCTGGTGGTCGGTCTGGGAAACAATTGCAATTTCATCGCTTCCGACATTCCGGCGCTGTTGAAGCACGTGAGAAGCCTGTATTTAATTGAAAATAACGAAGTGGTTCTTCTGACGAAGGATCAGGTAAAGCTGTTCGACGCGAACCGTAAAGAGATTCATCGGGACGTGTTCCATGTGACCTGGGATGCGGACGCCGCGGAGAAGGAAGGCTACGATCACTTCATGATCAAGGAGATTCACGAACAACCCAAGGGCCTGTACGAAACGCTGCATCGCCGCATCGATGAGGACGGAAGCGTGCGCCTGGACGGCATCAACATGAGCAAAGACGAGATTGAGAAGTTCAGCAAGGTCTACATTGTGGCCTGCGGCACGGCGTACCACGCCGGTTTGGTGGGCAAATACATCATCGAAAAGCTGGCGAAGATTCCGGTGGAGGTGGATGTGGCGTCGGAGTTCCGCTATCGGGATCCCTTTGTGGACGACAAGACGCTGTTCATCGCCATCAGCCAGTCCGGTGAAACGCTGGATACGCTGGCGGCGCTCCGTGAAGCCAAGCGCAAGGGCGCGCGGGTGCTGTCGGTGGTAAACGTGGTGGGCAGCTCTGTGGCAAGAGAATCCGACGACGTGTTCTACACCTGGGCAGGACCGGAAATCGCGGTGGCGTCCACCAAGGCATACACCACGCAGCTGATGTGTATGTATCTGATAGCTCTGTACATGGGCAAGGAAAGAGGCACGCTGGGCAGCGACGCGTACAATCAGTATCTGAACGATTTAAAGGAGATTCCCGACCTGATCCAGAAGATTTTAGACCAGGAGGAAGCGATTTACGAAATCGCGAAGAAGCTGTATAAGAGCCAGCAGGTCTTTTTCATCGGGAGAGGGCTGGACAGCAGCGTGGCTTATGAGGGTTCGCTGAAGCTGAAGGAAATTTCCTACACCAATTCCTTCGCCATTGCGGCAGGCGAATTGAAGCACGGCACCATTGCGCTGATCGAGCAGGATACGCTGGTGATTGCCTTGGCGACGCAGGATTTTCTGTTTGAGAAGATGTTGTCCAACATTCAGGAGGTCAAGGCGAGAGGCGCTTATGTTCTCGGTCTGGCGAAAGAAAACAACACCACCATCGAACGGCAGAGCGACCGAGTAATCTACATTCCGGAATGTCGCGATGAGCTAACGCCCATGTTGTCGGTGGTACCGCTGCAGATTCTGGCTTACTATATTGCAAAGCTGAGAGGCTGCGACATTGATAAGCCCAAGAACCTGGCCAAGAGCGTGACGGTAGAATAAGGAACTTTAAAATTCTACAAATAGAGAAAAAATTCTCAAAAAAGAGAAAAGCGGCAGAAAAATGAATTTTTCTGCCGCTTTTTCTGTCTTGAATGATGAAACCAGGAAAGAAAAGATTTCGTTGAAATATCAATAAACGGCAATTTGAATTTTTGTCCGGAATTACATTGGCATGGTTCATGCGTATACTAAAAATAAAAAGAAAGGAGGTATGCGTCATGAATGACCCAGAGCAAATGAAAGAACGAAAAAGACCTTTTTTGACGGAGGAAAAGGCTCGTGAAATTGCGCGAAAATATCCGACGCCCTTTCATGTTTATGATGAAAGGAAGATTCGCAATCATATTGAAAACATCAATCGGGCGTTTTCCTGGAACAAGGGTTATCGCCAATACTTTGCAGTGAAAGCGAATCCGAACCCTTATCTTCTACGGATTATGAAGGAATACGATTGGGGTTGCGATTGTTCTTCCATGACGGAATTGATTTTGGCAAAGGAACTGGGGTTTGACGGCTCGCACATTATGTTCAGCTCCAATTGTACGCCGGCAGAGGAATACGCTTTCGCGAATAAAATCGGAGGAATTATCAATCTGGATGATTTTACCGATGTGGCAGGTTTGGAAAAGACCGTAGGCCGTTTGCCGGAAACCATCTGCTGCCGTTATAATCCGGGTGGCGTTTTCCAGTTGAGCAACGGAATTATGGATACGCCGGGCGAAGCCAAATACGGAATGACTAAGGATCAGATACTTACGGCGTTTGCTTTGATGAAGGGGAAGGGAGTGAAGCGGTTCGGACTTCATGCGTTTCTTGCCAGCAACACCGTGACCAACGAGTATTATCCGAAGCTCGCGGAGATATTGTTCCGGTTGGCTGTGGAAATCAAGACGGCAATTGGCATCGATATCAGCTTCGTCGATCTATCCGGGGGTGTGGGGCTCGCCTATAAGCCGCAGGACATTCCCAACGATATCCTGACAATCGGGGAATCGGTACGCCAGGTATATGAGAAGATACTGATACCGGCAGGCTTGGAAAACGTGGCCATTTACACGGAAATGGGGCGTTTCGCCATGGGAGACTGTGGCGCGTTGATTACGAAAGTGGTGCATGAAAAGCATACTTATAAGGAGTATGTCGGCTGTGACGCCTGCGCATCGAACCTGATGCGTCCCATGCTGTATCGAGCGTACCATCACATTACTGTCTTGGGAAAGGAAAACGAGGACTGCAACTGCAAGTATGATGTAACCGGTTCTCTTTGCGAAAACAGCGATAAATTCGCTGTAGATCGAATGCTTCCGAAAATTGAAATCGGAGATCTCTTGTATATTCATGATACGGGTGCTCATGGACATTCCATGGGGTACCAATATAACGGTAAATTGCGCAGCGCCGAAATTCTTCTGAAAGAAGATGGCTCCTATCAGCTGATTCGCCGCGCAGAGACCGTAAAGGACTATTTCGCTACGTTAGATTTTAGCGATATTCTCAGCAATATTACAGGGAAGAAAGGTGAACAAAATGAGTAAAAAATCGGAAATGAATCAAGCTCAAACTTTAAATAAGAAAAAGATGGCATTTCCCAATACTTGGATCATTATCGCGGCAATGGTTGCCATCGTGGCTATTTTGACATGGATCGTTCCACCCGGTGCCTATGACTATGAGAGCATCGATGTCAACGGCACGATGCGAAATGTAGCAATCGACGGTTCCTATCACAGAATCGATCCCGCGGAAGCCAATCCCACCGGATTTTTGGGCGTCTTTTCTGCCCTGTATTCCGGATGTGTCAGCGCGGCGGATATCATCTTCGTTATCCTTTGCTGTTCGGGAACTTTCGGTGTCATGGTAAAAACCGGAGCTTTCCATGCGGGAATTGGTTCGGTTGTCGGCAAGTTCGGCAAGAAATCTCTGATTATGGTGCCTGTTTTGATGATCGCCTTTGGTGTCGGTGGATCCGCTTTCGGTATGTTAAGCGAATTTTACGGTTTCTATCCGCTGATCGTGGGCCTGGGTATTGCGTTGGGTTATGACGCGATGTTTGGCTTTGCGATTATTGCACTGGGAGAATACATCGGTTTCATGGGAGCAACTTTGAATCCCTACACAGTAGCCGTTGCTCAGTCGGTATCCGGTGTGCCTCTGTATTCCGGCACGCCTTTCAGAGTTGTTTGTTTCTTCGTATTCATCGCAATCGCCGCCATCTACTTAATTCGCTATGGAATGAAAATTCAAAAGGATCCTACAAAGTCCGTCGTTTATGGCAGACCGTGCATTCACTCCTTCTCTTCCGATGATTTAAGCCAGTATAAGGTGGATGGAAAAGTAGTATTGGTATTGTTGGATCTGCTGGTTACGCTGGTCGTTTTGATGCTGGGATTGATGAAATGGAGTTGGGGCTATAAGGAATTGTGCGGTCTGTTCATTATCATGTCCATCTTCGCTGCTGCGGTATACCGTTGGAATCCCAATGAATACGTGGACGTTTTCGTCAGCTGTGCTCGCAATGTTCTGTGGGGAGCTATGCTGGCTGGTCTGGCCAAAGGAATCATGGTAGTTATGACCGATGGACAGATCATCGATACGATCATTTACTCATTGGCGGGATTATTGAAGCATCTGCCGCCTTCCATTTCCGCGCAGGTTATGTTGGTTGTGCAGACGTTGGTCAACTTCCCTGTCAATTCCGGTTCAGGACAGGCAGTGGTTATGATGCCCATCATGGCGCCTCTGGCCGATACGCTGGATTTGTCCAGACAGGTGGCTTGCCTGGCGTTCCAGTTTGGTGATGGACTTTCCAATTTGCTGTGGCCCACTGGCGGCATTGTTATCGTTTGCGGTCTTGCAGACATCCCTTATCAAACATGGCTGAAATGGTTTATGCCGCTGTTCGGTATTCTGTTTGTAGCGCAGATGGTTCTGCTGGAAGTTGCCGTACTGATCGGATTCTAAAAGAGGAAATCATGTATAAATGCACAGTATATGTGAAGTGAGGAAATTGATGATTTGCGATAACATTACAACAGAGAACGGTGTATTATATTTTGCCGGGCAGAATACAGTAGAACTGGCGAGGAAGTATGGAACGCCTTTATATCTGCTGGATGAGGACAAAATTAGAGAGAAGTGTCGAATCTATAAAAAAGCCTTCACTACTCATTTCGGCTCTCAGGCACAACCCTTGTTTGCATCCAAAGCCAACTGCTTTAAGAGATTGTATGAGATTATGAAAGAAGAAAACATGGGGATCGATGTGGTGTCTTCCGGAGAAATCTATACGGCAAAGCTGGCGGGCTTCGATTTATCGCAAGCGTATTTTCATGGCAATAACAAGACGGATCAGGATATTGCTTACGCCATGGATTGTGGCGTGGGATATTTTGTGGCAGATAACGTAGAAGAAGTGAAAGCGGTGGAAAAGGAGGCCGCCAGCAGGGGCATCGTACAGAAGATGCTTCTGCGGCTGACTCCCGGCATCGACCCCCACACCTATGCGGCGATTGCCACGGGGAAGGTGGACTCTAAGTTCGGTTCCGCCATTGAAACGGGACAGGCAGAGGAGATCGTGACCTATACTCTCCGCCAGTCCCACATTCGCCTGATGGGATATCATTGCCATGTAGGTTCGCAGATATTCGGCGAGGATATTTTTGAACGGACGGCGGAGGTTATGCTGACATTTTCGGCGGAGATGCGAAGAAAGCACGACTTTACGGCTCCTGTATTGGATCTGGGCGGTGGCTATGGAGTTCGATACACACAGGATGATCCTGTGTTAGATATTGAAGAGAAAGTGAAGGAAGTGGCCACGGCGATAAAAGAAACGTGTCGACGGCTGGAGTTGCCGCTTCCGGAAATCCATATGGAACCGGGCAGAAGCATTGTTGCCGACGGGGGAATGACCCTCTATACGGTAGGGACTGTGAAGAAAATCCCCGGCTACAAGAATTATGTTTCTGTGGATGGCTCTATGGCCGACCATATTCGCTTCGCCCTATACGGGTCGCGTTATACGTGCCTTTTGGCAAGCAAAATGAGCGAGCCTTGCGAATTTAAGGCGGCGCTTGTAGGCCGATGCTGCGAATCGGGAGATATCATTCAGGAGGATGTTATGTTTCCGAAAACTGTGGGACGCGGCGATACCGTAGCCGTTTGCACCACCGGCGCTTATCATTATTCCATGGCGTCTAATTACAACCGTCTGCCGAAACCGCCGGTAGTCATGCTCAGCGGCGGTGACAGCTATGTGGCCGTCAAGAGAGAACGGCTGGAAGATCTGTGCAGAAACGACGTATAACAGGAGGAAGCACCATGCATAAAAATATAGAAGTGGATCATTTGATTCGTGAAGCCATTACGGAGGAAGAACTGAAGGAAATCTATCAGGAGTTTCACAGATATCCGGAGGTGTCAAATCACGAATTTGAGACGATGAAACGGATTGTGAAGCTACTTGAGACATGGGATATTCCCTTCCGAAGCGGCGTTGGTGGTACTGGTATTGTAGCGGAACTGGCAGGAAACCGGCCGGGTAAAACCATCGCTTTGCGGGCGGATATCGACGCTTTGCCTGTTGAGGAAAAATCGCAATGCGCATTTGCTTCTGAAAATAGCGGCGTTATGCATGCCTGTGGGCATGACGCTCATACGACAGTGCTGTTAGGCGTGGCAAAGACGCTGCGGAGTCTTAACGGTCAGTTTGCCGGTAACTTTGTCTTTCTTTTCCAACCCGACGAAGAAGATACCGGTGGCGCGCAACGAATGATTGCCGAAGGTTGTTTGGAACATCCCAAGGTGGATCATGTGCTGGGTCTTCATGTTTCTTCCGATATCCCCGTGGGCAGCATTGGTATCAAGTACGGCAAAATGTATGCGGCTTCGGATATGTTTACATTAAAGGTATATGGTCGTTCCAGTCATGGTGCACGGCCCAATGAGGGAATCGACGCCATCGTGATTGCGGCGCATATCATCGCTTCGGCACAGACGATTGTCAGTAGAAATACGAATCCCACGGATTCCGCAGTCTGTACCTTTGGAAAAATTCAGGGAGGAGCGGTGAGAAATCAGATCGCGGAGTACGTGGAATGTCACGGCATTCTCCGCACCTTGACGCCGGATTCCAGAGAGAGGGTCAGGGCGCAATTGGAGAATATCTGTAAATTGACGGCTCAGGCCATGAGCGGGAAAGCGGAATTGGAGATCATACCTAGCTACGGACCGCTGATCAACGATGACGGCCTCACTGGCGTTCTTCGCGCTGTTGCTCAAAAACAGTTGGGTGAAGACCATATCGTTTTGGAGGACGTCCCGCAGTTAGGCGTGGAGGATTTCTCCTATTATGCGGCGCTTCGTCCCTCTGTCTTTTACCATCTGGGTTGTGCGAATCCGGATGGCAGCACGGCACCTCTCCACAACAGCAGCTTTTTGCCAGATCAGGATTGCCTGATGGTGGGAGTACGTTTGCAGACGGAACTGGCGCTGACCCTGGTGGACGACGAAAAATAATAGCATATGGATATCGTGAAAAGGACTGTGATGAGCAGTCCTTTTTTATAGTAGGGTTTCTGAAAAAATTCTCAATAGAACGGTCGCATGTGTTACAATAAATCAAGGGATTGGCGTATGGCTTTAGGAAAGGCAGGGCGAGACGATGTTTCAGGATGTGCTGCATACCATGATCGACAGTACGGGATTGGGATATATATACATTAGAGAAGATCTTTCTATTGGCATGATCAATGAAACAGCCGGGAGAATGATCGGCTTAATTACGGATGAAACAAGATATCATTCTGCGGGAAAAATTGAGCGAGGAGATATCGTTATTCTGGCTGACAATGATTTTGGCGCGGATGATGGTAATTTGACGACAACGGATTTGGAGAAAATAGGAATTTTCGACCGTTCGATTGAGCCGGGCGGCATGTTGCTGGCGGTGGGTGCTTACGGGGTTGACGGCACAAAGGCTACATATAAATATTTGCAGGATTATGTGGGTGCAGATGATGGTACAGTGCAAATGACCCAAAACCACCAAGGAATTCCTATCAAGGTATCCGTGGATTATTTCAACAATCTGTTGGCAATTCAGGTGGAACAGGAAATTTTCGAATTAAAATATGCAGAGGCCATGGGGCACTGCGTCATTCTCGACGGTAAGACGAAACAGGTCAAATTCTTTCAGTCTATGGGCTACACCCTTCGCAAAGAATCCTTAGGAGAATTGCTACGGGGCGCTTCTTGGGCAGCAAAATCATCGGATTGCGCATTGGACGTTCTGGAAATGTTTCCCGACACCAATGCCGGAGTGGTGTTTTTTAGCGATTTTCTATGGAAACTGCAAGATCTGATGGAGAAGGAGGATAAAACTACTGATGAAGGGATTCTTGACGTGTTTAAATATACGTTGCATTGCAAATTACTTCGCATCCGAAGAGGGGAGAACATGGATGGCGTTCATGTTTTTTTGCAGAATGCGGAAACGCTGAAAAAATCCATTCAAATATTCGACGAAATTCGGCGGACGATTGAAACTCGCAGAAAGGATAAGATGGTAGCGCTGGGACTGTTTCCCCAGCGGATCGCCTCCGATTTAATTGGTGATACTCCAATGATGTTGGAAGTGAAAAAAATGGTCTACCGGGTTTCCCAAAACACTTTTAACGTGTTTATCACGGGGGAAAGCGGAACGGGGAAATCCGTTCTTGCCAGAATGATACACGACAGTGGAGATAAGGAAACTCCTTTTGTGGAGGTTAATTGCAATGCTATCGCACCTTCGCTGCTGGAGAGCGAGCTGTTCGGCTATGTGGGAGGCGCTTTCACGGGAGCAAATCCTAAGGGCAAAAAAGGCTATTTTGAACACGCCGACGGCGGAACGATTTTTTTGGATGAAATCGGTGAACTAACACCGGAACTTCAGGTCAAGTTGCTTCATGTGATCCAAAACCGACACGTCTATCCGGTAGGTTCCCGTACGCCTATTCACGTGAATGTTCGCATTATTACGGCGACCAATAAGGATTTGGAAAGAGAAGTGAAGGAGCACCGTTTTCGTCAAGATCTATACTACCGAATTAATGTTATACGCATCCATATGCCGTCTCTTCGACAGCGCAAAGGGGATCTGGAAGCCTTGACGTATTACATTCTTCAGAAAACCTGCCGCAAAAATGGATTGCGGGAAAGGGCATTGTCGAAAGAAGCCATGGAGGTCATTTCGGATTATGATTGGCCGGGCAACGTGCGGGAATTGGAGAATGTGATAGAAAGAGCCCTGACCGTTTGCGATGGACCGATGATATATAAAGAACATCTCATGCTTCCGAGTTCGGTTTCATTGTCGGCAGCGGCTTCGGGCACCCTGAAGGCACAGTTGGAAATAGAAGAGGCTAGAATCATTCGCGAAGCTCTGGTAAGAAATGGGGACGATAAACAGAAAACCATACGAGAGCTTGGAATTTCTCAGGCGGCCTTTTATAAAAAACTGAAGAAATTTACGGAAGGGTAAAAGGAGAGAAACCACTTTAGTTTTGGAATATTTGATATTCTTTACGCCCTTGCGGCGTTGCTTTTGTGTTGGTTTTAGGCGCGCGCAGGAAAACCCGAATAATGGGACAGGGCGCGGGAAAGAAAACCTGCGAAAGAACCGAAAAAAGATGAAAATAGGTAGTTGACAAATTTCCTGAGGTTTGGTATTATATAAAAGCTGTCGGGTTCGACAGACCGCTTCTTGAAAGCGGAGCGCGTAGCAAACGCGCGCGCACATTGAAAACTGCATAGTGTAGAAATGGAGTCAAAGAGAAGATTGAGTTCTTCT
>CANEEC010000012.1 GCA_947426455.1 uncultured Clostridia bacterium | reverse complement strand
GGAGCCAGCTTCATCAGGCTCTTCAGCGCGTCGGTGGTCTTTCCCTTGGAGCGGGTTTCCAGCATCTTGCCTACAGTGATCAAGGCCAGAATCATAGCAGCCGATTCGAAATAGAATTCGTGGAGGTAGTGATGAGCCGCCATCAGTTCGCCCTGGGACTGCAATTTGGTCATAGCAAGCAATGCGTAGCTGCTGTAGACGAAGGAAGCCGCCGAGCCGAGCGCCACCAGCGTATCCATATTGGGTGCTTTGTGAAGCAGCGATACGAAGCCGTTGACGAAAAATTTCTGGTTGATCACCATGATGGCCACAGTGAAAATCAACTGAAATACGCCGATTCCCGTGGGATTATCCCTCAGTATCTCCGGCACCGGCCAACCCCACATCACATATCCCATGGAGACGTACATCAGCGGCGCCAAAAGCGCCAGCGATGCGATCAGGCGCTTTTTCATCACCGGCGTCTCCCGATCCACCAGCGCATCTTCTTCTGCGGCAAACATTCCGCCACCTCGATTTCCCGAGCTTTGGGAAGCTCCCGAACCCGCGCCCCCTTTGGGCGCAGCTCCATATCCGGCGTGGACGACCGCCGCCACCACATCGCTGTCGGAAGCGGTTCCCTCCACATTCATACTGTTGGTCAGCAGATTGACCGTCACCGAGGTGACGCCCTCTACCGCCTGCACCGCCTTTTCCACGTGGGCGCTGCAGGCCGCGCAGCTCATACCCGTTACGTTATATTGTTTCATACGTCCTCACCCTCTTTATTTCATCAGCTTTTTCAGCGTAGCAACCAGTTCCTCCACCGCCCCTTCCTTTCCGGCGCGAATATCCTCCGCCACGCAGGTTTCGATGTGATTGGCCAGCAACACTCTGTTGAAGCTGTTCAGCGCCGCGTTGACCGCCGCCACCTGAATCAAAATGTCCACGCAGTACGCGTCGTTTTCGACCATTCCTTTGATTCCCCGCACCTGCCCTTCGATGCGGTTCAAGCGATGAATCAGATCTTTGTATTCTTTTTCCGTACGCTGTTTTGTCCTTTGAGAACAACAGGGCATTTCTTTGCTTTCTGTCATATCCGTCATAGAATTCCCCTCATTTTCCGTTTTTATTCTTTTCGCTTGTCATTATATACCCCTGCGGGGTATTCGTCAATCGCCATTTTATGAGTTTCATTCAACGAATTTTCCGCCGGTTTCACAAAAGCGAGAACAACCAAAAAACACCCCATTTATTAGATAGCATGACATACTGTCTAACAAACGGGGCGCAATTCAATTTCTGAGCAGAACGCCTTGCCGCATATTATATAGTCTATCGTCAACATAACGCACCGGTTTTTGATGCGTTACAGCCTTATTTCACGCAATACTGCTCCAGATAGGCTTCCATTTTTGCTTTCATTTCGTCATCGATGTAAACCCTGCCGTCCACAGGAACATTGTGCAGCATGTCGATGACCTCGCGCACGGTCACGATGGAATATACCTTCAGGCCGAATTCTTCTTCCACCTCTTGAACGGCGGTCTTTTCACCGCGACCCCGTTCCATTCTGTCCACGGAGATGATCATACCCTCCACCTGCACGTCGGCAGCCGCTTTCAGTTGGGGCATCACTTCGCGAACAGCGGTTCCTGCGGTGATCACGTCCTCCGTAATCAGAATCTTATCTCCATCGTTGAGCCGGTAACCCACCATCTTGCCTCCCTCGCCGTGATCCTTCACTTCTTTACGATTGAAGCAGTAATTGATGTCCATACCGTATTCCGTAGCCAGGGCGATGGAGGTGGATACCGCCAGAGGGATTCCCTTGTAGGCAGGGCCAAACAGCGCCTTCACGTCGGTGGAAATGCGATTTTCTTTCATATGCTCATGGATGCAGTCGGCATAAAACTTTCCCAGCTTCGCCGCCTGCAAACCCGTCTTGTAGTTGCCCGTGTTGACGAAATAGGGCGTATTGCGGCCGCTCTTGGTGACAAAATCGCCGAAAGTCAGTACGCCGGAACGCACCATAAATTGGACAAATTCTTTTTTGTAATCCATTGCTTTTACCTCTTTTTTCGTGATTCACGCTTTCTTCTTTATCGCGGTGCTTTCGTGTCCTGTGCGTCTATAATCAAGCCCGGAGAATTCTGGCATACCAGTGATAAAAAATGTCCAGCTTTCCGATATAGTGCTCCTTCCACGGCTTGTTCCGGCCACAGTAATGGATGACCGCACAGTGGTCGCAGATCCATTTCATATCCGCCAGCTCCGTACCGGGAAGCTGTACCATCAGCAGCCGCTCCGTCATATTGTACCGGTAAGGGTCGATCTCCCGTATCCTTCCACCGTACAGCGCGCTGATTACGTCCTGATCCGGAAGAATCAAAAGTTCCTTATTTTTTTCGATGTAGTCGAACACCTGTCTTTCGTCCTGATGCTTTCGCAGTTCTTTCAGATTCATCAGCATGACGCCGGAATTGATATACGGTCCCGGCTCTTCCGATTGCAGGCGAATCTCGTTGATCTTTTCCAATACCTTTCCTACGTGGGAAGCGGCGGCAAACCAATCGCCGCCCATATTCATTTCATATAATTCCGTCAGAGAATTGATGATCACCATGTCCGGATCCAGATACAGCACGCGATCCAGATGTTCCGGCAGAAATCGCGCCGCAAAGATTCGATAGTACATCTCCTGCGGATATCGGTCCGTGATGGGCGCATCCTGCAGCATGGCCTGATCCACCTTGACGTCGATGAGCCGCAGTCCCTGAACCGCCTGAGAGCCGCAGTACGCTTCTACGTTGTCCCGCACCTGTTTCAGATGCTTCTTCGTCAACGAGGAATTCATCACGTACACGTCCAACTCACATCTGTGATTGTCCACCAGCGACCGAAGCATGATGGTCAGCGGACTCAGATACCCCGCATCCAGCGTGACTAAAATGTTCATCTTCATGGCGTTACCCAATATCCTGAAAGGCCTGAGCGATTCTGCCCCTCACCTGTTCCGTTCCCATGATCTGCTGAATCAGCCACAGGTCGGGAGAATTGGTGCGGCCGGTGATGGCCAGCCGGATGACGTTGCTGACGTGACCCACGTGACCCTTGTATTGGTCGGGATTCTTTTTGTAATCCTTGGGTTTTTGTGCGTAACCCATGTCCGCGGCCATCTCCTTGACCTTGTTGAACCAGGCTTCGTTGTCGTCAGCTTCATCGTATTCCTGGAAATAGCGATTTAAAATGGCCTTGGCGTCCTGCATGGAAACCTCCGGGGGATAGTCGGCTTCGATCACGAAATGCTCGTCGAAGAAATAGCTGATGAAGTGGAAAATCTGACGGCAGTAGATCAAATCCTTTCTCGGCTTTTCGCCGCCCCGGTCGATAGAGAAGATCTTCAGCATCTTTTCCGGATCGTCCTTCATCAGCGCCGCGATTGCCGGCTGGTATTCCTCCGCCCAGTCAATCATATACCGAAGAACTTCCTCCGCAGTCATCTTCGCCAAAACGTCCTTGCAGATGTCGTTGAGCTTGTCCAAATCGAACAGCGTGCCGGAGTTGCTCATCTTTTCCGTACTGAAAGAGAAGGCCTCCACCGGCTCGTCGGGATTGGCAATCCGCCATTCCTCGTAATTGGAGTTCAAAATGGTCATCAGGTACTCTCTCACCGCCTGGGGATGGTATCCCTCCTGCTTGTAATATTCCAGGGACAGCTCCGGATCCTTTCTCTTGGAGAGCTTCCGCTTGGTCTCGCCGTCCATCTTCATCAAAACCGTAGTGTGGCAGTAGGTGGGCGGTTCCCAGCCAAGCGCCTCAAACAGCGCCACGTGGATGGGCAGAGAGGACAGCCACTCCTCGCCGCGAACTACATGGGTGGTTCTCATCAAGTGATCGTCCACCACGTGAGCGAAATGGTACGTGGGAATGCCTGTCTTTTTCAAAATGACCACGTCCTGATCGTTTTCCGGCAGGGTCAGCGCTCCGCGAACTCCGTCCACTACGGTGAAGTGCTTCTGGGAATCGCCGCCTGAACGGAAACGAATGACGTATTCCTCACCGTCGCTGATGCGTTCCACCACCTCTTCAAAGGTGAGGTCTCTGCACTTGGCGTAAGCGCCGTAAATTCCCGGATTCAGCTTCTGCGCTTCCTGTTCTTCGCGAACCTGGGCAATTTCCTCCTCCGTCATAAAGCAGGGATACGCCATTCCCTGAGACACCAAATGCTTGGCGAAGCACTGGTAGATTTCGCCCCTCTGGCTCTGATAATAAGGTCCGTAATCTCCCACCTCGCCGTTCATGGTGGCTCCCTCGTCGAAGTTGACGCCGAAGTGATGCAGCGCCTGAATCAGCATGGGAACCGCGCCCTGCACTTCCCGCTTATCGTCGGTATCTTCGATGCGCAGGAAAAAAACGCCGCCGCTTTGGTGTGCCAGACGTTCATCGGCAAAGGCGCCGTACAGATTGCCCAGATGAATGAATCCCGTAGGACTGGGACCCAGGCGCGTTACCTTGGCGCCCTCCGGCAGATTTCTCTGGGGATAGATTCTCTCGTAGTCCTCCGGTGTCTTTTTGATCTGAGGGAACAACAGGTTCGCTAATTTATTATAATCCATGGTTTTCTCCGTTCTCTTATGAAAAATAGAATAACGTGCAATGCGCCTTTTGTCGCCCGCGGACGCGTTACGCCTGCGGCTGCATCAGTATCTCAGCGGCCTCCCGCAGCGTGGTGTCCTCTCCCACGTTGCCGGGGAAAATCACGTAAGGCGTGTGGGAAAATTTGCTTTCCTCCCCGGTTTTCCAGACGGGAATTCCGGGACGAATCTGCCCCATGACCGTGGCTCTGCGAACCCGCAGCGCCTTTGTCCCTACGTCGCTGGAGGTGATGCCTCCCTTGGCGATGACGAAGCTGGGTTTCACTGTGAGATTTCCCACCAGAGACTGCACGGCATCGGAGATCTTGACCGAACGCATCAGCGCGGCCTCCTTGGTGTCGTTGGGTACCGTCAGCAGCTTTCGCTTCGTATAGGCTACCGCCGTCCTCCCCGAGGCCACGGTCTCTTCAATCCAGCGGGTCACCCGTCTGGTTTCCTCCCCAAACTTCTCGTCGTCCAGCACCAGATCCGAGTCGAATTCCGCAAAGGCGATGCCGGATAGCTTTTTCAATTCTTCCAGCTGCCGGGTGGTTTTTTCCGTGTGAGAACCCACCACGATGACGCCGCCGTTTCCGGTTTGCTCCGTCACCATCTGTTCTCTGGTGAGAAGCGGCTGCGATGTGATGCCGCCCATTTCCTTCACCAGTGCCGCAGCCGTGCGGAACATGAAATGCTTGCCCTGCGCCATGGCGCGATACAGCGCGATGCAGAAAATCTTCACATCCACATAGTCGATGGCATTGACCACCACTTTGTGAAAATCGTGTACCGCCATCAGCTGATTGGTGATCTTATCGAAGTGCAGCGCCCGAAGGTCTTCGAGAGAAATACCGGTCACATCGGCGGCCTTGAATTCTCCGCCCGTCTTTTCTTCGATGTATTCCTTCAAATCCGAGGATTGATAGCCGAAGGTCTTATCCTTGGCAAACTCCGTTTCTCCGGCGGGAACCAATCGGTCGCCGTATTTGACATAGTGAACGTCGCCGATGGTAAAGCGGCCGCCCTCTTTGAAAAACGGACACATGACCTCGCCGTCGACGGTGGTTTTCGTCTCCTGCTCAATGATTTCCTTCAACAGCTGAGGTTCCAGAGGATAGTGACCCCGCAGCGTAGAATCGCTGCGGCTCATGATCAGAAAGTCCTTGCCCGTCTCCCGGGAAACCTGCGCCACCCGATGGGCGATGTCCTCATGTACCCGGGTGGTCTGCGCTGCGGTCAGACCCCGGGAATTGGTCAGGATATAAAACAGCGGCCGTTCCTCAGAAAAACCCTGACGTATGCTGTCCAAATCCCAGTCCGTGTAGACGGAAATGTCATGCACCGTCTGCACTCCCGTAGGATCGTCGTCCAGCACCACGATCTTTTTATGGTTATTGCGCACTTCCGCCTGAAGCAGCTGCTCCACCGCCGCCTCGTCCACCGGCGGAAAGGAATTCAAAATATCCGCGCAGATGATTTTTTCCTCTTTCATAGCTTTCTCCTAACGGTTCTGTGACCTGACCTCCACGCCGGCCAACCGCTCAAAGTACTGCACGATGCCGCTGTGGTCGTCAACCATGTGACCGCTCACCTTCAGCGCCTGCATGATTTCAAACAGCTGGCTGGTCAGCGGCAGGGGAACGTCCACGTCGTGAGCGGTTGCCATGACGTTTTTGATGTCCTTGTGATTGACGCGGATGGTGCCGCCGGGGGTAAAGTTACGTTCCAGCATCATGGGTACCTTGGCGTCCATGACGGTGCTTCCCGCCAGACCGCCGCGAATGGCCTGATAGACCTTGGCCGGGTCGGCTCCCGCCTTAGTGGCTAAGACGAAGGCTTCGGAAACCGCCGCGATATTCAAATTGACGATGATCTGATTGGCCAGTTTGGCGATGCTGCCGCTTCCGGAGGAGCCCACCAGCAAAGCGGAAGCGCCCATGCTTTCAAAATACGGCATAAGCGTCTCGAAATCCTTCTCATCTCCGCCGGCCATGAAGGCCAGCGTTCCGTCGATGGCCTTGGGTTCACCGCCGCTGACGGGAGAATCCACAAAACCCACGCCGATCTCCTTCAACTTTTCATAGCAGAGACGGGACTCCCCGGGAGTCACCGAACTCATATCGCAGACCACAGCGCCGCCCTTAGCGGCCTGAGAATTCGCCTTTTTCATAGCCTGACAGACGCCATCTTCACCGAACAGCACCTGCTGTACGATAGCCGCCGTGGGAAGGATGGTAAAGACCACGCCGCACGACCTTCCGATCTCACAGACGGTGGCTTTTTGGGCGCCCAGCTCTACCAATTCCTGCACTACTGCGTCATTTAAATCATATACCATTAAATCCGTCCCGGCCTTCAATAAATTTTTCGCCATGGGTTTCCCCATGATGCCAAGTCCGATAAATCCAGTTTTCATCCCGTTTTCTCCTCTCATTTTACTCTGGATTTATTATACAGCGGCACCGGCATACCGGTCAATCTCTTTCTGCCGGTAGCATTCCCCGCGGCCGGTTGCTTTAACAAACTAAATGCGGTCGATTCTTTGTTTTCCAAAGAAAATCCGCTCCACATTGATTTTATTCGCCCCGTCAGGTATGATAGAATTAACAATTACGTGACGCGGATTCTCCCATGGAGGTCCATAGAATTGAGAAAAGAGGTCGTTTACAATGGCACAAATCAATCTGAATCAGTACGGAATCGAAGGCACCACGGAAATCGTGTATAATCCTTCCTACGAGCTTCTCTTTGAAGAAGAAATCAAGCCGGAGCTGACGGGCTACGAAAAGGGGCAGCTCAGCGAACTGGATGCGGTCAACGTGATGACCGGTATCTACACCGGACGTTCCCCCAAGGACAAGTACATCGTCATGGACGAAAACTCCAGGAATACCGTATGGTGGACATCTGACGAGTACAAGAACGACAACCATCCCGTATCCGAAGAAGTATGGGGCGAGCTGAAGGCTCTGGCTCTGAAAGAGCTGTCCAACAAGAGGCTGTTCGTCGTCGATGCTTTCTGCGGCGCCAACAAGGACACCCGCATGGCTATCCGCTTCATCATGGAAGTGGCATGGCAGGCGCACTTCGTAAAGAATATGTTCATCCAGCCCACCGCGGAAGAACTGAAGAACTTCGAACCTAACTTCATCGTCTACACCGCTTCCAAGGCAAAGGTTACCAACTACAAGGAACTGGGTCTGAACTCGGAAACGGCGGTTGCCTTCAACATCACCTCCCGCGAGCAGGTCATCCTGAACACCTGGTACGGCGGCGAAATGAAGAAGGGCATGTTCTCCATGATGAACTACTACCTGCCGTTACAGGACATCGCTTCTATGCACTGCTCCGCCAACGCCGACATGAACGGTGAAAACACCGCCCTGTTCTTCGGTCTGTCCGGAACCGGCAAGACCACCCTGTCCACCGATCCCAAGCGCCTGCTCATCGGCGACGACGAACACGGCTGGGACGACAACGGCGTCTTCAACTTCGAGGGCGGCTGCTACGCCAAAGTCATCAACCTGGATAAAGAATCCGAACCGGACATCTACAACGCCATCCGCAGAAACGCCCTGCTGGAAAACGTCACGCTGGACGCCGACGGCAAGATCGACTTCGCCGACAAGAGCGTTACGGAAAATACCCGTGTGTCCTATCCCATCGACCACATCAAGAATATCGTGCGTCCCATTTCCGCAGCGCCTGCGGCAAAGCACGTCATCTTCCTGTCCGCGGACGCCTTCGGCGTGCTGCCCCCGGTTTCCGTCCTGACGCCGGAACAGGCACAGTACTACTTCCTGTCCGGTTTTACCGCCAAGCTGGCAGGCACGGAGCGCGGCATCACCGAACCGACGCCCACCTTCTCCTCCTGCTTCGGTCAGGCCTTCCTGGAACTGCATCCCACCAAATATGCCCAGGAGCTGGTCAAGAAGATGGAAGCCAACGGTTCCAAGGCGTATCTGGTCAACACCGGATGGAACGGCACCGGTAAGCGCATCTCCATCAAGGATACCCGCGGCATTATCGACGCCATCCTTGACGGTTCCATCGAATCCGCCGACACCAAGGTGATCCCGCTGTTCAACTTATCCGTTCCCACGGCTCTGCCCGGTGTGGATTCCAACATTCTGGATCCCCGCGATACCTACGGCGACGCCGCCGAATGGGAAACGAAGGCGAAGGATCTGGCCACCCTCTTCGTGAAGAACTTCGAAAAGTACACAAAAAACGAAGCAGGCAAGGCTCTGGTCAAGGCCGGCCCTCAGCTGTAGATTTCAAACGTATGCGCGGCCATCGGCCTGTGCCGTCGTCAGCCGCAATAACAACGCAAAAAACGAGCTGTGCTTTATAGCGCAGCTCGTTTTTGTACTTGCAAAAACCATCCAGCAGTTTATTGGCTTAAAATATCGTTTACATAGTCGTTAAAGGCATCCTGGAATTCCTGATCGCTGAGTCTTCCGTCTCCGTCATAATCGTGGCTGCTGTAGTTTTCGTCATTGGGATCGTACTTCATACCGCCGCTGCCGGAGCCGCTTCCGGAACCGGAATTCGTTTTAGGCGTATAATTTGTATGCTCTACAATATAGGTCAGATTTTTATTCTGATACGCCGCAAAGTCGGGATGCAGGCTGCCCCACTGATCGGTGCCCGCCTCATATTCGGAAACGGATTCATGCTCCTGAGACAGATACTCCCGCAGCTTCTCCTGCATCTGCGCCACCAGCACTCGATTCTGACGCTCCGCCTCTTCTTCCTCAACAGCTGCGATTTCCTCTTCCATCTCCTTACGGATTTTATCCGCCGCTTCTTTGGAGTTTTTCACGGCGCTCTCATGAGCGCTGCGCTGCTCGATCAAATCCTCATAGGTGATCTGCACCTTGATGTATTCGATGTCCTCTTCATACTGCGCGCCGGCCGCTTTTCTGGCAGCCGCTTCCGCGGTCTTATAGGCGGAAAGCTGCTGGGCGTTTTTTGTCAAAAAGTTCTCCTGATTCCGTACGCACTGCACATAAGTCTTTACCGCATTGGAATAATCGGAAAAGGCATCCGTTTCCGTATTGAGTTTTTCCGCTATATATTCGCGGTAATCGGCGTCCTCCGCTTTCATCGCATCATCCAATGTAGTAAGGCTGGATTCGTAAATGCGCAGCTGTCTCCTGAGCACGTCGTACTGGTTACACTCATCGGAAGCAAGGCAGAGTTTCAGATACGCCTCGTCATCCCACCAGCTGTCCGCCGGGAATTCGGCCAACGCTTTCTTTAACGGCGCAATGGCTTCAGCATGCGCTCCTTCGTAGTCCGCAAGCTGCTTTGCTGTTTTCGCGTACTCCGTCAAGATCGAACATTTCTGTTCCCAAAGTTCGATGTCCGACTCCGCTAACTCCTGCGCCGTATACTGCTCTTTACCGCTCATCCCTTTCATCGCTTCCGCCCGCGATAACTGTTCCCTCAGTATAGCGCAGTTCCAAAGTCTTGACAGATATTCCATGCAGATTTTGTTGTTGCCGGTGGCTCGGGCAAGCTCCGCCGTCCCCAGCTTCTCCATGGTTTTCTCCAGACCCTGCACCTTGGGAGCAAAGGCGGCAAGTGCCTGATCGGCGCTGTTTTTCGCTAAAAAGTCATCGACGCTCAGTTCCGCTTCCGCCAGCTGACGGCGAAAGGTACTGGCCGCATCGCTATAGTCCTTCACCCCGTAGCCCTCCGCAGCCGCGTTTTCGGAACCGTTTACACCGGAAACTCTGACCTCTGCGATCGTCTCCTTTTCTTCATTCAGGAAAAACGCCATGACCAGCGACGGTTCGATTTCCGTTTCTTTGCCGTCCTTTGACGCCTCTTCGTCATTCTCCTGCGCGCTCAAATCTCCGTACTTTGCCAGTACGATGGCACGGGTCTCCTGCACCTCTTCCCAATCCTTTGTAATGATATTGTCAGGAATCGCTTTGGTTACGTCCTCTGTCAGAAGCACCTCCGCCGAAAGCAGCGAAAGCTTCCTATTGATCTCGTACCCATGAATCGCCTCATAGGCGTAGGACTGCGCCTCCGTCAGTTCCATTTCGGAAAAGGCCGGGGTGCCGTTACATCCCGCAAGTCCCGCCAGCAAGAAGATTGACAAAACAATGGCTGTTACTCTTTTCATAATCGTTTGCTCCTACCTCCTGTAAAACTTTAAGTAAATGATATGGGTTTTAAAACTTCCCGCTTCGGCCGGAAAATCCACGGCTGTTGACGTGGGTGCCGCCGCTGCGGTTTCCGCCGGAGTTGTTGTTTTGGATGCGCCGCCTCGTCTGGGTGACATGGGAAAACATATCCTGTTTGATGCGGAAATGCACCGCTCCGTCCACCACGTATTCAAACGCCGCCTTTTCCTTTCTGGCCGTTTTCATCTTGCGTTTCAACACCACGCAGACCACCATGGCAAAGGCCGCCGACGGCAGGAGCGCCATGGAAATTCTGACGAGAGCATCGCTTTCCCCAAGTTCCCCCTGCCAACCATCATTGGAATCCACATCGTAGGGTTGGCCGTTTCTCGCCTGCTCCATAAAAGAGCTGCAATCCTCGATGTAATCCAAACAGCCGGCGTACCAGTCGTCATCGGCGAAATCGTCCAGAAAATGATCGCTCATCACTTCTTTTCCGTAGTCGGTGAAAGCGGCGTTTCCAAAATCGCCGTAGGCGATCAGCGCATAGTCCCTTTCGCTCATGCTGAGAAGCAAAAACACGCCGTCCTTTCCCTCGCCCCAGCCGAAGTCGCTGATCAGATAGATGTCCTCCGTGGCCGTCTGCACGTCCTGAGAATGACTGTACTGCCGAAAATCCTCCACCGCGGCAAAATACACGCCGCACTCGTATGCCGCGGAAGCCTCAGCCGCCTTTTCCTGCAGCTCGCTCCACTGTTCTGCGGTGAACATTCCTACCGCGTCGTAAATATATGTATCGATCTCTCCTTCGGCGTAGACCTTTCCGGGCATCCACAGAAAAAACACCGTCAGGAGCGCCGCCAGAAAGCACAGGCATCTCTGTGTCCTGCTCGTATCCTTCACTTCTTTCATGCGTTCACCCTCCATCACTGCAGCAACAGCCATACGATAGCCGTCAGCGGCGCGGTGATTGCCGCAAACAATCCCCAGAACCTTCCCAGAGAAACCGGCAGGTCGCCCACCATTTTCCCCGTCTGTCCGTTCATGGCAAAGAGGAAGTTCTTTCCCTTCCACTTGGTGCTTAACAGCCACACCGGCAGCATGGCGTACTTCACCTGACCGCGCTTTAAGGCAATGCGCTTGTTGACGCAAACCTTCCCCATGTAACCCACAACGCTGGATTCCATGGCGCGATACACCGTTTCCGCCGCTCTTTCATCGGCTCGCTGGGAACAGTTCTCCACCATCACATCGTACTTATCCGCCAGAAATCCCGGCAGGTAAGCGGTGGAAAATTCCTTCATTTCACTGTAATTGAAAGGCTCGATGGCATCCATATATTCATCCGGCATCTTCGAGGAAGCGTCCACCGGGATCTTTTCGAAATCCACGCTCCCGGCGCGATGGACGTTGAAATGCTCCGTTACGGTAACTTCGTCATTTCCCTCGCGATGGACGTGGGTTCTGGTGGCGTGAAACATCACATCTGCGTCGGCCGTTCCGTCGAACAGCCAGAAGGGAACGTAGATTCCCTTCACCTCCTGAATGTGGTTCTCCTCTTTAAAGGTTTTGGGCAGAAAAATCTTTCCCTTGTAATGCTCTTTCAGAGCCGCCACCGCCCGCTCCTTCGTCACTTGAAAGGGAATCACATAGTCCGGCTTCAACGCCCCGCGAAGCTGCTCCAGAAGAATGGTATGGTTTCCGCAGTAGGGGCAATCGATGGCCGCCGCGGTTTTCTCGCAGATCAACTCCGCACCGCAGGAAGGACAGTTGTAGACCGCCAGCTTCTCGCTCCCCTCGCCCCAGTTTTCCGTCATGGTCGAGGTGTCCCAGGCAGAGGCGTCCTCTTGCGCCTGTTCCTGCGCCTTCTCCGCCTCCATCTGCGCCTGGATTTCCTCCGCCGTAAAGACGCTTTCGCAGTGGTCGCATTTCAGCTTTCCCAAGGCCTCGTCGTAGCGAAGCGGCCCCGTGCAGTTGGGGCATTTATAATTGACAATACGTTCTTCCATGGCTATTTCACGTCTTCCTCGTTGAAGGGATCACCGCATTCGGGACAGAACTTAGGCGGATGGGTGGGGTCCTCCGGTTCCCAGCCGCACTTGTCACACTTATACTGCAGCGCCTCCGCCGGCTTCTTTGCACCGCATTCCGAGCAGAACTTGCCCTTGTTTACAGCTCCGCAGCTGCTGCAAACCCAGCCGTCCGCCGGTCTCGGTGCGCCGCACTCGGGACAGAATTTACCGCTGGCAACCGTTCCGCAGCCGCAAGTCCAGCTGTCGCCGGCTGCGCTTCCCTGCGCGGCGTTGCCCGCATTCCCCGACGCAGCCCCGCTGGCAGCCTGCTGCCCCATTTGGAACAGGCTCTGCGCGTTGGCGCCGCCGGCGCTTCCCGCCATGTTCATGCCCATGAAGGCCATGGCTGCTCCCGCGCCCTGATTGGACGCCGCCGCCTTCATGGCTTCCGCCTGAGCGCCTACCAGATGTGCCGCCGCCATATTGGGATTTCGCAGCGCCGCATCCTTCTGCAGCTTCTTGATCATTTCCTCGTCTTCGTCGCTGGCCTTCACGCTGGAAACGCCCAGGGACACGATCTCCACGCCCCGCAGATCCTTCCACTTCGCCGACAGCACCTCGTTGAGAGCCTCCGCCAGCTCCATGGTGTGACCGGGCAGCGCGCTGTAACGGATACCCATAGCGCTGATCTTGGCAAAGGCCGGCTGAAGCGCCGTCAAAAGCTCCGTCTTCAGCTGGCCGTCCAGCTGATCCCTGGTGTAATCCCCCTCTACGTTGCCGCAGATGTTGGTGTAAAACAGCATGGGATTGGTGATTTTATAGCTGTACTCGCCGAAACAGCGAATGGCAATGTCCACGTCCAGTCCGATCTGGGAATCCACCACGCGGAAGGGAACCGCCGAGGGTGTGCCGTATTTATTTCCGATCAATTCCTTCGTATTGAAATAATAGATTCGCTGATCCTTGGGCGCCTCGCCGCCGAAGGTGAAACGCTTGCCGATGTTGCGAAATACGTCCATGATGTTGTCCGCCAGCCTGCCGCCGTGGAAAATGGACGGCTCCGTAGACTGGTCGTAGACGTACTCTCCCGGTTCGGCGCACAGTTCCGCCACCTTTCCCTGCTCCACGATGATCATACACTGCCCGTCGGCAACGGCGATCACAGAACCGTTGGTGATGATGTTTTCATCACCCTTCGTGTTAGAGGAACGCCTGGTGGCCTTTTTTCTTCCCTTCGTTACCAAAATCCGGCTGTCCAATGCTTCGCAGTAAAAATACTCCTTCCACTGATCCGCCAGAACGCCGCCTGCCGCACCTGTTGCCGCTTTTATCAATCCCATAACCAGTCTCCTTTCTCATATTCACGTAACGACCCGACTCCCCGGGTCTTTATGACTCTCTTTTCATTTATTGTAAGTAGTTTCATTTCCTTTGTCAATTTTCCATTTACCGAATCTCCACTTCTTTCACCGTCAGGCGCCCGCTCTCATCATCCACGGTAAACTTGATTTCCGCTTTCCCAAAGGAAAAGCCGTAAACTCGCTGAGGATCCTTCTGATACGCCGGCCGGGGATCCTGCCTCAAAACTTCCAGCAATCCCGCCCTGCGGTCTTCCGCGATGCGTTCCAGAAGCTGCTGGGGAAAATCCACCGTCAGCTTGTGTTCGTCCGGCGGCGGGGCAAACCCTTCTCTCGCCTGAGGATGACTGTCCGCATAGGGCAGATAGGGCTTGATGTCGTAGATGGGAGTACCGTCCATCAGATCCGCACCGGTCACGTGAAGCACCGGTCCCAACTCTCTGGTGTATTCGATTTCAGAAAGCCGCACCGATGACAGGCCGATGGCATTGGGGCGAAAGGGCGATCTGGTGGCAAATACGCCTACCCGCTTGTTTCCACCCAGTCGCGGCGGCCGCACCGTAGGCGACCAGCCGTCCCTGACGGCCTCTGAAAACTGCCAGATCAGCCAGATGTGGGAAAAGTCCTCCAGTCCTCTCACCGCGTCGGCAACCCGATATTCCGGTTCAAACACCACCGTGGCTTTCAGGTTCTCCGCCAGACCGCTCTGCCGCGGGATCCCGAATTTTGTGGGAAAATCGCTGTGGATTTTCGCTATAACCTTCCATTCCATATTCTCTCTCCCATATCTATTGAAAATGCCTGCGGCTTATGCCGCGCCGCCCGACCTCCGCCGCCACATAGTCACCCGACTTCTGCTGTCATCCGCGCTACGTCAGCTCCGCACCGGTTCTCCGATATGCCAAAAGCAGGTCGATCATCCGCCCGTAGCTTTTGACGCCGCCCTCCTGGGCGTTTACCTTTAAATAGGCGTCGTTCACCTTATTTCCCACCTGATAGCTGACGCTCCTGTGGCGTTTCCAGTACTGGCTGTTCTCCCACAGATCCCGACGCAGCGGAAGCGGAAGGGCGTTATAAAACTGCGCGTATTCCTCATAGGACATTTGCTTATACAGCGCGTTCAACCCGTAGCGCAAAGCGCTGATCGCTCCGCTGTAGCGCAGTTCGAGACTGTCCGAATGGTAACAGGCAAGCCAGGCGGCGAAACCCGCTTCCTCCTCACGGATCAATCCCCTCAAATGTGCCAATTCGTGACAGATGGTATAGGGAATCACGTCGTCGGGGGCGTCCGCATTGTAATTGGCCTCGATGGTGAAGGGAGAATACATTCCCGTCAAATCGATATAGGACATGCCCTCCGACCACAGCACCGGCTTCGGCTTGGGATAATACCCCGCAAACACTTCGTACATCTCGCCCAGGCGGTACATGGCCCCCTGCGCCTGACCGCGAACGTCAGTTCCCCCGATGGTGAATCTTCCTTCGCTGTCCCGTTCCACTTCATCCATCACTGCTTCCGCGTCCTCTGCCAGCGTCCGGCACAGCGCCTGAAGTTCCTCAACGGAGGAAGGCTGAATCGTCAGACCCAGTTCTTCGGCAAGGGGACTGCGTCCGTAGTTGGCAAGGCAGGTAGCACAAAGCACGCAAAACACCGCCGCCACAAAGAAAACCGCTCTGCAAAGGCCATCCTTCACGCGAAGCGGCCGACGCCTCTGCAATAAGCAGACGATGCCGCGGGAGATCCGCCAGAGCGCCGCAGCCACCAGAAGATATAAAATCACTTCATACAGGGAAAAAGAAAAGAGCCCTGTCAACCGTCCCATTACATTGGGAAAGAACTGAAAGGGTCCGCTTACGTACCAGTCGGCAACGGCCGGATAAGACCGACAGACAAAAAGAAGGCCTCCGCCGAAAACAAACAGCAGCGCAGACATCGCCAACAAAACCTTATTTTTTCCGGCCCGTTCTTTTTCCATGGCGGTTCCCCTTTCTCAATACTTCTTATTTTATCACATTCTTTACCTTTTGCGAATACCACAAGACTTGCCAGCAAAAAACCGCGCAGAACTGCTGTTTTGCGCGGTTTTTCCGTTATTGGTCGTTTTTCTGTTTATCTTCGTTTGCGATGTTTCATCGCCATACGTCACCTTTCGCGACTACGCTTCGTATACGGTCTTTCCGCCTACGACAGTGCGAACAGCCTTTACGTCCTTGATCTTGTGCGGTTCGATTTCGTAGATGTTATCGGACAGAACTACCAGGTCAGCCTTGTAGCCTTCGGTGATCTGGCCGTATTCGTTTTCGCCGAAACGAGCCTTCGCGCCGTGGGTGGTAAACATCTTAACAGCATCGTTGACGCTGACCTTCTGATCCGGCAGCCAGCCGCCTTCGGGGCCGCCCTTCAGCTTTTCGCGGGTTACGGCGAAGTAGATGTTCTCCAGAATATCAAAGCTTTCGATGGGAGCATCGGAACCTCCTACGGTCAGGATGCCCAGATCGTTCATGGTCTTCCACGCATAGGTATCCTTGGTTCTTTCCGCACCGACACGATCTTCTACGATGTCCATATCGTAGCCGATGAATACGGGCTGAATGAACGCGATTACCTTGTCCTTCGCCATTCTTTCCAGAATCTTCTTCGTGGTGATCTGCACGTGAACGATACCGTGACGGATGTCGTCATTGGGATAAGCCGCCTGCGCCTTTTCAATAGCGTCTAAAACCATTTCCATGGCCTTGTCGCCGATGCAGTGTACGGCAACGGACATGCCGTTCTTCTGCGCGGTCATCACGTATCTGTCCAGATCCTCCTGAGGAATGGTGACGATTCCGTAGTTATCGGTGGTGCCGATGTAAGGCTCGGTCAAAGCCGCGGTCTTAGCGCCCAGGGAACCGTCCTGCAGCAGCTTCAGAGGTCCGATGGTGAAGTATTCGCCGCCCATGCCGGTGCGATATCCTTCTGCCAGGAATTCCTCGTATTCGTTGTATCTCATGAACAAGCTCTGCTCGTAGATGCGAGCAGTCATTTCGCCCTTGGCTTCCAGATCCTTGTAAGCGCTTACGATCAGCTTCCAGTCGGCGCCGGGGATCGAAGAGAAATCGTCAGGCTGGCAGGTGGTGATACCGCATTCGTTGAGCTTTCTCATACCGAAGCGCATCAGATCTTCTACGTATTCCTGAGAGGGCTTTTCCAAAATGTGATAGTACAGCTGAGTAGCGTCTTCGTATAATCTGCCGCCGTCTCTGTCCATTTGATTGCCTAAGGGTTTGGCTTCTTCCAAAGCGGCAACCTTGTCATATGCCAGCGTATTTACGATACCTACGTGGCCGCAGACACGGGTCATCAGAATGGGAATATCCGGGCAAATGGCATCCAGTTCTTCTCTGGTGGGATATCTCTTTTCGGTGAAGTTATCCTCGTTCCAGCCACGGCAATACAGCCATTTCGCATCGGGATGAGCTGCACGGAACTTCTTGGCTGCTTCCAGACAATCCTCCACGGACTTGCAGTCGAACAGCATTACGTTGTTGTTGGTGAACGCATAGCTGCACAGGTGCATGTGGCCTTCGATGAATCCGGGCAGCATCAGCTTTCCGCCCAGGTCGATCTTTTCAGCGGCATCCAGCTTGGCGGCTTCTTCATTGGAACCTACGAAAGTGATTTTGTCGCCGGTAACTCCTACGGCTTCTACCACACGTTCGTTTTGCTTTTCATCCATGGTATGAATGACGCCATTGTAAAACAGTAAATCCATAATTGTCCTCCATTCGCATCGATATTGTATCGAGCCTCTCTTTACGGTGACAAGCGGCGAACCTTCCCTCTTTCCACAAGGCTCCGCCTCTTCTTATTGTATTATAGTATAACACGAATCCCACGCAAAGGCAACGATTGCTATGGCGAAAAAAGCACGCGGCTTTTTCTGCAAATCTTCCGGTCTTTTTCTTTTTTACATTGACTTACCGCAGATTTCGCGATACATTGTATATTAGTCATTAACAATTTTAATGCTTATGATAAAAACAATGATTTCTACCAATATTAAAAAACGCAATCGCAGAGGACGCATCAATGGAAATTCGCACGCTAACCACCTTTTTAAAGGTGGCAGAAACACAGAGTTTTACCAAGGCAGCGGCGCTTTTGGGTTATTCCCAGTCCGCCGTCACCATACAGATTCGCCAGCTGGAAAAAGAACTGCAGGTTCAGCTGTTTGACCGCATCGGAAAGCAGGTGTCCCTCACCGACAAAGGCCGCCAGCTGCTGATCTACGCCAACACCATCATCGACGCCGCACAGCAGGCTGCGGCGCTGGGACAAAACGAATCCGAGCCGGAGGGTCTTTTGCGCATCGGCACGGTGGATTCCCTTTTAGCCACCCTGTTTCCCAATCTGCTGCAAAAACTGCATCAGCGCTATCCGCGCATCCAGGTGGAGATTCGCATCCTCACAGGTCCCGCCGTACTCACGGCGCCCCGCCAGAATCAGGTGGACGCCGTACTCACCGTGGCGCAGCCTCTGGCTTCCTATGAATTTCTGGCCGTGTTTGAAACCTGGTCGCCGCTGAAGATGATTGCCGCAGCAAACCGCTTTCCTGCCGGTCACCAATTTACGCCCCAGGAACTGGCCGGCGAAGACTTCATCTTTACGGAAATCGATCACAGCTACCGCGATTATTTCGACCGGTGGCTGTCCCAATATGACCGGAGAATCGATCCCATCATGACCCTGACCAATCCCCTGATCATCGTGGAGCTGGTCTCTCGGGGAATGGGACTTGCCTACCTGCCGGAATATGTATTTCAAGGGGCGCTATCGGAAGGCAGAATCAGTGTTTTAGACGTCCCCGGACTGGAGTTTTCCGACTGTATTCAGCTGCTTCACCATCGGGACAAGCATATCACCGCGCCCATGAAAGTCTTTTTCGATCTGGTCAGGGAATCCCTTTCTTAAAATCAGCGCAGCTTCTTTCCGCAGTGGGGGCAGTACGTCGTTTCCTCGCTGGGTTTTTGCAGCTCCGACATGTGCTCCACAAAGCCTGCCGACAAAATGCCGGTGGGAATGGCCACCATGCCCACGCCTAAAAAAGTGATGATGATGCCGAAGACGCGGCCTGCGATGGTCACCGGATAAATATCACCGTAACCTACGGTCAGAAGCGTGGACACCGCCCACCAAAAGCCGGAAAAGGCATTCCGAAACACCTCCGGCTGAGCTTCGTGTTCGAGGCTGTACATGCACAGAGAGGCCGCCGTCATCAATACCAATATGATGAACACCGAGGACAACAGCTGGCTTCTCTTTCTCCGCAGCACCTGACTGATCACGTTGAACGCATCGTAATATTTGTTCACCTGAAACAGCCGCAGAATCCGCACGATGCGGAACATGCGAAAGGCCACGATTCCCGAGGGGAAAACAATAGGCAGGTAAAAGGGCAGAAACGACAGCAGTTCCACGATGCCGGAAAAGGACAGCATATAGGCCATCACGGCGCCTGCCCGGCTCTTTTTGGAATACAGGTACTGGGCAGTCCAAAGCCGCAAAAGATATTCCACTGTAAACAGCAGCACCGTGATAAATTCCACAACGTAGAAGGCATTCCTGTAGGGCGCCGTCTGCTGAAAGGTCTCGGCGATGGCGATCAAAAGGTTGAGCACAATGGCTCCCACCACGGTAAAGTCGAAGGCCCGGCTGACGAAATCCGTCTCTTTTCCAATCTGTATAATCTCAAAAATTCTTCGCTTTGTCTTTTCCTGAATCATAGTCTCGTCTCCTCTGCACTGCCTTTTCTTCTATGATACACCACCTTTCCTTTTCTATAAACCGTCTCTTTACAAAAAAGTAAAAAGATCAATCCAAAGAATTGACCTTTTTACGTAATAGGTGAGAGTATATATTTGCGGGTACGATAAATGCAAATTTAAATTTTTTATGCAAAGCATTTTATATTTTTATATTACACCATATTTCAAAAATGAAAAGTACCAGTTTCACACTTTTTTTATGTACCAGTTAAATCTCGTTCACGGCCTCGATCAACCGCGGAATTCCCCGCTGAATCTGCTCTTTGGAAGCGAAGGAATAATTCAGACGAATGTATTCTTCACCGCCGGTTCCAAAGGGGAAGAACAGAAATCCGGGAATGAATAAAACGTCCTTTTTTCTGGCGCGGCGGCTCAGTTCTTCCACCCGCGCCGCACCGTCGGGCAGGCGCAGCCACAGATACACCCCTCCCTGAGGCAGTCGGCACTGGCCTCCCATCTGCAGCAACGGCTGCAGCAGCCGATACATCAAATCGCGCTTTTCCCGATAGGAACACCGCATCCGCTCCAGCATCTCCTGATAGATTCCCGTCTTTAAACACTGATACAGCAGCATTTGCGAGGTGCTGTCCAGGCACGTTCCCTGCAGCGCCACCACCTTGCTCAGGTGTTCGATCACCGGCCGGGGCGCCGCCACACAGCCGATGGGTACGCCGGGCAGAAACGTCATGTCGAAGGAATACAGATAGATCACCGATTTCCCCCGATCCAGAGACGCGTAGGAGGGCATCTGCTCCCCCTCATAATACAATTCCGACGCCGCGTCGTCTTCTAAGATGGGAACACCGTAGCGATGGCTCAGATCCAAAAGCTCCTTCCGCCGTGAAAGCGACGTGATGACGCCGCTGGGATCATGATAGCTGGAATTGACGTGGATCAGCTTGGGATGATGCTTCTGAATCAGCGATTCCGCCGACTCCGTTATGATTCCCTGTTCATCGGTGGGCACGGGAACCACCTTCACATCCTTCAGCTGGAAGATGCGGTACCTGTCCGGCGACATGGGTTCTTCCATCAGAACCGTGTCTCCCCGCTGCAGCAGCAATTCCCCCAATAACGTGATGGCCTGATTGACGTCCGCCACCATCTGAATCTGCCTGGGACTGAAATTGATTCCCTTTCCCTGAAAAAACAGAGACAGCTGCCCCAGCAATTCCTCCATACCCCGGGGCTGGATGTGATGATACAGTCCGACCCGTCCGCCGTTTTCATCGCTGTATTGCCGCATGGCCTCGTGAAGAGCGGCGATGACATCCTCTGAATAGATGTCCGGCGCGATCTGATCTCCCGCAAAGGAAATTCGATCCCCCCGATAGGACTGGGAAAACAGCAGGTCATAGGTGGTTTCCATATCCTGCACTTCGCTTCGAATCAGACTGCTCCAGTTGATCGCTTCCGGACGGCCTCCCCCGCTTTCGCTGGAATATACCGTTCGGTATCCCTTCCCCTGTGCGGAAGTGATAAAGCCGTCGGCCTTCAGCTCATGGTAGGCCTTGATCACCGTATTTCGATGAACATTGCACAGCTTTGCCATGGCGCGTTCCGAGGGCAGCATGGTTCCCTGAGGTACCTCTCCCCGCAGTATCATTCCCTTGATCTGGTTGGTGATCTGCCGGAAATACGGCGTTTTGCACTGTTGGTTGACGGTGATTCGCACGGTTTCACCTCCTGTCCTGTAGCGCTGCTATGACTATCCGATAAAATATTCGTTCATCAGCTTCTGCACCACGTACCTCTGAGCATCGGCCTTCATGGACAGCAGGCAGATCAGCATGAACAGCTCCGCCGCGTCGTCGTCGGCGTTTTCATACTTGCTGAGGAACTTTTTGATGTCGTCGATATCCTGATGCACTTCGTCTGCGATGTCACCGCGCTGCGCGTTGTACAGGGTTTCAATTCCGCCGTACATCTTCAGCAGGTCGTACTGCTCCGCAAACTCCGCATTGTAATTATCGATCAGCGGCTTCATCAGGCTTTCAATCTCCTGCACCTGTAAAACACCCTTCAAATAGAAGATCAGCGTCAGCATGGCCAGATGTTCTCTGGAATACTTCTTTTTGTTGGGTTTGGGCAGCATGTCGTGCTTCACATAGTTGGAAATCATAGCCTTGGTCATCACCGGCTCGTTTTCGTTCTTCTGATAGATCTCCAGCTTTTTGTTCATAAAAGCCGCCGCCTGATCCATATACAGCTCCATGTCGGGAAACTCTCCCGGCAGGATTCGTCCTTTATTTACATAATCATCTAAAATAGTCTTAATATATTCTTCGTAGCGCATATACCTTCCTCCTTTTTATAACTTTATTATAAGTTTTTCATAAACCGGTGTCAAGTACTCGCTACCCTAAGAAGAGTTTTTATCTGTCATTTTTCGACTTATTTTTCCTTCGGCGGCCGCGTACCGTAATACTGATAGAGGCACGTCTCCAGCCGCCCGTTGTACAGCTTTCGCCGACGATCCGCCGGACGCATCATCCGCCCCTCAAACTCTTTGTCCGCCGTAATCAGATACATAGACCAGGTGGGATTGCTCTCCATAAAGCCTCGCAGACCCCTGTACAGCTGGGGAAGCTGTTCCTTTTCGCCGATTCTCTCGCCGTAGGGCGGGTTGGTGATGATGACGCCGAATTCCTCTGAGGCAACCATTTTTCGCGCGTCTGCCCGTTCCACCGAAATGCAGTCGTCCACGCCGGCAGCCTCCGCGTTTTGGCGGGTTGCCTCCAAGGCCTTAGGGTCGATGTCCTGCGCCAGAATGCGAATTTCTCTGTCGTAATCCATGGCCTCATACGCGGCCTTGCGTTCCTCTTTCCAAAGATTTTTCGGAATGAAGTCCCAGTCCTCCGCCCAGAAGTGCCGGGTCAGACCGGGCGCGATGCGGCGTTCTATCATGGCCGCCTCGATGGCGATGGTGCCGGAACCGCAGAAGGGATCCACCAGCAGCCGCCCCGGCTTCCAAAAGGACAGCTGCACCATAGCGGAGGCCAGCGTTTCTTTGATGGGAGCCGCCACCGGGCACACCCGATACCCCCGCTTGTGCAGTCCCTCGCCGGTGGTATCCAGCGTCAGCGTAACCCGATCCTTTAAGATGGTCACCTTCAGGCCAAAGGGCAGTCCCGTCTCCGGAAATTCTTCGATAAAATACGTCTCTTTCAGTTTTTCGATGATGGCCTTCTTCACCATGCCCTGACAGGCGGGGACGCTGTGCAGCTGCGATTTCACGGAGCTTCCGCTGACGTTGATCTGACCGTCCATGGGAATCCACTGCTCCCAGGGCAGCGCCTTTGTCTGCTCAAACAGTTCCGTAAAGGTTTTTGCTTCAAACTCCGCCAGCTTGATCTGTACCCGATCCGCGCAGCGCAGCCATAAATTGGCTCTGACGATGGCTCTCTCGTCTCCCAGAAAGGAAATCTTTCCGTTTTCCGACTGCAAAATCTTATAACCCATCGCCTCTACCTCTCTCTTGACGATGGCCTCCAGGCCGAAGGTGGCGGTAGCGATCAATGTTAACTTTGACAAAATAGCCTCACTTTCTAAAAAAGCCCCAGTTCCTGACGCCTTGCGGCACAGCGATAACTGCGGCTTTTCACTGCATTTAGAACAGCTGGTTCTTCTTGTTTAGCTGGTTGGAGCTGAACTTATCCAGATTATCCAGCGCCTTTCCGGTACCTATGGCAACGCAGGAAGCCGGATCCTCTGCGATGATCACCTTAATTCCGGTGCGTTCTTCGATTCGCTTATCGATGCCGTACATCAAAGCGCCGCCGCCGGTGATGTAGATGCCGGTGTTGGAAATGTCCGCGGCCAGCTCCGGCGGGGTCTGCTCCAACACGTTGTGAACCGCTTCGCAGATGGTCTGCAGCGGCTCGGACAGCGCTTCCATCATCTCCGACGATGTAATTTCGATGGACTTGGGAAGTCCCGTCACCAGATCGCGTCCGCGGCATTCCTGAGTCACGATTTCCTCTCTGGGGAAGGCCGTGCCGATGGTCATCTTCATCTCTTCCGCCGTGCGCTCGCCGATGTACAACTTGTGTTCTTTTCTCATATATTTGACGATGGCCTCATCGAACTTATCGCCGGCCATCTTGACGGACTCGCTGGTGACGATGCCGCCCAGAGAAATGACCGCAATGTCCGTCGTACCGCCGCCGATATCGATAACCATGGAACCCTCCGGCTTGGCCACATCCAATCCGGCGCCAATGGCCGCTGCCAGAGGCTCTTCCATCAGGAAGACGGACTTGCCGCCCGCCTCTGTAGCTGCCTCCCGAACAGCACGCTTTTCCACTTCGGTAACGCCGCTGGGAACGCAGATCATCACCCGGGGTTTGAAGAAACGTCCCTGTCCGCAGCTCTTTCTGATGAAGTGCTTCAGCATCCGCTCGGTGATGTCGTAGTCGGAAATAACGCCGTCCTTCAACGGGCGAACGGCTACGATGTTGCCGGGAGTTCTTCCCAGCATCTTGCGGGCTTCTTCACCCACGGCGATGATTTCGTTGGTATCGCGGTTGATGGCCACCACCGAAGGCTCGTTGAGAACCACGCCTTTTCCCTTTATATAAACCAGTACGTTTGCAGTTCCTAAGTCAATTCCTACTTCACTTGAAAATCCCAATGTTCTTCTCCTTTTCTCTCAATGTATGGTCGTAGTATACCCTGTCATCATATTATATATTTTTTTAAGTAGCATTTCAATTTGTTTTCCCAAATTTCGACAACAAAAAACCGCCGAACGAACGACGGTTTTCCTGGTCGGAGTAATGAGATTCGAACTCATGGCCTTTTGCACCCCATGCAAACGCGCTACCAAACTGCGCCATACCCCGGCAACACTAATTATTATACAACACTTTCTCAACGGACGCAATAATATTTTTTAAAAGTTTTACAATTTCATTGCCCATCCGGCATATCTGAAACGACGTCATCGGGCGCGCCGGCCAGCGCTATGGCCGGCGCGCCTCGCCATAAGTAAGTTTTTCGCCGCAAGCCGTCGTTACGCCGAAACTAAACCTCCATGTTTTCCAGGGGAGTCAGATACTGCTCTCTGCGGTTTTTCTGCTCGGCCAGATAGGTCTGGTCGCCCGAGGCGTGAAGCTCCTGCAAATAGGCGTGATGGTTCTTCATGATCTCTTCGTTGTTCTTTCCTAAAATCAACATGGCGACGCTGGAACACTGATCCGCCACCCGCTCCAAATTGGTCAGTGCCTCCATGAACACAAGGCCGGAATCGATGGAGCAAATCCCCTGACGCAGCCGCGCCGTATGGCGGTTTTTCAGAAGCAGCACCATATCGTCGATGACTTCCTCCAGAGGTTCGATGCGGCGCGCCGTAGATTCGCTGTCTCTTTCCAGCGCCTCCACCGTCAGGCGCAGAATCTCCAAAATCGCATCGCTTAAAATATCGACTTCCCTCTGGGCGCTCTCGGAGAATTTCAGCCCCGAATCGAACATCGTTTTGGCCATCTCATCAAAATTGGTGGCATAGTCTCCGATGCGCTCCACGCTGGGAACGCACTGCATCAACATGTTGACTTCCAGATTTCCCCGCTCCGTTTCGATATTTCTGGACAACTCAATCAGATAATTGTCCGCATTGTCGGCAAACCGATCCAACCGTTCCTCGTAGCGATTGATATATTCCGTTTTCTTAAAATCGTATTCTTTAAATTGTTCCAAGCTGATGCCCACATTGTCTCTGGCCGCCTTTACCATGGCGGTGATGGCTTTTTTCGCCTCGGACAGAGCCACCGCAGGCGAAATCATCAGCTTCTTGTCCAGAGAGGCCATCTCCGGATACTTGTCCTCTTCTTCCTCGTCGTCCTTGACCAGTGCGCAGGCCACCTTTACCATGATTCCCGTGAAAGGAATCAAAACCAGCGCGGTGACCAGATTGAACAGCGTCTGGAAATTGGCGATGACGCCGCTATTGGCAATGCTTCCCCACAGATGGGGCAGCATCCCCGAGCGCTGCATGACCGTCATGCCGATCATGAATAGAGCGGTGCCGACGCAGTTGAACACGATGTGAACTACGCCGGTGCGCTTAGCGTCCTTGGAGCTTCCGATGGAGCATACCATGGCCGTGGTCACGCAAGTACCCAGATTGATACCCATGATCATGGGATAGACCAGCTCGAAGGTAATGACGCCGGTAGCGGACAAGGCCTGCAAAATACCCACCATAGCGGAAGAACTCTGCACGATAACCGTCAGCACCAGTCCGGTGAGAATTCCCAGTACGGGCATATGGCTGAAATAGCCGATGGCGTCTACAAAGGTCTGAGATTCCGCCAGCGGACCCACCGCCTCCGTCATAGCAACCAATCCCGTAAAGAGGATACCGAAACCGGTACTGATCATTCCCACGTTCTTTGTTCCCGGTTTTTTCAGGAACATGATCATGATAATGCCGATAATCAACGCTATGGGCGCCAGGGTATCCGGTTTAAAGAAGGTCAGCAGGGAACCGCCCCCATCGTCGATGTCCATCAGGCGGATGATCTGCGCGGTGACGGTGGTTCCGATATTGGCTCCCAAAACGATGCTGACCGCCTGACGCAGGTTTAAGATACCGGCGCCAATCAGACCCACGGTCAGGACGATGGTCGCCGTAGAACTCTGGATAATGGCCGTTACCACCGCGCCGGTAATGACGCCCATCAGCGTGTTTTGCGTCAGCCGTCCCAGAAATTTTTTTAAAGCAGCGCCGGAGCTTTGTTTTAGACCGTCTCCCATGATTTCCATTCCGTAGAGAAACATGGCCAGACCGCCCAGTAGTTTAATAACTGTCAGAACAATATTCATTATAAATTTTCATACTCCTTCATCTGAAAAAACGCATAACCTCTCTTCATTTATCATACAATGATTTCCCTGGGTTCTACAAGAAAAATTTACATAAATTTTTTCATTGCCCGTTTCGTTCCGCTCCGAAAAGACCGCCAACTAAAAAAGACCGAAATCGGCCTTTTTTTCATTATAATCCCAGTTCCTCGTCAATGAGCAGAACCTCCGCTTCCATAGACGACATGGGCGACCACAGCGTCACCATGCCGCGGCAGATGCGTTCCGGCGATTTGCAGTCGTAGCAGCGGTTGCCCTCCAACGCGCAGGGGGTTTTGGCGTTCAGCTGCTGCGCTCTCTTGGGAGCCGCCACATTTCTGGCACGCCAGATGGCGTCCTCATAGGTGGGCGTGATCTTGTTTCGTCCCACCAGAAAATATATTTTCTCATGACCGAACAGCATGGAGGAAATCCGGTTGCCGGCGCCGTCGATGCTAACCATCTCCCCGCTTTCCGCCAGAGCGTTGACCGATGTCAGGTATGCCGCCGTGTCCATGGCGTTTCGGCGAGCCTGTGCCGCCGGTTCCTGCATCCAGTGCCAGATGACGGTGTTGTGCCTGCTCAGCCGGTCATACAGCCCGGAAGCCTTCACCGTAGCCGACCCTCCGATACCCACGGTAACGTTGTCCAGCGCTCCGTCCAAATAGTCCGCCGCTTCTTTCAGGGTAGCGTACACCCGCACCGCATAACCTCTTGCTTTCAGATTTTTTTCTACCGTTGTAAAATCAAACATGGCTTGTCACGCTCCTTTCCCACTCCAGTATATACCTATCTCAGGAAAATCGCCAGCGCAACTTTTGAATTTCTTGAATGGTGATCTGCCGCACCCGTCGCAGCACCTGCAAATACTCCGCCAACCCCACGGCATCCACGGATAATTCCCCGCGTCCCGTGCAGCCGTCCACGGCTCCCTCCTCGACAATGACCTGCAATAGCCGGGTTTCCTCCTCCGGCGTAGGAAGCAGCAGGCTGCCTTTCTTCACCGATAGCATGGCCGCCAGACCCCAGCCCCACCAGTTGGAGATTCCCGAAACCAACGTCCAGTCGGCTCTCTGATTGGCGCAGATCAGCGCGCCCTCCGAAACGTGACGGACGATCTGTCTGCGATAAGTTCCCATGCCCAGTTCGTTTCCGCCGTCTCCGATGGCGATGGTACGCGCACCGCAACGGCGCGCCTCCTGAAAAAACGGCTCCGTATCGGTCACCATGTCATCGATGATCGCACCCCGCATATTATAATAATGGCCGTCCTCCGACATACCCGGCCTCTCCAGAGAAATCACATGGGTAGGCTGCAGCCGGTCGATCCATTCTGCGGCCAAAGCTGCCGACTGCCGCTTCTCCACACAAAGCACCTGAACGGAAGGAGCGCGCAATGCAATAGCAGCCGTAAGCAGCGGAAAGGAAGGACGATCCGTAACCACCCAAACCTCACAGCCGCAGGCCACAAGCGCCGCCGCCAGATTGGCCGCTCCCGGCGGCCCGTCGCTTTCACCGCAGCACCCATCGGGGCATCGTACGGGAAACCCCGTAAGAATCATGGCTCGTTTCGCTCTCATAAATTCCTCGGCTACCTCCTCCAGAGAAATCATGGGCACAGCTTCCAAAAGTCCTCTTCCCGTATCGTTTCGCATGGCCGACTGCAATTCCGTTTCAAATTCCATGCTCCATTTTGCATTGCAAACCATTCATTTTCCTCCTACAAAAAAAGACCCACTATTTCCAAAAGGATTCGTGGGTCTTGTCTATCGTGTTTCATTCCGGGCAGGAACGGGATAGACAAAAGAATCATCATAATTTCACAAATTTTTCACTTTCTATAGTTTACTTCGGTCTTTTACCAAAGTCAAGGATATGTTAAAATGATTTCACTATCACATGTATTTTACAGAAAGGGTTGCTATGAAATATCCCGAAAATACCATTTTAATCGTAGGCCAGGCCAAACCCAGCCGCGAGGATGCCATCTACCACACTCACGGCGAATTTTACATCAGCATGGTGGTGGAAGCGGACAGCGGTCGAATTTTAGACATCGAATGCAACACCATTTTAGATGTGACCCGATCCTTCGTGGCGGACTTGTTCATCGGAAAAAGCCTGCGGGACGACCTGGAGTTATTGGAGCGAAACATCCGCAGCCGGTATTTCGCCCTGACCCAGCGTCCGCTGATCGCCTGCATGAAAGACGCGCACCAACGCTATCTGAAGGCGGTGGTTTCGCGTTGCGATACCCATCGATGAAAAGAGGTGTTGTCCCTTGTCATGGATGCTTTTCGTTGTTGCCGTAGTCATTTTGGCCTGTATCTTATGCAATCAGTTCACCGACCGCTTCGGAATTCCCACATTGCTGGCTTTCATCCTGCTGGGAATGACCTTTGGCTCCGACGGTCTGTTTAAAATACCCTTTGATAATTATGCCTTCGCGGAACACATCTGCTCTGCCGCTTTGATTTTGATCATGTTTTACGGCGGCTTCGGCACCAACTGGAAGCAAGCGCGCCCCGCGGCGCTTCCCGCCGTTTTAATGTCATCCTTCGGCGTAGTTCTCACCGCCGTTTTAACCGGCGGTTTCTGCCATTATATTTTGGGGTTTCCCCTGTGGGAGGGGATGCTGGTGGGAGCGCTTCTCGGCTCCACTGACGCCGCTTCCGTCTTTTCCATCCTGCGTTCCAAACGGCTGAATTTAAAGTACAACTCCGCTTCGCTTCTGGAAATCGAAAGCGGTTCCAACGACCCCTTCGCCTACATGCTCACTGCCGCGGTTTTACTGCTGCTGCAAAGCGACGGCGTTTCCGCTGCGGACATCGCCGTCATGGTGGCAAAACAGCTGGCCTTCGGCCTGTTCTTCGGCGCGGCAATCGGCGTGACCGCCTCCCGATTCATGAACCGGTTTCACTTCAACGTCAGCGGTTTTGACTCGGCCTTCGTTTTAGCCGTAGCCGTGCTTTCCTACGCCGCCCCTTCCGTATTGGCGGGAAACGGGTATCTCAGCGCCTATCTGGCGGGACTGATTCTGGGAAACAGTCCGCTTCCCAACAAGCGCCCCATGGTACACTTCATCGACGGCATTACCGGTCTGATGCAAATGCTGATCTTCTTTTTGCTGGGACTTCTCAGCTTTCCGTCGGCGCTGCTTCCGGTGATTCCCACGGCTCTTTTGATCTTTTTATTCCTTACCTTCGTCGCCCGTCCCACAGCCGCAATGCTGCTGCTCACACCGCTGAAAAAGTCGCTGTCCCAACAGGCGCTGATCTCCTGGGCCGGTCTTCGGGGCGCCGCTTCTATCGTGTTTGCCATTATGGTTTCCATTTCCAACACGGCGCTGGAAAACGATCTGTTCCACATCGTCTTTATGGTAGTGCTGCTTTCCATCTCTTTGCAGGGATCGCTTCTCCCCTTTGTGTCGAAGAAGCTGCACATGATTGACGACGAGGAAAACGTCATGCGTACCTTTAACGATTACGCCGACGAATCGGCCATCAATTTCGTTCGCATGACCATTACCGCCGACCACGATTGGGCATGGAAGCCGCTGTCCGACTTATCCATCGGTCCCGACCTTCTGCTGACCATGGTGCTTCGGGACGATAAGACCCTGGTTCCCCACGGAAGCACCGTCCTCCAGCCGGGCGATGTGGTGATTTTAGGCGCCGTCTCCTTCTGTGACGATTCTCACATCAGCCTGTGGGAAACCACCGTTGACCATTCCCATCCCTGGAGAAATCAGATGGTGAGCCAACTGTCTTTGGAGCGTGGCCAGCTGATTGTACTGATTCGCCGCAGTCCTCAGGAAACCATCATTCCCAACGGCAGCACAGTCATTCGCGAGGGCGACGTTTTAGTCATCAACCGCGACACTACGCTGGCATAGCACGCAGAAGTCCGTTTTCGATTCTCATCGGCAACGGACTTTTTGATTGCTCTTATGCACACCCCATCATTTTTATGACACCCTTTTCCCTCTTTTTCATATGCTGTTAATAAAACCATAGG
>CANEEC010000011.1 GCA_947426455.1 uncultured Clostridia bacterium | reverse complement strand
CCCAAAATATCGACGATATAGCCGAATACTTTGTCGATGCTTTGACTTCCATCACCCTGAGCAATGTTTCCGGCCTCTTCATAGTAATCGATCAACGGCGCTGTCTGCGCTTCATACACCTTGAAACGATTCAGAACAGTTTCTTCCCTGTCGTCGTCTCTCTGATATACTTCGCCGCCGCACCGATCGCAAACACCCTCTACCTTCGTAGGCATATTCGCGACGTGATAAGTAGCGCCGCAGGACTTGCAGACTCTGCGTCCGATCATACGCGGAAGAAGGATTTCCTCCGGCACACCGATTTCCAGTACCACGTCCAGCCTTTCGCCCTTGGCCGACAACCAGGCGTCGAATTTCTTCGCCTGATCGATGGTTCTGGGAAATCCGTCCAACATGAAACCATTTTTGCAATCGTCCCACGTCAGCCGATCCTCCACTAAATCGATCACCAGATCGTCGGGAACCAGTTCCCCACGATCCATATATTCCTTCGCTTTCTTTCCTAAAGGCGTACCTTCTTTTATATTTTTTCGGAAGATATCACCGGTCGAGATGTGAGGAATTTCATACTTGGCAGAGAGCTTTACTGCCTGAGTTCCTTTGCCGGCGCCCGGAGGGCCAAGCAAAACCAATCTCTTCATTGTTTCCTCCGTGTTTCAGGAGCACGTAACCTGTCGCCCACGCCGCAATCCGGCCGGCGACAGGAGCAATGCCGTTTCATTTCCCATAAATATAATTGCTTCGCTTATTTTAAGAAACCGCTGTAGTTTCTCATAACCATCTGGGTTTCCAGCTGCTTCATGGTCTCAAGCGCTACACCGATGGCGATCAGCAGAGACGTTCCGCCGAAACCGATCTGAAGCGCCGTCCACTGCTGAAGCAGGGTGGGCAGAGTCGCGATAATTGCCAGGAAAATGGCTCCTACAATAGCGAGTCTGTTCACAATTTTTGCTAAATATTCAACGGTAGCCTTGCCGGGACGAATACCGGGAATGAAGCCGCCGTTGGTCTTCATATTCTCAGCGATTTCCTGGGGATTGAATGTAATTCCCGTGTAGAAATAAGTGAAGAATACGATCAGCAGCACGTTGAAAATGCAGTAGATCCACACGCCGGGGTTGCCAGAGGGGGATAACCACTTGGTGATGAAGTTTGCAAAGCCGGTATTCGGCCAGATATACGCGATGGTCAGAGGCATCTGCAACAGAGACATGGAGAAGATCACAGGGATAACTCCAGACTGATTTACCTTGAGAGGAATGTGGGTGCTCTGTCCGCCGTACATCTTTCTTCCGACGACTCTCTTTGCGTACTGTACGGGGATCTTTCTCGTTCCCTCCTGAACGGCGATGACACCGACGATGATGAACAGCGCCATAACCAGGAACAGGATGATGGAGATCCAGCTGACAGTGCCGGCCTTTGCAGAAGTCCAAGTGCTTCTGATGCCGGTGGGAATCCGGGATACGATACCTGCGAAGATGATCAGGGAGATACCGTTGCCGATTCCGTTTTCGTTGATGCGTTCGCCTAGCCACATCAGGAAGGCCGTACCTGCGCAAAGCGTCAGGATGATGACCATCTTCATAGCGATGCTGTCGCTGAGCAGATAGTTCCGGAACAGACCGAAGGTGTAACCGATGGCCTGTACCAATGCCAGCACTACCGTCAGATAACGGGTGTACTGAGCGATTTTCTTTCTTCCTTCATTGCCCTCCTGCGCTAATCGTTCCAGCGCGGGGATAGCAATGGTTAACAGCTGTAATATAATCGATGCAGTGATGTAGGGCGTAATGCTCAGGGCGAAGATAGTGAAATTACTAAATGCGCCGCCGGAAAACATATCGAACAAGCCGAACAAACCGCTATCGTTGGCTTGGAAAGCCGAAGCAAAGATCGCACGGTTGATTCCGGGAACCGGAATGCAGGATCCCAGCCGGAAGATCACCAGCATCATTACCGTATACAGCAATTTCTTGCGGACTTCGGGGATTCTCCAAGCCTGAGCCATTGTCTTAAACATGTTCATCTTAGATTACCTCAGCCTTTCCTCCTGCTGCTTCGATCTTTTCCATTGCAGTTTTACTGAACTTGTGAGCCTTCACCGTCAGCTTCTTCGTCAGTTCGCCTTCGCCCAGAACCTTAATGCCGGCGGTGACTTTCTTAGCCAGACCAGCCGCCATCATCATTTCCGGCGTTACCTCTGCGCCATCCTCGAATGCGTTCAGAGCTTCTACGTTGACTCCTACGTATTCCTTTCTCCAGTGGTTGGTGAATCCTCTCTTGGGGATTCGTCTGTACAGAGGCATCTGACCGCCTTCAAAGCCCAGTCTGACGCCGCCGCCGCTTCTGGAGTTCTGTCCATTCATACCTCTGCCGGCGGTCTTACCCTGACCGGTAGCGGTACCTCTGCCTTTTCTCTTGGGCGCTTTGGTGGCGCCAGGAGCTGCTTTTAATTCATGAAGTTTCATTGGCAATCCACCTCCTATATTTCTTCCATAGTAAGCAGATGGCTTACCTTTGCAACCGCTCCGCGAGTCTGGGGTGTATTCGGGAGCTCTACGGACTGTCTGATTTTTCTCAGACCCAACGCTTCTACTACTTTTCTCTGAGCAGGGGAAGCGCCGATCGTGCTCTTTACTAAAGTAACTCTTACTTTATCTGCCATGTCGCGTTTCCTCCTAACCTAAAATTTCTTCTCTGGTCTTGCCTCTCAGACGGGAAACCTCTTCCACGGTCTTCAAGTTGCGCAGACCCTCGATGGTGGCTAAAGCCATGTTTCCGGCGTTGCTGGAACCGATGGACTTACCACGAATATCTTTGATTCCTGCCAGCTCCAGTACGGTACGTACCGCAGAACCGGCGATAACTCCGGTACCCTGTGCAGCGGGCATCAGCAGAACTCTGCCGGCGCCAAACACTCCCAGGATCTGGTGAGGGATGGTTGTTCCTACGGTAGGAACATAAATTAAATCCTTCTTTGCATCTTCTGTCGCTTTTCTTACAGCTTCCGGAATTTCCTGAGCCTTGCCCAGGCCAACGCCCACGTAGCCGTTGCCGTCTCCGACAACCACGGTAACACTGAACTTGAAGTTCTTACCGCCCTTAACTACTTTCGTAACGCGTCTGATGTTGACGATGGATTCCTTCAAGTCAAGCTTGGATGCATCAATCATTGTTCGCATTGTGTTCCTCCTTTTAGAATTTCAGACCGGCTTCACGAGCGCCGTCCGCTAATTCCTTGACTCTTCCGTGATACAGGTAGCCGCCTCTGTCGAAGCATACGGTTTCGATACCCGCAGCCAGCGCTTTCTTGGCGATGGCTTCGCCTACTGCCTTAGCAGCGTCTTTGTTGCCGCCGTAAGCCAGCTGCGCCTTCAGATCCTTATCCAGGGAAGATGCAGCTGCAAGCGTTCTTCCATTGACATCATCGATGACCTGCGCAGAGATGTTCTTCAAGCTTCTGTACACGCATAATCTCGGTCTTTCAGGAGTTCCAGACACGTCCCGTCTCACTCTTGCATGGCGGACAAGACGTCTGTCGTTTTTACTATTTTTCTTAGCCATTTTCGTTACTCCTTCCTATTATTTCTTCTTAGCGCCGGCCTTGCCTTCTTTTCTGCGTACATATTCGCCCTCGTAGCGGATACCCTTGCCCTTGTAGGGTTCAGGCTTTCTCCACTTGCGAATGTTCGCCGCGTAGTTGCCGACTAACGCTTTGTTCGCACCCTGTACGGTGATTTCGGTAGGAGAAGTAACCACGGTGGTGATTCCTTCCGGATCTTCCATCTCTACGGGGTGGGAGTAACCTAAGTTCATAACCAGAACCTTGCCCTTTTTCTCAGCCTTGTAACCAACGCCGATCATCTGGAGCTTCTTTTCGTAACCCTGGGTAACGCCGACAACCATGTTGTTGATCAGAGTTCTGGCCAGACCGTGGCTTTCCTTTGCTTCTTTGCTGTCATCCGCGGTAGTTACGTTTACAACGCCGTCTGCCACTTCGATGACGATTTTTTTCGTGATCTGCTCCTGCAGTTCTCCCTTCGGTCCTTTTACAGTAACAAGATTGCTGTCACTGACTTTTACTTCGACACCAGCAGGAACTGTCACAGGAAGTTTACCGATTCTAGACATTCTTTCTACCTCCTAAGATTCCTTCTTGTTACTACCAGACGTAGCAGATAACTTCTCCGCCTACGCCTAATTTTCTCGCCTGCTTGTCAGTGATCAGGCCGCTTGATGTGGAAATGATTGCGATTCCCAGACCTCCCAGTACCTTCGGTACATCGTCCGCCTTGGCGTAAACCTTCAGGCCGGGCTTGGAAATCTTTTTGATTCCGCTGATTACTTTCGTCTTATCGGGGCCGTACTTCATGGAAACCGTGATGATTCCCTGCTTGCCGTCCTCGGTCACTTCGTAACCTCTGATATATCCTTCTTCCTTCAGGATTTCGGCGATGGCCTTTTTCATCTTGGAAGCCGGGATTTCAACAGTAGCGTGTCCTACTGTGTTGGCATTTCTGATTCTTGTCAGCATATCTGCGATAGGATCTGTCATTGTCATTGGTTGCGTACCTCCTTCCTTCCAATATTACCAGCTGGCTTTTCTTACGCCGGGGATTTCTCCCTTATAAGCCAGTTCTCTGAAACAGATACGGCAAATGCCGTACTTTCTCAGGTAAGCGTGCGGTCTTCCGCAAATCTTACATCTGTTGTAAGCCTGAGTAGAATGCTTAGGCTTTCTCTGCTGTTTTACTTTGAGAGATGTCTTTGCCATAATTCCCTCCTATTTTTCAAATGCTAAACCGAGCATTTCCAAAAGAGCCTGCGCTTCTTCGTCGGTCTTAGCGGTAGTGGTGAATACGATGTTCATACCTCTGATCTTCTCTACCTTATCATATACGATTTCGGGGAAAATCAGCTGTTCCTTGATACCCATGGAGTAGTTTCCGCGACCGTCGAAGGAATTCTTGCTTACACCCTTGAAGTCTCTTACCCGGGGCAGAGCGATGTTAAAGAATTTATCTGCAAATTCATACATTCTGTCGCCGCGCAGGGTAACCTTAGCGCCGATGGGCATGCCCTCTCTCAGCTTGAAGTTCGCGATGGATTTCTTCGCCTTGGTGATGACAGGTTTCTGACCTGCGATCAGTCCCAGTTCTTCCACTGCGACCTCCAGCAGCTTTGCATTTTCCTTCGTATCGCCAAGACCCATGTTGATGGTGATCTTCTCCAGCTTGGGAACTTCCATTACATTCTTATATTTGAACTTTTCCATCATGGAATTGAATACTACATTCTTGTAGGTTTCACTCAGTCTTGCTGCCAAGATGTTTCCCTCCTTTCTTAGTCGATGACCTGACCGGTCTTCTTGGATACTCTCTTCTTATGGCCATTCTCCACCTTGTAGCCGATTCTTGTAGGAGCCTTAGCCTTAGCATCGTAATACATCACGTTGGAAACATGGATGGGACCTTCCTGATGCTTGATTTCAGCAGCGGACTTCTGGGTCTGCTTTGCATGCTTCGTCTGGATGTTGACGCCTTCTACGATAACGGTGTTCTTCTTCGGGAATGCCTTTAAAACCTTTCCCTTCTTGCCCTTATCCTTACCGGTAATCACCAGTACGGTGTCATTCTTCTTAATATGCATCTTTTTCACCTCCTACAGTACTTCCGGTGCCAAAGACACGATCTTCATGAAGCCCTTGTCGCGCAGTTCTCTGGCTACAGGTCCGAAAATACGGGTACCTACGGGATTCTTGTCGTCTTTGATGATTACTGCTGCGTTCTGATCGAACTTCACATAGCTGCCGTCAACTCTTCTTGCGCCGTGACAGGAACGAACGATAACGGCCTTTACGACCTCACCCTTCTTTACTACACCACCGGGAGTAGCATCCTTAACTGCACATACGATGATATCTCCAATGTTTGCAGTTCTGCGGCTGGTACCGCCCAGAATGCGAATACATAACAGTTCTTTCGCGCCGGAATTGTCGGCAACTTTTAATTTTGTTTCTGTCTGGATCATGTGTGGTTGCCTCCTTATTTAACCTTCTCGACGATGTTCACGAGTCTCCATCTCTTATCCCGGGACAGAGGTCTCGTTTCCATAATTCTTACTTTATCACCAATGCTGCATTCGTTTTCTTCGTCATGAGCCTTGAATTTCTTCGTTCTCTTTACAGATTTACCGTACAGGGAATGACGAATAGATTCTTCAACAGCGACAACGATGGTCTTATCCATCTTGTTGCTTGTTACGATGCCGACTCTTGTCTTTCTTGCATTTCTATCTAACATGCTCTTCATCCTCCTTTCGGTTAACCTTCTACGTTGCTCATCTGCTTTTCTCTCAGCACGGTCTTGCAGCGAGCGATATCCTTCTTGATATCTCTCATCTTAATGGGGTTTTCCAGCTGACCGGTTACGTGCTGGAATCTCAGGTTGAACAGCTCGTTCTTCAGCTTCTTTACCTCAGCGTTCAGCTCAACCTCGGACATTTTCTTAATCTGTTCGATTTTCATTACGCTTCACCACCCTCTGCTACTTCCTGGCCTTTGATGGCAAACTTACACTTTACAGGGAGCTTGTGCATGGCAAGTCTCATCGCTTCTCTTGCCGCTTCTTCCGAAACTCCGTCGATTTCAAACATAACTCTACCAGGCTTAACAACCGCTACCCAGTATTCCGGAGCACCTTTACCGGAACCCATACGAACTTCGGCGGGTTTCTTCGTTACCGGCTTGTGCGGGAAAATCTTAATAAATACCTTACCGCCTCTTCTGATGGATCTGGTCATGGCGATACGGGCAGCTTCTATCTGATTCGAGGTGATCCAACCGCATTCCTGGGAAACCAGGCCGTACGTTCCGTACGTAATGGTATTTCCCTTCGTTGCCACACCTTTCATTCTTCCTCTGTGGACTCTACGACGTTTTACTCTTTTAGGCATTAACATCGCGATTTCCTCCTTTCTTCTATCGCTTATTCTGCAGAAGTTTCGGCAGGAGCCTCAGCTACCGTTTCTTCAACAGGAGCAGCAGGGGCAGGAGCCGGCTTTGCAGGTCTCTTTCTCGGATTTACAAACTTCTTTTCTTCTCTGACTTCGCCGCCGTTTCTGCGGTCTCTTCTGTCATTTCTGTCTCTTCTCGGACGGTCACCGTCGCGTCTGTCACGTCTGTCGCCTCTCTTGCGGTCGCTCTTAGGAGCTTCCTCGGGCAGATTGGACTTCAGACCCTTGGTCAGGATTTCACCGTTGTTGATCCAAACCTTGACGCCCAGCTTACCGTATGTGGTATCCGCTTCTGCAAATCCGTAAGCGATATCCGCTCTCAGAGTATGAAGAGGAACGTTACCTTCGCTGTATTTTTCGGTTCTTGCGATTTCAGCGCCGCCTACACGACCGGAGATCACAACCTTGATGCCCTTAGCGCCGGACTTCATGGTTCTGCCGATGGCCTGCTTCATAGCTCTGCGGAAGGAGATTCTCTTTTCCAGAGCCTGGGCGATGCTTTCAGCGGTCAGCTGCGCGTCCAGCTCCGGTCTTCTGACTTCCACAATATTGATGGAAACCGTCTTGCCAGCCAGCTTTTCCACTTCCGCTTTCAGCTGATCGATTCCGGCGCCGCCGCTTCCGATGACCATACCGGGCTTTGCAGTCAGAACGGTGATCTTCATCTGGTTGTTGGCCGCTCTTTCGATCAAAACTTTGGACACGCCAGCTGCGTATAACTTTTTCTTAACGTATTCTCTGACCTTTTTGTCTTCTACCAGGTAATCAGCAAAATCCTTTTTGTCTGCATACCACTTGGAATCCCAGTCTTTGATAACGCCCACTCTCAATCCATGTGGACTTACTTTCTGACCCATTATTTAACCTCCTGTTTCAATTATCTTTCTTTTAATGTGACACCGATGTGGCTGCTTCTCTTCAGGATGATCGAAGCACGACCCTGAGAACCCGCTCTCCATCTCTTCATCGTGGGGCCCTGGTTTGCGTAAGCTTCCGCAACGTACAGCTTGGAGACGTCCATATCGTGGTTGTTCTCCGCGTTGGCCTTTGCGGACAGCACTACTTTTTCCACCAGTTCAGCGCCCTTTCCAGGAGTAAACTTTAAAATCGCTAATGCGTCGTCTAAATCTTTTCCTCTGATTAAGTCTGTAACAGGCTTTACTTTAATAGGAGACATTCTGACGTATTTTGCAACTGCTTTTGCTTCCATTTTTCATATCTCCTTTCTATTATTTCTTAACCTTGGAGGACTTGTCTGCGGCATGTCCTCTGTAGTTTCTGGTCGGAGCAAACTCACCCAGTCTGTGGCCGACCATATCTTCGGTGATGTACACGGGCACGTGCTTTTTGCCGTCGTGTACTGCGATTGTATGTCCTACCATCTGCGGGAAAATAGTAGACGGTCTGGACCAGGTCTTGATGACCTTTTTATCGTTAGCTTCATTCATCGCTTCGATCGCCTTGAGCAGCTTCGCGTTGACGAAAGGGCCTTTCTTTAAAGATCTACCCATGATTGATTTCTCCCTTCAACTATTTGTCGTTTCTTCTCTTTACGATATACTGGTTGGAAGCCTTGTTCTTCTTTCTGGTCTTGTAACCCAAAGCAGGCTTACCCCAAGGTGTAACAGGACTTACACGACCGATACCAGCCTTACCTTCACCACCGCCGTGAGGATGGTCGTTGGGGTTCATTACGGAACCTCTGACGGTAGGTCTGATACCCATGTGACGCTTACGTCCGGCCTTACCCAGCATAATGTTGGAGTGATCCAGATTTCCCACTTCGCCGATGGTAGCTCTGCATTCGACTCTGATCTTGCGAACTTCGCCGGACGGCAGTCTTACCTGGCAGTAGTTGCCTTCCTTGGCCATCAGCTGCGCACCGTTACCTGCGGAACGCACCAGCTGCGCGCCCTTTCCGGCCTTCAGTTCAATGCAGTGGATGATGGTACCTACGGGGATGTCAGCCAGTTTCAGCGCATTTCCCACAGTGATGTCCGCGTTTGCGCCGGACAGGATCACGTCGCCGACCTTTAATTTATTGGGAGCGATGATATATCTCTTTTCACCGTCTGCATACTGTACCAGAGCGATGTTTGCGCTTCTGTTGGGATCGTATTCGATCGTCTTAACAGTGGCAGGAATGTCATCCTTGTTTCTCTTAAAATCGATGATTCTGTATTTGATCTTAGCGCCGCCGCCTCTGTGTCTTACAGTGATCTTACCTCTGGAGTTTCTTCCGGAGTGCTTTTTCAGGCTTACTGTAAGAGACTTTTCAGGGGTAGAGGTGGTGATTTCCTCAAATGTGGAAACGGTCATACCTCTCAAACCCGGAGTGGTCGGATTGTATTTCTTGATTCCCATCGTGTTGTCCCTCCTTACAAGCTCTGGAAGAATTCGATTTCCTTACTCTTTTCGGTAAGGGTGACGATCGCCTTCTTAGAAGCGGCCGTTCTTCCTACATATCTTCCCATTCTCTTCATTTTACCGTTCACGTTCATGATGTTGACCTTTTCGACTTCAACGCCGAAGATTTCTTCCACAGCCAGCTTGACCTGCGTCTTGTTGGCATTTACAGCAACCTTGAACGTATATTTCTTATTCTGCGCGTCATCCATGGAAGTTTCAGTGATGACCGGTTTGATAATTACGTCATAAGCCGTCATTACGCATATACCTCCTCGATCTTCTTAACAGCATCCGCAGTGATGATGAAGCTTTCGTGGTTTACGATTTCGTATACGTTCATCTGGGATACCATGGTGGTTTTAACTCCGGGGATATTGGCCGCAGCCTTGATGACGACGTCGTCCTTTTCTGCGGTAACAATCAGCGCCTTCTTGGCAGCCTTCACGTTTTCCAATACCTTGATCATATCCTTCGTCTTGGGCGCTTCCAGCTTCAGCGCGTCCAAAACGACGATTTCGTTTTCCTGTACCTTGGAGGTCAGCGCGGACTTCAGCGCCAGTCTCTTCACCTTCTTGGGAACGGAATATCTATAATCTCTCGGCTTCGGTGCGAATACGATACCGCCGCCGATCTGGGACGGGTCTGTGGTGGAACCCTGTCTGTGACGACCGGTTCCCTTCTGGCGGAAGGGCTTTCTGCCGCCTCCGCGAACTTCAGCTCTGGTCTTTGCAGACTGTGTACCCTGTCTCTGGTTCGCTAAATAATTTTTAATCACATCGTGAACGGCATATTCGTTGATCTCAATTCCGAAGATCGCGTCGTTCAGCTCGATGGTACCGGCCTGTTCGCCGGCCATGTTCAGCATAGTAACTTTTGCCATTTGACTTCCTCCTTTCCGCAACCTATTTGTCCTGACCCTTAACAGCATACCGGATCTTCAGCAGACCGCCTTTGTTTCCGGGAACTGCGCCCTTGACGAGCATCAGGTTTCTGTCGGCGATGATTTTAACTAATTCCACATTCTGTACGGTGACGGTGTCTCTGCCGGTTCTTCCGGGGGCTTCGTTGCCCTTGAAGACTCGGGAGGGATAGGTCGCCGCAGCCAGGCCGCCGGGAAGTCTCTTGTGCTTGGAACCGTGGGTCATGGGACCTCTGCGGTGTCCGTGGCGCTTGATGTTACCCTGGGTGCCCTTACCTTTGGAAGTGCCGGTGATGTCCAGCTTTGCTCCTACTTCGAAGTCAGCAACGGTGATAACCTGTCCTGCTTCGTAGGTCTCGCCTTCTTCCAGACGGATTTCAGCCAGGTGCTTTTTCAGCGGAGCCTGCCACTTGGCAAAATGACCCTTCATGGGTTTGTTTACTCTCTGTTCTTTGGCATCTTCGAAACCGATCTGCACGGCATTGTAGCCGTCGGTTTCGACTGTCTTGATCTGGGTTACAACGGCGGGGCCTGCTTCGATTACAGTCACCGGAATTGCAGCGCCATGTTCGGAAAAGATCTGAGTCATTCCGATCTTCTTTCCTAAGATTGTCTTCATTTCCTTTGTTCCTCCTAATTTTCTTACAGCGGATTACTTGTGTAATCATACTAAGTGGGAGATGACCGGTGGTTGCCGTTCCTTCTCTGACACAGGATGGAAGAAGCGGCACGCTTTGAGTCAATCTATGTGATTCTTAGTATTACAGCTTGATTTCGATGTCGACTCCGGCGGGCATATCCAGCTTCATCAGCGCATCGATGGTCTTGGGTGTGGGACTTACAATGTCGATCAGTCTCTTGTGAGTTCTCTGTTCGAACTGTTCTCTGGAATCCTTATACTTGTGTACCGCTCTCAGAATGGTGATCACCTGCTTTTCCGTGGGCAGGGGAATGGGGCCGGATACTTCGGCGCCGGTCTTCTTCGCGGTTTCCACGATCTTCGCTGCGGACTGATCCAGAGATTTGTGATCGTAAGCCTTTAACTTGATTCTGATTTTCTGACTGCTCATTGATGTTTCCTCCTTCGATTTTCGTACGTTTTCGCTATGCTGTACGAGGGCCTTCCGCGCCTCTTTTTTCAGGTGTTTGCGGCTTTTTCGCCGGTCGTCTGAGACCGGAGCCGCTCCCTTGGTTTTGAGCGAAACACGTTTCCGTGTGTTTCATTATTTTTTACTCAAAACAAAAGCGCGAGAATCCCTTCGCCCGGTTCCAGACCGGACAATTCTCGGCAGAAATTACCTGATAGCTCAGCAACTTTCTGCGTCATCGCATTATTTTAAGCATTAGCAGCGCTTGTGGCAGTTATTCACAAGCTTTTTTAGTATAATCCATATTGGGACGCTTTGCAAGTCCTTTTTTCAATATTTTTTCGGATTTTCCCACTTTTTTTCAAAGGGCCGATTTCGATAATCCATGTAAAATCAATGCCTTTTCTCATCCGATTTTCGGAAAGTTTGAACACTTATCCGGGTGTTTCTTTTTGTATTCGTCAATATACTGGTATACAAAGGTGCTCTACTTTTCTGCAGAAAATTTAAAATTTTTATATTTTTCTGCAAAATATTTCAAAGTTTGGAGTCTATATAAGTGATAGGGAAATTTCCTTGGATAACTAAAACAAGAGGAGGTGGTTCCAATGGGCTAAGAATCTAATATGACATAAAATCATGATGTGAACAAAAGACAAAAAAGGAGGATAATATGAGTAAAAGTAGAATGATTAAATTCGTTTCGGTTCTTTTGATTTTTTCGGTATTGTCTTGCCAAATTGTAGTATGCTTTGCCGATACAATCAAACAGGGTGAAGACGGGGTTGCTAAGATCAAGGGAAAAGATAAAATAATTTATGATATCAAAGATGATGACATTCACGATATTATCATTATAGAAGATGGAGGAGATGTCTATCTAAATGGATCACTAGTAAAAATTAGTTCTAGTGGCTCGACAGACAGCGTAGCTTCTCCCAATTCTACAAATTCCACATATACCGCGATCGTAAATTCGCCTCCTGCTGGAACGAAAGCCAGTGACTACACTAAACTGATCGGAACGGAAAAGAAAAGTATAGAATTTGATAAAAGTTTCGGTCAAATGACTTTGAAGGGCATTGCATTGCTTTTTGCCTACACTGTTGGGGATCCTGAATTTGGCGCTGATGATTGGTACAAGGTTCTCCTCGAATTTTCTGATATAATGAACAGTGACTTCAGTTATTCAAAGGCAATGTCCGTAGAAATCAAAACATATCAGCACAAAAATGGCCAAATGATTACAACCGATACAGCAGCCAATAAATTAGTAATTCGCTGCTACGGTAATGGCGATTATACAGGATATCTCGGTACGGATACTCGGTATAAAATGTGGGTTTACAGATAGTTTTTCGCTACCCGATCTTGCACATTTGTGCAAGATCGGGTTATACTGTCATTAGATTAAGAACATAACAATGAATATCAAAATTGGATGTGCGAATGAAAAAACTAACAGAAGGCAGAGAATATCTGAAACAAATCGATTGGCAATCAGGAAAAACAAGATATGCGGTTCTCGTCATCATTGCCAACCTTTTACAATTAGTCTATCGCTGGTTTCCGGAATCGGAAGATGCCGTATGGCTGGAGCGGGCGTCCCGTCTGACCCCTTTGGCTACGGTGATTTTATTATATCTGGGAATTCGTTATTACCACGCAAATCAGGAGGTCTTTTCCCACGCCTCCGCCCGGTTTGCTCTAAAGGTATACGCGTTTCTTCTGGCTCTGCCAGCGTTGGGATTGATCTGGTTTCTGGGTTTATAAAAACGAAAACTTTCATTTCTAATCAATTCGTAAAGAAAGGTCGGGCGAACATATGAAGTGGTTAAAAGACGGACTGCGCAGCTTAAAAGATATCGACTGGATTCGCACGGAGTATATCCTCATGATAGCGATAGGCATTTTCTGGCGCTCCGCCAGCCATGGAATGGCAGAACTGGGCGGCGAAGGACGGGCTTACATGCTCTTGCTTGGCGATCCGTGGCTGACCCCACTGCTTTTGTATATTTGTATCCGAAATAACTCTGTGAACAGAGAAATCCTTCAAAACCGCAATGCCCGTCGGGTTCTTCTGCTATTCTTTATCGCGGCAGAAATCATCGCTGTTTCAGCACTTGCATCAGATCCGCAGCTTTCAGAAGCCTTTGAATGGTTTCGGGAAGTGGCCCGACAAAACGGCTTTATCGAATCGTAAAGGAGAACATCCTATGGAACTTTGGAAAGAGGGCATCAATCATTTAAAACGGATTAACGTATTTGCGGCTCGAAGGGAATACGTCGGTCTGATCTTCTTAGGCAATATAGGGCAGATGTGCTGCCGCACGACTCCAAAACTGTACGACACCTTTTTCTGGGGATGGTTGGCGCGGTTGGCGCCGCTTCTGGTGGTGGCGTTGCTGTACCTGGGAATTCGCTACCATCGACTGAATAGAGACGTCTTTTCCCACGAATCCGCCCGGTATGTGTTGAAGCTCTGCGCGCTGGTTCTCTGCGTTCCGGCGCTGTGGCTGGTCTGGCTGCGAGGTTGAACCACATGCATTCCATTGCTTCGGAAAATAAATCGTGATAAAATCAAAGACAAATCCATATTTCATTGACGTGATATCGCGTAAGAGAGGGAGGAATCGAATGAATTTGAAACGATGGATCAGTGTTTTCCTATGTTTTGTTATGATGTTGTGCTTATTATCAGGTTGTGCGAAAGCCTCCGACGGCGTTTCTGATAAAACAATGACAGCGATTCGCAATACAGCGGAAGAACGAAAACAGTCGATTTTGGATAGTCCTTCCACAATTGTAAAAGCGGACAAATACGTAATGGGGGAAAGCTATTCCGGCACTGCTTATTATGTTTCCAATAACGGCAGCGATAAAAACGATGGCCGCAGTCCTGAAAATGCTTTCGCAACGTTAGAGCCTTTTCGCGAAATGGAATTACAATATGGCGATGCTGTTTTCTTTGAACGCGGCAGTAAGTGGCGTGCGGTGGAATTGCCCCGGAGTATCCTTGAGACTCAGGGAATCACACTATCCGCTTATGGGGAAGGCGCAAAGCCGGCATTCTATGGCAGTGAAGAAAATGGGACGGGTTCAGAAAAATGGGAATTGTACTACTCTGATGAAAGCGGCAAAAAGATTTGGAAATTTTATCGTGACATAACGGAGGTCGCTACGATTGTATTGAATGAAAAAGAAGTCGTATATCGGGATGTCGCTTATTGGAACGGCGATAAATATCTCCAGATGGATGATGCTCATCAGCAGTTGACCGGAGAAGATTATGATGTAACAAAATTCTTGTCCGACGGATGGTGTTTTCCTGCGCTCCAATATCCTGACGTGAATACAGAAAACCTGGGGGATCGTATTTTTCGCGGTTGGGATGAGGAAAAAGGAGAAGAAGTATTTTCGAAAGGACCGCTGTATTTCCGCTGTGACGCAGGAAATCCGGGCGAGCTCTATTCCGAGATTGAATTCATTGAACCATTTGCTTTCTGCGATGGGATGTCTGATTACCAAACATACGATAACCTTTGCATCAAATACTCCAGTATGACATTCTGCAGTGGATTTGACGGAATTAAGGAAGCCTGCAATGGCGTCGTACAAAACTGCGAGGTCGGCTGGATGGGCGGCCATGTATTCTCTTATGCGACAGGAGCGGAAGAAGGAGATACACGCATTCAGTTAAATGCAGGCCTGTTTGGCAGAAATAGCGGCGCTATGACTTTTGCCGGAAGTCATTATACGATCCGGAATAACTATGTGCATGATTCCTTTCAGGAAGGGATTGCGTTAGAGACCTTTGACGGCTGCGCAACAATGAGCAATAATATCGTTTCCGGAAATCTGATCGAGAGAACGACGCAGGGGATCCTGATCAGTAACTGGGATATGGAAGTCAACGAAAACCATATTTTCAAAGATATCTTAATTGAAGATAATATTGTACTGGACAGTGGTATCAATAATTTTTTCAGTACGGACTGGGAAAATGAATATTGTAATGCCATGGTTCTGCAGGGAGGTCCCTGCGCACAGGAAAACCTGATTGTTCGAAATAATATCTTTGCTGTTGCGACAGGCGCCCTTGTACATATCGGCGAGTACAGCGAAACATATTCTCATATTTTTGAAGGAAATACCTATGCACAGGTTGCTGCTGAAACGCACTATATACCGTTCAACGGAATCGGCATAGGTGACGACCCCTATATGCTCCTGACAGATGAGAATGTGCTGACCTACCTTGGGGATGAAACCGGTACTGTGTCGTCAGAAAATTGATGCGGGGCGCTTTCATCCCCCCAAAGTTTTTGGATAGCCAAAAATACTCAAAAAAAGAGGGCAGTCTCGACACTCGTTGAGCTGCTCTCTTTTACATTCGCGGCATTCACCGCGCCCTATTCGCCCTGTTCCTCTGGGATGTAGGCGTCGCTTAAGCGCACGATGGCCTCTGCAAAGATTTTCGAAGCCTTTACCATATTTTCCAGGTCGATGCTTTCATTCTTCTGGTGCATGATGTCCACCTCGCCGGGGAACAGCATGCCGAAGCATACCGCGTTGGGAATGGCTCTGGCGTAAGATGCGCCGCCGATGACCGCAGGCTTCGACTGGAGGTCGCCGGTAAATTCCTGATACGCTTTCATGAGAGACGTGACCACCGGATGGTCGATGGGCATGTAGATGGGCGGATTGTGGCTCTTCTTCACGATGCCGTAGCCGTAACGGTTGATCAGCGGCATCATTGCCCCATAGATCTTTTCGTCGCTGAAACTGATGGGATAGCGAATATTCACGGTCAGCCGCGCCGCTTCCTCGGTCATATCGATGACGCCGGTGTTCCAGACCAGATCGCCGGACATTTCATCAGCAAAGCCGCAGCCCATGGCTGCGCCATTGGTTTCGTAGCCGATGTACTGGTTGTAGAAAGCGATGAAATCGCCCACGCCGTCGTTGACAAAGTTCAGCCGTCCGAGAAATTCCATCAAAACGGCGATGGCGTTGACGCCTTTCCAGGGAGTCGCTCCGTGAGCGGAAACGCCGGTAACGGAAATTTCCAGGCTCTTTCCCCGACCCTTGCAGGCAATCTTCCGGTCCTTTTCTCTGCCGAATTCCTCGGCCTTTTTCCGAATGTCTTCGTAGCCATCCTCACAGAATATCAATGCCTTGGCGAAATCCGGCACAGAGTTGGCCGCCGTACCGCCCTGCACGCTGCGCAGCTCGATTCCCTTGTCCGCGCCCACCGCCTTGGCGAACTTGGCCGCGATATCGAACACCAAAACGCCCTTTTCTCCGTGAATCAACGGGAATTCGCCGTCGGGTGTGAAACCGAAATCCGGTACGCCAGCGATTTCCAAATACTTCTCCATACCGTGCCAATGGGTCTCTTCATCCAGACCTAAAATCATGCGTATGGTCTTGCGAGGCACATAGCCTGCTTCTTTGATTGCCTTCATGGCGTACAGCGCCGCGATCAGCGGCCCCTTATTGTCGGAGGTTCCCCGGCCGTACATCCGTCCGTCTCTGATCTCCGCGCTGTAGGGTTCAAACTCCCAGCCGCTGCCTTCGGGAACCACGTCCAAATGTCCCAAAACCGCCATGATCTCCGGTTCTTTACCATCCTCAGCATCAGCTTTCCACTGGATGTGACCGCCATAATTGTCTGCATTAAAGGTTTCAAAGCCTTCTCGCTGTCCTATGGCCAGCATTTCAGCAAACACCTGCTGCACTCCCTCGCCGAAGGGAAGGGGCTCGCCCTGAATTCCCAATTCGTCTACGCTCCGAATGCGCACCAGCGTCTGCAAATCCCGGAACATCTCTTCTTTATGCTCTTCAATCAACTCCACATATTTTTTCTCACACATGGCATTTCCTTTCTCATTCATTACCCCTGTAGCATCGCGCTGCTACCTGGAGGCATCATAACATCTTCCCGCATCACTGCGCCGGCGGGCAGCTGGGACTCAAAAATTCGTCTCCGACCAACGCTCTCACATCCTCAAGCGCCTGTTTTGCCCGATTCAAATGCCCCGACTGCGCCAGAGTTTCATTGCCGTTTAAGGCGTTGTCCAGCGGAATGATATAGTAGTTTTGTTTTCCTCCCGACTGATAACGATCCACCCAGGTGGGAAGCACATCCATGGAGATTTCCGAAATCCCCTGCGTGTCCTGGTCCCAGGTCAGATTTACATTGGCCAGCATTCCCTGCTCCGTGTAGCGGTTGTTCAGCGTTTCCGCCCGCTGGTTGGAGATGAAATTCCCCATGGAGTAGAACACCGGCACCTTGCGCACCTTGACTGCGGCTTCACTCTGAGAATCCTCACCCGCTGAAACACCGTCCGACGCGTCCTGCCCTGCCGCAGCGTCTCCCGAAACCTCCGCTGCCGGCGCCTCATGGCTCACCGTACCGTCCCCGGCCACATACAGGTATTCCACCGGCTGCAGTACGTGGGTATGGGAGGCGAAAATGATATCCGCGCCGTATCCGGCCACCTCGGCGGCGATGGATTGCTGCCACTCGTTGGGGGTTCTCTGATATTCTTCGCCCCAGTGCAGGTAAGCGATGACGATCTGTGCCCCCTGCGCCTTCGCATCGTCGATGTCCTGCTTCAAATGCGTCAGGTCTTCCGCAAGGCGCCCGTAAGCGAAGCTGTTGATCAGGGCCTTGGAATCGTCGGACATGACCGAACCGTTGATGCTTCTCTGGCCGTTAACGCCGCTGGTTTCATAGGTGTAGGCAACCACGCCCACCTTCAGGCCCTTCACTTCAGTGATGGCGTAACGGGGTTCTCCCTCTTTGCGGGAACCCACCGTAGCAAGTCCGGCCTCCCGAAGAACGTCCAGGGTTCGCTGCATGCCGTCAAAGCCTCGATCCAGCATGTGATTGTTGGACGTGAGAGCGACGTCGAATCCCGCCTGCCGCAATGCAGACGCCATGGAATCCGGCGAGTTGAACAGCGGATAGCCTGTAGGAGCGCCGCCGGCGAAGGTGGTTTCCACATTGCACAGCGCCAGATCCGCCTGGGAAATGTAGTCCTTTACATATATGTAATTATTGTTGAAATCATACGAGTCGGTGTCGCTGTCGTACTGCGCCGTCAATTGTGTGCTGTGCGCCATGACGTCCCCTACGCAGGTGACGGACAGCTGAATCGGCGGCAGCGCCTGCGGCTTAGCGGGATTTCCCCCGGCCACGTCGCCCTTATCCGGATGCACAAACAGCGGGAACGCCAAAGCGCCCGCTGCCAGTACCATCAGAAAAAGGACGAGCCAAAGCCAGCTCTTCTGATTGCTGCGCCTATTGGTTTCTCTTCCTCTCTGCCCCATGATTTGTCTCCTTATTGTACCGCTTCCACGCCGGCAATTTCCGGATATTGCTCCTGCAAAATGCGCGCAATGCCGCCGTTAATGGTAGCCTGTCTGTGAGGACAGCCTGCACAGTGTCCCAGAAGCTTTACCAGAACGATCTTATCCTCGGTGTAATCCACAAATTCAACATCGCCTCCATCCTGTTGCAGGTACGGTCTGATTTGTTCCAGTGCAGCCTTGATCTTTTCTTTCATTTGTCATTCCTCCATTTTTATCATTCTATTTTTGATATACATCTATCTACACGACGTCACTCGTCCCAGACGGGCGCCGCCGTATATTCCGGTTCCATTTGTCCCTCCTTGGCGCGCACGATGATCACCGGCTTGATGGGATCGCCGTGAGCGTTCAGGGTGATGGTTCCTGTCACCCCTTCAAAGGATTCGATGGACGTCATCTTTTCCATGATCAGATCACCGTTCTGCGCATCGCCGGCCTGAGCGATGGCTTCCAGCGCCAACCGATAGGCGTCAAAACCCAGCGCTTCTTCATTGCTGGGAACTGCGTCCTCTCCATATTTTTCCCGATATGCTTCTAAAAATACGGTATTCATGCCGGTGAGATCGGAATGGGAGTCATAGACCGTAGTAAACCGCGCGTCCTTCACAACCTTGCTGTCGCTTCCGAGAAACTCCTCCGTCTCCCACTGGTTCGTCCCCACGAAGATCAGATCCAGATCGGCCAGGGATTCCATGGCCGCAATAGCGGTCTGCGCATCGGCGGGCAGAAATACTACCTTCATATCGGTGGTAGCCTTCTGAATCGCCTCTTTCTGCTCCGTAAAATCCGTGGTTCCCTTTTCGTATTCTGCGGTGTAGACCACGCTGGTAGGTGTGATTTCCACCTGGCCGCCGTAGGAATTCTCCACTAAAGACATCAGCTCCTGCGTAAATTGGGTGGCCATGGCCATGGCGTAGTCATTATCCTTTTCCAGCAGGACGATGGCCTTGTTCTGCTTCAGAAATTCAAAGGCGTATTTGGCCGCCGCATTTCCCTGTGACGCATCGATGAAGCAAACCCTGGCATAGTAGGGGTTGCTCTTGGTCAAAATGGGATTGGTACAGGTGATGCCGACGGCGGGAATCTTCGCTTCGCCAAAGACGTTGCTGCCCAGCAGGCTCAAGGTGTTGGTGTAGCTTCCTAAAACCACGGACACCTTGGAATTCACCAGTTCTTGAGCCACGGCCTCCGCCTTGTTCATATCTGACTGGTTGTCGCCATAGACCAGTTCCACTGGCTTTCCCAATACTTCGGGATACAGATCGTGCGCCAGCTCGATGCCGCGGATTTCCGCAGCCGCGCCCTTTTTATCCGTCCCCGTCATGGGTTCAAACACGCCGATGCGCACCACCTCCGCCGCTTCCTGTTCCAGTACCTTTTCTCCCTTCAATCCCGCCACAAAGTTATCCCATGTGGCGCAACCGGTGAGACAGCTGCCGGCAACCGCCAGGGCGGCTATCAACGCTGCGGCTTTATATTTCAATGGATTTCGACTTTTCTTTCCCATGTAACCCCTCTCATTCTTACATAAAACCCCATAATGATTTATTATATCTCATTTTTCATCTGCCGTAAAGACAGCTTTTCTTCAATGAACGCCGCCGATAGATGCGGCGCTTTTTGTAACAGTAGGGATGGCGAACCTACCTCCATAGCAGTCCCTCCGACGAAGCCGCGCGAGAACCGTGCGGTTGCCGTCATGACCGTTTGTTTGAAAAAATATAAAGCAAAGTGATTTTTTCTGTTTAATCCACAAAACCTGTGGTATATATTTTTCACAGGAAATTGTAAAGCTACACAAAAGACAGAATATGAAATGGAGGATGAAAATTATGGCTAAATGGGTATGCAGCGTATGCGGTTATGTACATGAAGGTGACAGCGCTCCGGCACAGTGCCCCCAGTGCAAAGTTCCCGCAGAAAAGTTTGTAAAGCAGGAAGACAGCGAAATGACCTGGGCAGCAGAACACGTTGTAGGCGTGGCTCAGGGCGTCAGCGAAGACATCATCAAGGATTTGAGAGCCAACTTTGAAGGCGAATGCTCCGAAGTCGGTATGTATCTGGCTATGGCAAGAGTCGCTCACAGAGAAGGCTATCCCGAAATCGGTCTGTACTGGGAAAAGGCTGCTTTTGAAGAAGCAGAACACGCCGCCAAATTTGCAGAACTGTTGGGCGAAGTTGTAACCGATTCCACTAAGAAGAATCTGGAAATGAGAGTTGCCGCTGAAAACGGCGCTACCGCAGGCAAGTTCGACCTGGCTAAGAGAGCCAAGGCCGCAAATCTGGACGCGATCCACGACACCGTTCACGAAATGGCTCGCGACGAGGCCCGTCACGGCAAAGCCTTTGCCGGTCTGCTGAAGAGATATTTCGGTTAATGTAGGAGGACACTATGGATAAGTATATCTGCCCCTGTGGCTATGTTTACGATCCCGCGGTAGGCGATCCCGATAACGGCGTCGCCCCCGGCACTCCCTGGGATAAGGTTCCCGAAAGTTGGGAATGCCCTGTTTGCGGCATGGGAAAAGACGTTTTCGAAAAGGAATAAGACGTCACCGATAAAGACAACAAAACAGCGCAGAAGCCTAACCGCTTTTGCGCTGTTTTTCTCTGTGTGTGGTTTGCAACGCGCTTTGTCTTAACGTTACCCTTTGTCTTTAACGTCCTGTTAAGTGCAGTTCGCTTTTCAGCGCCGCTTGCAGTACCGCTGAAAAATTCACTCCCGCTTTTTCGGCCTCAAAATTAAGCCAGGAAGGAATCGTGCAGTTCTTCTTTACTGTTCGCATATCGTTTTTTCTTCGATATTCCGAAAAGTCAACGTCAACCAACGATACAACGGCATCTTTGTTCTTCGCTTTTACTTCGGAAATATCTGACGGATTTGGCAACACCTCATTTTCGTCCTCCATATCAATTCCCATAATTCCAATGGCGTCCCGCGCCATCGCAATCGCATCTGCAAAATCCGTTCCCTGTGTGTTGATATTAAAATCCGGCACGTACACCACAATAAATTTTTTCCCCGGCGTCATAACGACGGGATACGCTTGCTTCATCCTCATTACCTCCGCTCTTCCTTACATCAATTATATTATGAACAATCAAGGCAAAGCTTATTTCAGTCCTCGCCGCCTGATGATTGCTTTTGCTAAATCTTCATCTGTTTCTCTATGTCTTACAATACTTTCGCGTTCGTGACCCTTTACATATATATCGTGATTCGCTCCGTGCCTTTTGAACTTCCAGCCATTTCTTTCTAAAAGTTCAATCAGGTCTTTTGTTTTCATTCCCTACCCTCCCTTCGCCTATATTGTACGCCTTAAATACGTATAATTCAACCATTTTTTTATATCAGTATGTTAATTCCCCTAATATAAGGCTACTTACCCATCCACTCAGCTAATTCACTGTTCATATCATGCTGTGACCGATTTTTTTGCAAGCTGCTTTTGAATAAAATTATAATAAATGGAATATTATGGTTGACTTTATGGAAATGAAAAATATAATATAGACAACGGCACGGCATAAAGGAGGTGAGCACCTTGAGTGAAACTCGAGGCACAATCGAAATTCATCTAAAAGAACAATACCCGTTGAAAAGTATTGTTCTTTTTCTTTGCCGCAATTTTTTATTCTTAAATAGCAAACATGGTCTTGCAGATGCTCTTTCCCGTCTCCGTGCGGAAAATTTCTTCGTATGCTTTTACGATCTGCTCTTTCGGTTCTTTTTCCTCGTGGAGGTTCACCAAAAAGTCCGCTTCCAAAAGAATTCGGTAATCCAACCCCTCCACGCCGGTATAGGTGTGATGATGACCCACCAGATAGGAAATCCGTTCCACTCTCTGCGCATCTACACCCAACTCGCCCAACATCTTCTCAGCGATGGCAGGCCCCAATTCCTCCTGCACCTTGCCGTTACCGCGGCCGTACCGCTCCATTCCGGCCTTGATGCCCACATCGTGTACCAAAGCTGCCATTTCCAGAGTAATCTGCGTTTCCTGATCCAGTTCCTCCTCGAGGCCGATCAGCCGGCAATAGCTGTGAACCTTCACAAAGTGCTGAATCTGATGGGGATCTCCCGCATAATAATCGATCATCCTCCGATATACTGTCTCTACATTTTTCATGTGCGTCTCCTTTTTATTCCAACTCCAACAAGTACACATCGTCAGGCGTCAGCCGGCGCTGGGGCGTGTAAATCAACCAATCCGTGATCTGATCCCACCGGTATTCCCCCATATCGCCTGCGTGAAGGCCACTGATATAATAGGGTTCCTGGGTCAGCTTGGCTAAAAACGCCTCGCCATTTTCCCCCTGCTCCGGCAAAACCTGCATCAGCTCAAACCAGATATGTTCTTGCTCATGATCCGCCGCCCCGTAGGATGCATCCATTTCCAATCCCAGCTTGATTAAAATGTGATTTTCGGGATTTTCCGCCGCCCGTTTCATGTAATCCAATCGTTCGATGGCAAGCGCCTTCATCCTCAGGGTTTCCGACGTGGTCAGCAGATAGATGGGATTTTCCTTCAAGAGTTCATCGTAGATGCGCACCGAAGTCAGTTTGCCGTTTTCAAAGTCCTCTTGAGTGGGATAGGCAAAGAGAACCGCCGTATGCTCCCGATGACCCTCGCCTCGATCTCCTTCACCGCCCAAAATGTCCGCATCAAAAAGACCCATCGCCCGTTTCCAGTCCACATAGGTGGTTACCAGATGAACGTCCTGCGACAACCTGGCCAAATACAGCGGTTCGCCCTCCGCAAGCGGTTCCGAAAGCTCCATCATACGATTGGCCATGGTTTCCAAAATGGAATAGTGACTCTGATAATATTCCTGATCCGAACCCAGGATCTCCAATTCCGGCAGTCCACAGCGATTCAGGCCGTGACTGTGCAGCCATACTTCGCCGTTTTCGCCGGACACCGCCTGCACGGTATACAAATAGCGAGGCGCGGGGGCAACCGAAGATTCCGCCGCCAGTTCCACCCATTTCCCGGACAATATTTTCTCCGAGCTGTCATCGAACACCGCCAGCTTCTGCGGGAAGATGGCGTGAATGATCTTCAGCTGCAGATGATAAGAAGTCAGCGCATCGTCGCCGAATTCCATGACGACGCCCAGACCCGCCCGCGCCTTCTGAATCGCTTCGATATCCACATCCGGAAAGAAATGCTGAATCCGATATAACTCCGGCACTTCAAATTCCATGGGCTGTAAGCGCAAACGGTAGTCCTCTCCCCCGTAGCTCACCGTCAGCTCCAAGCCTCCGTCCGCTTCCTCCGGCTTTCCGATTTGAAATTCCTTGGCCGCGGCAAGGCGCGATACGTGCAAAGCGCCGCTTCCCATTTCCTCCGGATTCACCGGAATTGCCAACATATAAGACCGTTCTTTTTCGCTCATAGGAATCCCCTTTCTATCGTTCTATCTGTAGAATACTCGTTTTCCGTCCGTTTGACAAGCTGCCTTTGCCTTTTTACAGCAAATCTTACACGCCGCAGATGCTTGTCTGACAAAATGTCATCCGCAACTCCTATCGTGCGGCCAACTGTCATCAGTCCCTGTTGCGCGGCCGGCCGCCCATAGGCCGCCGAAAAATAAAAGAGAGCCAAAACCGGCTCTCCATTTATTTCATTTGATGTTTGATAGATTCAGAGATTATTCGTCCTTGGCAGGAGCTTCTTCCTTGGCAGGAACTTCCTGTGCCGGCGCTTCTGCCTTTTCCGGTGCAGCTTCCTTAACAGGAGCTTCTTCCTTCACAGGTGCAGTTTCTTTCACCGGGGCAGCCTCCTTGGCCGGCGCTTCTTCCTTGGCGGGAGCAGCAGCCGCAGCCTTAGGAGCTACAGGCTTTCTGGGAATCATGTGGATGATGTGACGCGGGCAAGCCTTGGCGCACAGTCCGCAGTTCTTACACTTGTCGGGATCGATAACCGCGTGGTTGTTCTCCACCTTGATAGCTTCAAACTTACAAGCCTTTTCGCACAGCTTGCAGGCGATACAACCGGCATCGCACACCTGACGGGTAATCTTACCCGGATCGGTGGAAGAGCATCCAACCCAGACGCGAGACTTCTTCGGAACCAGACGGATCAGAGAATTCGGACAAGCCTTGGTGCAGGCGCCGCAGGCGACGCACTGTTCCATATCCACCCAGGCAACACCGTTTACTACCTGAATCGCATCGTACTTACAAGCGGCAACGCAATCGCCGAAACCGATGCAGGCATTCTTGCACTGCCCGGGACCTCCGAAGAACCCCTTAGCCGCTGCGCAGGTGGAAAATCCCTGATACTCCATGGATTCCTTGGCTACGCCATTGGCTCCGGTGCAGTGTACGCGAGCCACCATCGGCTCGGAGGATCCGGCCTCCACGCCCAATACAGCCGCAATTCCCGCCGCCGCAGCAGCGCCGCCGGGAGCGCACATGTTGGGAGCGATGGTGGGGTCGGCTGCCAAAGCCGCAGCGTAATCGTCGCAGCCGGCAAATCCGCAGCCGCCGCAATTTGCGCCGGGCAGACATTCTCTGATTTTAACGGCCGTTTCGTCCACCGGAACAGCCATGAACTTAGCAGCTAAGGTCAGACCGACGCCGGCGACGACGCCCACGATAGATACTAAAATGATAGGAGTTACAATACCCATAACCGCACCTCCTTATGCACCAAAGATGCCGTCGATTACGCCGGAGAAGCCCATGAAGGCCAGCGCCAGAACGGACGCAGCGATCAGCGTAATGGGGACACCCTTGAAGGATTCCGGAATGTCATTGTGTTCAATTCTCTGACGAACGCCGGAGAAAATCACCATGGCCAGCAGGAATCCCAGACCAGTACCGATAGAATTCAGCATCGCGGTTACAAAGCCGTAACCGTCGCTGATGTTGTTGATGCAGACGCCTAAAACGGCGCAGTTCGTGGTAATCAGGGGCAGGTAAACGCCCAGGGACTTGTGGAGAGCCGGCATATATTTCTTCAGAATGATTTCTACCAGCTGTACCAGAGCCGCGATAACCAAAATGAACACGATGGTCTGCAGATAGCCAAGGCCGTTGGGATCCAGCAGGAATGTCTGGATGGGCCAGGTTGCCGCAGTGGCCAGCGCCATAACGAAGGTTACGGCTAACGACATACCTACGGCAGAATCCATTTTCTTGGAAACGCCCAAGAAAGGACAGATACCTAAGAACTGTACCAGAACGCAGTTGTTTACTAAAACCGCTGCGAGAATTACTTTCAGCATATCAGACATTAGTTACAGCCTCCTTCCTTGTTCTGGCAAGCGGAAGCCGTGGGGCAGCCTTCACAGTCGAAGCTCTTTCTCTTGACGCCGCCCTTGGTCAGCTTGTTCATCACAGCGATCATCAGGCCGTAGACGAAGAATCCGCCGGGAGCCAGAATCAGAACGCTCATGGGAGTAATCATGTTTGCCGTCAGCGTCAGTCCCATCCAAGTACCGTTGCCGATGATCTCACGGATGGTGCCTACCAGCGTCATGGCGATGGTGGCGCCCAGACCCATGCCGATGCCGTCCAGTGCGGAATCGACTACGGTATTCTTATTCGCAAACATTTCCGCACGTCCCAGAATGATGCAGTTTACTACGATCAGCGGAATGAATACGCCCAAAGACTTATTCAGATCCGGCAGGAACGCCTGCAGCAGGAACTGTACGATGGTTACGAAGGTAGCGATCACTACGATATAGCACGGGATGCGCACCGTATCGGGAATCACTTTCTTCAGCAGCGAGATAAAGATGTTAGAACAGGTCAATACCAAAGTGACGCAAAGCCCCATGCCCAGTCCATTGAACGCCTGTGTAGTAACGGCGATGGTGGGACAAGTACCCAACACCAGAATGAAAGTGGGGTTTTCTTTGATAATACCGTTCAGAATAATTCCTAACTTATTCTGTTTCTTTTCCATTAGAATTCACCTCCCAATGCGGCAAACTGTGCGATCGCAGCGTTAACTGCATTGAACACAGCGGTAGAGGTATAGGTTGCGCCGGTTACGCCGTCGATTCTGGTGCCGTCGCCGGAAGCGTCGTTGAACTGAATCGCGGTTGCACCGGTAAACTGATCCGTGTAGGAAGGCAGCGTCGCCTTGGAACCCAGACCGGGAGTTTCATCGGAAGCATCGGTTACGGTTACGCCGGTGACAGTTCCGTTGGCATCGAAACCGGTCATGACGGTTACCAGGCCGCCGAATCCTTTAAAGCCGGAGGTGATGACCACGCCGGCGCCGTTGGTGGCTTTGTAAACCTCGATGACGCCGTCTTCCATCTCCACGTCCATCTCTTCAAATCCGTCGGCTGTGGAGAGAACCGTCATACGGGCTTCCGCTGCCATGCGCTCGTTGATCTCGTCGATCATGGGCTTGGTAAACTGATAAGTACCCGCCAAAGCCGCGGCAGCAACCAGACAGATGATGGTCAGTACGATCGTCGGTTTCATCATGTTCTTATCCATTACTTGTCACCGCCTTTCGCCTTCTTTTCCTTGGGAACGCCGTTCAGCGCAGGAACGGTCAGGCTATCGATATGGGGGGTCATAATGTTCATGAGCAAAATCGCAAAGGATACGCCCTCCGGATAGGAAGCGTACAGACGAATGATCATGGTCAGAAGACCGCAGCCGATTCCGAAAATCACCTTTCCTTTTCTGGTGATGGGAGAGGTTACATAGTCGGTAGCCATGAAAATGGAACCCAGCATAACGCCGCCGGCACATACGTGGAAGATGGGATCGTTTCCGGTGAGAATAGCCATCACCGCCACCGTAGCGATAAAGCATACGGGAATCGTCGGCTCGATGACCTTCTTGAATACCAGATATACGCCGCCGATCAGCAGCGCCAGAGCGCTGACTTCACCCATGGAACCGCCGATGGTGCCGAAGAACATCTCCGCATTGGAGGGGACCTCCAACCCTTTGGCAAACAGCGCCAGCGGAGTGGCGCCGGTCACAGCGTCAGCCGTCTGCTGCGCTGCGGGAAGCGGCCAGGTAGTCATGGCCGTTGCAAAGCCGATGAACAGTGCAATACGCGCGGTGATGGCGGGGTTTGCGAAGTTCTGACCCAGACCGCCGAACAGCTGCTTTACCAGCACGATGGCGACGAAGCAGCCGATCACCGCCATCCAAAGAGGCAGTGTCGCCGGCAGGTTCAGGGATAAGATAACGCCGGTAACCACCGCGGATAAGTCGGTGATGGTTACGGGACGCTTTAAAATTCTTTCTGTTGCATATTCGAAGAATACGCAGGCAACCACACATACAGCGGTCAGAAGCAAAGCTCTGATACCGAATACGTATGCCGCCATAGCCATGGCAGGTACCAGTGCGATAATCACATCCAGCATGATGCGGGAAGTGTTGACCGGGGACACTACGTGCGGTGCGGAAGAAACAATTAAATTCTGCTTGTTCATTATTTCTTTCCTCCTTGCGAGTTAACAAAGCCCTTGACTAAGTTGCCGTTGATGAAGCTCAGCTGCTTTCTCGCGGGGCATACATACGTGCAGCATCCGCAGCTCATGCAGGTCATTGCATGGTACTTGTTCAGCGCATCCAGGTCCTTGTTGATATAAGCTTTATAGATAGCGGTCGGCACCAGGTTCATGGGACATGCCTTTACGCAGCGGCCGCAGTTAATGCAGGCGGTTTCGGGATTGATCTGGGCGAAGGCTTCGTCGAATGCCAGAATAGCGCTGGTTCCTTTGACGACGCAGACATCGTCGTTGGGAATCGCTCTGCCCATCATGGGACCGCCTAAGATGATTTTCTTCGGTTCGCCGGTATAGCCGCCGCAGAATTCGATGATGTCGGTCAGCGGCGTACCGATGGGCGCTTCTACATTCTGAGGATTCTTGATGACGTTGCCGTCCACGGTAATGCTCTTGGTTACCAGGGGCATACCCGTCTTTAAGAACTGCTCGATCTTCAAAACGGTAGAAACGTTGGAAATGATTACGCCTACATCGGCGGGCAGCTTGCCTGCGATCAGATGACGGCCTGTGGATTCGTAGCATAAAACGCGTTCCGCGCCCTGAGGGTATTGCTGTTGAAGCTCATTGACCTCAAGCTCCGGAGAATCCGCAAACAGTTCCTTGAACTTGGCGATGGCGTCCGGCTTGTTGGTTTCGATGCCGATGATACCCTTCTTCAGGTTCAGGAAGTGCATGATGTGCTTCATGCCGTCTGCGATGTCCTGGGCGTGGGCAACCATGGTCTGATGGTCGACGGTGATATAGGGTTCGCACTCGGCGCCGTTGACGATCAGCGTATCCACTTCCTCCGGATTTTTCGGATTGAACTTGATGTGTGTGGGGAAACCCGCACCGCCCAAGCCGACTGCGCCGGACGCTCTGACAGCGCTCAGAAACTCTTCTTTATTGGTGACGGTGGGAGGAACTACGGTTTCCGCAGCTTCCTGCTTTCCGTCGGCAGTGATAACGATCACGGTATCAACGCGACCCTGTGCGGTCATCTTCTGTTCGATGGCCGTTACTTCGCCCGATACACTGGCGTGGATCGGAGCGCACACCGGAGCAGTGTTGTCGCCGATGATCTGGCCAACCTTCACGTGGTCACCGACGGCAACCGTGGGCTGACAGGGGGCGCCAATGTGCTGACTCATTGGAATGTACACCTTCTCCGGCAGTGTGATCGGTGTTACCGGACAGCCGGAAGTGTTCTTGCAATGATCGACATGGATACCCTTCAGATGTTTTTGGACTGAACTCATAAACTCTTCTCTCCTTATCTATCCTTGTCAAAATAGTAGCTGAAAAGGTATGCAGGACTTATGGGCACATCAAAAAAACCGCATAAAGGCCTACCTTAAATACGATACACTATTTTCACTCAGATGTAAAGAGTTTTTGGGAAATCATCACCCCGCAGCTATTGCCTTTCCCCGCTTTCGGTGCTAAAATAAATATGATTCCAACGTAACAATAATCGACAATTTTGAGTTGACCAAAAATATTTTGGTCTCGACGGAAAAAGATTCCGACAACTTCAAAAATATTTTCATTTTGTGAGAGTAATAGAACAGAAAGGGTGTCTGACGATCAATGAATAAAAAGTTGCAAAAATACAGTGGAGATCTCTATGAATTCAGAGAAATCACCGACTTGAAACAAATGATGAACAGCAGCGAAAAGCTCTACGGCGACAAAACCGGCTATCTGGTAAAGGACCGCCCCGGCGGTTCCTACCTTCCCGTTTCCTATCATCAGCTGAAAGAAGACGTGGACGGTCTGGGTACCGCCCTCATCGAGCTGGGTCTCAAAGGCAAAAAAATCGCCGTCATCGGCGATAACCGCTACAGCTGGCTGGTTGCTCACATGGCCGCCGTCTGCGGCGCCGGCATTTCCGTTCCTCTGGATAAGGAACTGCCGGTAAACGAAATCGCCAATCTGTTAATCCGCTCCGGCGCCAGCGCGCTGATCTATTCCAGCAAGGTGGAGCGCAAGGTGTTTGAGGCTATGGAACAGGTCTCCGGCGTAGAATTCCTGATTTCCATGGATGCCCAGGAACACTCCGAAACCGTAAAATCCATGCCCCAGCTGATACAGCGCGGTCAGTATCTCATCGGTCAGGGCGACCGTTCGTTCCTGAACGCCGAAATCGACCCCGACGCCATGGCCATCCTGCTGTTTACCTCCGGTACCACCGGTCTGGCCAAGGGCGTTATGCTGTCCCACAGGAACATCTGCTACAACGTCTACGCCATGTCCAAGTTCGTCGATGTACACGAAGGTCACGTGGCGCTGTCCGTGCTTCCCATGCACCACACCTACGAACAGACCTGTTTACAGATGACCTGCCTGTATCAGGGTTGCCCCATCGCCTATTGTGAAGGCTTAAAATACATCACCAAAAACATGGCGGAGGCCAAGGCCACCGTCACCATCGCCGTTCCTCTGATCTACGAATCCATGCACCGCAAGGTCTGGAAAAAGGCGGAGCAGGGCGGTAAAGCCGGCAAGATGCGCATGGGCATCAACATCTCCCGCCGTCTGTCCAAGCTGCCTCTCGACAGGGCTACAAAGAAGCTGTTTAAAGACGTTCACGCCGCTTTGGGCGGCCACATGAATACGCTGATTTCCGGCGGC
>CANEEC010000010.1 GCA_947426455.1 uncultured Clostridia bacterium | reverse complement strand
AGGAGATGGAGAAGAGAATTTATGCCGAGCGCCATCGTTATTTAGGGATTTTGCGCTTTTCCGCCATTGCAGCGGACCGCAGTCAAGCGGGGACGTCTGCAACCGCAGAGACGTTTGACGAAGCTATCGCATCGGCCGGAGCGGCAGTATCCGGCGGAACTGCTGCTGCCGCGCCGGAGGAAAGTCCGCAGATTCTCTATGCGGCTATTCAGCCGGATAACGACCTCTTGGAGCTGTTGGTGGAGCATTTTTTAAATCGCTACCAAAGAGAGCCGTTTGTCATTCACGATGTGGGGCGGCAAAAAGCCGTATTTGCGGGGGATGGAAAGTGGTATGTAGCTCCGCTGTCCAAAGGCGTAACGACGAAGCTGGCGCAGGGAGAAGAGTATTACCGCGCCATGTGGAAGCGCTATTTCGATTCCATTGCCATCGTCCAGCGAAGCAATTCCAGATGCCAGAAGAACTTCATGCCCATGAAGTATTGGAATCATTTGACCGAAAAACAACTGTAAAGCGACGGTTGACAGCGGTTTGCGGCTTCCGGCGGCCATACGGTGTTTCGCCGCTGGAAGCGACTTGGGTTTTGCCGCCTGCGATTGACAGTGGTCAGCGTTTCATATTATAGTATAGAAAACGTCCGATGGCGCATTGTGTGGCAGGGAGGAATACGATGTACGAAGAATTGAAAACGATCATAGAAGAAAGCGATAATATCGTCTTTTTTGGCGGCGCGGGAGTTTCCACGGAATCGGGAGTTCCGGATTTTCGTTCGGAAAACGGTCTGTATCATGCCCAACAAAATTACGGCAGGTCACCGGAGGAAATGTTGTCCCATACGTTTTTCATGAATCACATGGAGACGTTTTACGATTATTACAAAAACAACCTGATCTATACCGATGTCAAACCCAACAAGGCGCATTTAGCGCTGGCAAAACTGGAGAAGATGGGGAAGCTGAAAGCCGTGATCACCCAGAACATCGACGGCCTTCATCAGATGGCCGGAAGTCAGAGGGTTTACGAGCTGCACGGCTCCGTTTTGCGGAATCGCTGCATGAAATGCCATCGATTCTATGAATTGGATTATATCATGAACCCCGGTCATTGTCAGGGTCAGGTACCTCATTGTCGGGAGTGCGGCGGCGTAGTAAAGCCGGAGGTGGTTCTGTACGAGGAATGTCTGGATGACGACTGCATCAGCGGTGCAGTTAACGCCATTGCCGCGGCGGACGCCCTGATTGTAGGCGGCACGTCTTTGGCGGTGTATCCGGCGGCGGGTTTGATTCAGTATTTCCAGGGAAACCATCTGGTGCTGATCAACAAATCCGTTACGCCCTACGACAGTCATGCGACTTTGGTCATCCGCCAGCCTATCGGCGAAGTTTTAGGCGAATGCCTGGGGTTGTAACCTCAGGCTATGGCCGCAGTACGGACTATAGCATACTGCGAACCACCTGTGCCAGAGAAGCGATGCCCTGCTCCAACTTATCCTCAGCGGCGTAGGCATAGGACAGACGCAGAGCGGTGTTCTTTTCATAGTCGTAAATACTGCCCGGATTGATCAGCAGATTCTTTTCCAACGCTTTGGTAAACAGACGGTCGGTGGACAGGCGCGCAGGCAATCTCAGCCAGATATAAAAGCTCCCCTGAGGGATATTCCAGGTCGCGATATCGCCGAAATGGGTGTTCAGGGCGTTCAACGCCAGATCGCGGCGCTTTTTCAGTTGCTGACGAACGCGGGTCAGATGAAGGTCGTAGAGACCACTTTCTAAAAATTCCTTGAGCGCCCATTGAGACAGGGAACTGGCGCCGTAGTCGATCTGCATCTTCACGTCGCCCAGTCGTTCGATGACCGTTTCAGGACCCACCAGCCAACCGATGCGCATACCGGGAGCCAGGGTTTTAGAAATGGTTCCCAGATAGAGGATCAGTCCGCTGCGATCCATGGTTTTCATGGGTTTTGGCGGCGTTTCGTCAAACCAAAGTTCGCCGTAAGCGTCGTCCTCTATGATGGGGAGACGGTTGTTCTGACAGAAGCGGAACAGCTCCTCCCGGCGTTTTTGGGTCATCAGCGTTCCCGTGGGGTTGTGAAAAGTGGGAATGGTGTAGAGCAGAGAACGGCCCTGCTGCAATGACGACGGCGGAAGATTCCAGTATACCAGACCGTGATTGTCCATGGGCAGACCGTGCAGCTTCATGCCGGCGGACTGAAAGACCTGCAGGGATTTCAAATAAGACGGCGATTCGGTGTACACGCAGGAGCCGGGTTGTAACATACAAAGCGAGATCAGCTGCAGCGCCTGCAGCGATCCGGAAGTAATCAGGATGGAGGAGGGCGTGGCCGGAATTCCCTGTGCCTGCAGACGCCTGGCAAGCGCTTCCCGAAGCTGGGGAAGTCCCAGTGGCTCCAGATAATTTAACGACGGAATCTGGGAGGAAAGGCGGCCAAGGACATCTTCCATGGCTTTTTTCGGAAACAGCTCCGGCGCCAGCTCACCGGTACCCAGACGTATGTAGCCTTCTACGAATTCCAATTTATTGATCGCCTGAATGGTGGGTACGTTGGGTTTAAATGACCCGGAACGGATATAGGTTCCCCAGTCCGGCGGTGCGGCGGACATCATCAGCGACCAGGTGTTGCTGGTGACGTAGGTTCCGCGGCCAAAGTCTCCCCCCAAAACGCCATAGGAGGACAATTCTTCCATGGCGGTAGTAATGGTACTGCGATTTACCCCAAACTGCTGCGCCAGACTGCGCTGGGAGGGAAGGCGGGAGCCGATTGCCCAGTGGCCTGAGGCGATCATTTCGCTCATATAATCCACGATTTGCCGATACATGGGGCGGTTGTCGGACTTATCCGGTTTCCAGTCGATAGTGATTTTCTGCTCCGGGGCGGTGTTCATAAAAAATCCTTTCTGGTGCGAAGTGTAGTTTATACATACTGTAACAAGAAGTTTGCGGAAAAGCAAGTATTGGTTGGTTAAAAAAGGGCAAAATGGCTGGGTACGAAATGTGAAAAATGCGATATTGTAATATTTGTAAGGAATTCATTGGCTGGGTTGTCCAATGAAATGGAAAGGAGTATTACAACGATGATGTACTTTTTACAGGGATTCTCCATTGGCTTAGCCTATGTAGCTCCCATCGGTGCACAGAATTTATTCGTGATCAATACGGGATTGACGCAGCCTACCAAGCGTGTTTATCAGACGGCGTTTATCGTCATGTTCTTCGATATCACCCTGGCTTTCGCCTGTTTCTTCGGCGTGGGCGCCATCATGGATCGCTTTTCCCTGCTGAAGTTAGCCATCATGCTGGTGGGAAGCCTGGTGCTGATCTACATGGGGATTTCTCTGGCGCGTTCCAAGGGTTCGCTGGAAAAAACGGATGTGGATATTCCGCTGAAAAAGGTCATTTCCATGGCGTGCGTAGTCACCTGGTTTAATCCCCAGGCGTTGATCGACGGCTCTTTGCTGTTCGGCGCTTTCCGGGCGTCGCTGCCCGCGGCGCAGTCCACCGCGTTTATCTTCGGCGCTGCCGCGGCTTCCGCTACCTGGTGGCTGGGATTATCCACCCTGACGCATTTGTTTGGTTCTAAACTGAACGATAAGGTGCTTCGCCTCATCAATATCGTCTGCGGTATTGTCATCTTGCTCTATGGAATTAAGCTGTTGCTGAATTTTGCTGTCACAGCGGGAATTTTTTAATCAAAGGAAGGGAAAGCTATGAATCTGCTGATCGTCAACGACGACGGAATTACGGCGGAGGGAATCCGACAGCTGGTCAAATGTCTCCATCAGGGATTTCCTCAGGCGAATTTATACGTATGCGCACCGGATCGTCAGAGAACGGCGGCCGGACACGGAATTACCGTTCGGGAATCTCTTTGCCTGAAGGAATGGGACGTTCCCCATGCCAGGCGAGCCTGGTCCTGCTCCGGAACGCCGGCGGACTGTGTCAAAGCCGGAATTTATATGATGGGACAAGAGGGGGCTCGGCCTCAGCTGGTCTGCTCCGGAATCAACATGGGTTCCAATCTGGGAAGCGACGTACTGTATTCGGGTACGGTATCGGCAGCGCTGGAAGGAAATATCTGCGGAATTCCTTCGGTGGCCTTTTCCGTCTGCCACCACGAAGCCACGCACTTTGACGCCTTTGAGACGCTGGTTCCCAGCGTTTGCCGCAAGGTGTTGGAAGAGAACACCTTGCAGTGGGTTCTCAACGTCAACGTGCCCGACCTGCCTGTGGATGAGATTCGGGGAATTCGATTCACCCGACTGGGGGAATGCCGCTATAGTGAAGAGGTTGATCTCAGGCATCGGGACGGTGAATTGTGGTGCGATCTGTATCTGGGCAGTCAGATGACGCAGGAGAATTTGCCTGCGGATGACGATGTTCGAGCCTTTCAGGAAGGATATATTTCCATTACACCCATTCATCGCGATCTGACGAAGCACGAAATCATAGAGCAGATGGCCGGCTGGGGAATCCGTTGGGATGAGACAACGAGATAAAAGGAACGAAACGCGAAAGAATTTCCGAGATTATCGGGCGAAATTCCAAAAATCAAGTAAATTTTTTAAAAAATACGGAACGGAACGAAAAATATTTTGGAATCCCCCATGTTAAACAACTTTTTAACGGAAGAAGTGAAAGTTCAATCAGTTTTAATAAAAACAAAGAATAGTTATGGGTAATTTAAAATTTTTCAAAAAATATTATTGATGGAAAAACAAGGGCATTTATCGTTTTGTTAAAAAATTATCGAACTGAATCGAAAATGTTTCGGCAGCTTCTGAAAAACGCCGTAGCAATACCGGAAAAGTGGCGATTTTTCAGTCATCTCGGGGGTATTGCCAAGTTGACAGGAGAGTGCTATGATAAGGTTAGCTTCACATATATAAATAACATTTTCGATCGTTCGAAAATATGTATTTTTAGGAGGAAAATGATATGAGAGAAGTAGTAATCGTAAGCGCGGCCAGAACACCTATCGGAAGCTTTGGCGGTACCTTGAAGGCTACTCCGACCGTTACCTTAGGCGCTGTTGCCGTTAAGGAAGCGATCAAGAGAGCCGGTATCAAGCCGGAAATGGTCGATGAAGTTGTTTTGGGCTGTGTTCTGCAGGCCGGTCTGGGTCAGAACGTGGCCAGACAGATTTCCATGGCAGCGGGAATTCCCAAGGAAGTTCCCTCGATGACCATCAATAAGGTCTGCGGTTCCGGTCTGCGTTCCGTAGGTCTGGCTGCACAGATCATCAAGGCCGGCGACGCTGATATTATCGTCTGCGGCGGTGCGGAATCCATGTCCATGGCTCCCTACACCATTCCCAACGCAAGATGGGGCGCAAGAATGAACGACGGAAAGATCGTTGACGTTATGGTAAACGATGGTCTGACCGACGCATTCAACCACTATCACATGGGTATCACCGCTGAAAATGTTGCAGAGCAGTGGGGCCTGACCAGAGAACAGCTGGACGAGTTCTCCCTGAAGTCTCAGCAGAAGGCGGAAGCTGCCATCAAGGCCGGTAAGTTCAAGGAAGAAATCGTTCCCGTAGAAATTCCTCAGAGAAAAGGCGATCCTATCGTATTCGATACCGATGAATTCCCCAAGTTCGGCGCTTCCATGGAAAAGATGTCCAAGCTGAAGCCCGCATTCAAGAAAGACGGTATAGTAACCGCTGCTAACGCTTCCGGTATCAATGATGCCGGCGCCGCTCTGGTGGTTATGTCCAAGGAAAAGGCTGACGAACTGGGTCTGGACTACCTGTGCAAGATCAAATCCTATGCTTCCGCAGGTGTAGATCCCTCCATCATGGGTGTAGGTCCCATCCCTTCCTCCCGCAAAGCGCTGGAAAAGGCTGGCCTGACCATCGACGACATGGATCTTATCGAAGCAAACGAAGCATTTGCCGCTCAGTCTCTGGCTGTTGGCAGAGATCTGAAGATTCCGGAAGAAAAGCTGAACGTAAACGGTGGTGCGATCGCTCTGGGTCATCCCATCGGAGCTTCCGGCGCCCGTATCCTGATCTCTCTGATCTACGAAATGAAGAAGAGAAATTCCAAGTACGGTCTGGCAACTCTGTGCATCGGCGGCGGTATGGGTACTGCTCTGGTCGTAGAGATGTAGGCTTGCGCTGAAGAAAAAACACACAAAGGAGCTGTTGAACATGGATGAGCCGTCATCCATAAAACGACGGCTCCTTCTTTCTTTTTCATTGTTTTCGATTCATTGTCGCGCTGCCGCAGGCGAAGCGCGGGAAAGGAGCGCCTCACCCCATGCAGGAGAAACAATTAAACGAACAACAGGAACGACAATTAACAAAAAAACGGGGCCCGCAACCAAAAAAACAAAGTGAACTGGTGCTGTACATCATCTTCGGCGCGCTGACCACGCTGGTCAGCCTGGGTTCTTATTTCTTTTGCAACGAAGTGTTTGAACTGCATTATCTCATCTCCAATCTCATTTCCTGGGTATTGGCCGTGGCCTTTGCCTATGTGACCAATAAGGTATATGTCTTTCAATCCAAAGGTCTGGGTCTGGCGCAGCTGCGCAGGGAGATCAGTCTGTTTGTGGCTGCCCGCGTCGCGTCTTTAGGAATCGAAGAAGTGGGATTGTTCATTTTCATCGGTTTGATGGACTGGAACGAGAATCTGGCAAAGCTATTGATGCAGGTGGTCGTCGTTGTGGTAAACTACGTGTTCAGCAAATTAGTTATTTTCAAAGCGCCCAAAGAAGAATAACTCCGGCAATGTGCAATGGTTCTTTTTTCGTACAGTCGGTCTTTTTTATCAAAAAACATTTGACGAGGTGAGCAGCTATGGCATTGGAAAGCAGCAAAAATAACGTGATGGAACAACTTTGCGAAACCGTGAGCCTGCCCCGCATGGTTCGGGTTCGCCAAAGCTTCGACCGTGCGCATATCGAACCGGAAGATTTGCCGGCAGTCGTATGGGCGCAGCTGAATCAAAGCGGGATAAAAAACAAGATCAAACCGGGTATGTCCATTGCGATAACTTGCGGCAGCCGGGGAATCGCCAATATCGCGATCATTGTGAAGGCGATCGTGGATTTTGTAAAAGCTCAGGGAGCAAACCCCTTTGTATTTCCAGCCATGGGAAGTCATGGCGGCGCCACGGCAGAGGGCCAGCTGGATGTGTTAAAGAGCTATCAGGTGACGGAAGAAACCATGGGTTGTCCCATTCGCGCGACGATGGAAACCGTATATTTAGGCGATCCTGTGGAAGGAAATCCTGTATTTCAGGATAAGTACGCCCACGAGGCGGACGGGGTCATCCTCTGTGGCCGGATTAAAGCTCACACCACCTTCCGGGGACCTTACGAGAGCGGTTTGCTGAAAATGTCCGTCATCGGCATGGGCAAGCAGCACGGCGCGGAGTCAGTCCATGAATCCGGCTTTATCAATATGGCCAGGTTGCTTCCCCAGTTCGCCCGGGTAGTATTCGACCATACGAATATCATTGCCGGAGTGGGAATTTTAGAAAATGCCTTTGATCAGACTTATAAAATCGCCGGACTTACACCCGAAGAAATTTGGGAGCAGGAGCCGGTTTTGCTGAAAGAGGCCAAGAGCAAAATGGGTCGTATCTGGATTGAGAATGCCGACGTGCTGGTAGTGGATAAAATCGGAAAGGATATTTCCGGAGATGGGATGGATCCCAATGTTACCGGAACCTTTGGCAGTCCGGAAAGCGCTTGCGACGGCAGTCCCGGCCCCTTGAAAGCGCAGCGAACTGTAGTTTTGGATCTGACAGATGCCAGCCATGGCAACGCCAACGGCATCGGTGTGGCGGATGTGACCACAAAGCGATTGGTGGACAAAACCGACGTAGATGTTACTTATCCCAACGCCGTGACTTCCACTTTGGTGGTTATGGTGAAGATGCCCATGTTCGCTCACACAGACCAGCACGCCATCCAGCTGGCTGTTCGGATCTGCAATGAAATCGATAAGGCAAATCCCCGCATCGTCCGCATCGAAAATACGATGGAACTGGGACATATCTGGGTATCAGAGGCTTTGGTTCCGGAAGTAAAGGCGCACCCCAACATGGAGCTGGACGGTGAGTTAGAGCCGTGGAACTTCAATGAAAACGGAAATTTATGGTAACAAAATGAGTAAAATTTCTTTACGAGCGTATGCAAAGATCAACCTGTCGTTAGATGTGTTGAAAAAGCTGTCAAACGGCTATCATCAGGTGAAAATGGTGATGCAGCAGGTAGACCTTTGGGATCAGGTGACGGTAACCTGTCGGGAACTTCCCCCGGGAGAAACCACCGTCATCGGCGGGAACACCTCCCGGGGTGATCTGCCCATGGATGAGACCAACATCGCCTATCGGGCGGCAAAGTTGATGAAAGAGACGTACCGTCCCCAAAGCGAATATGAAATAGGAATTGCGCTGGAAAAAAACATTCCCATGGCGGCGGGACTGGCCGGAGGCAGCGCCGATGGAGCGGCTGTTATGCGGGCGCTTGCCAGGCTGTGGGAATTGGAAGTTGCGCCGGAGGAACTTGCCGAATTATCGGCACAGTTGGGTTCTGACGTCCCTTTTTGTCTCATGGGACAGGAAGGACAATTCTGTGCGCTGGCAGAGGGAACGGGAACACTGCTGACGCCAGTGACACCTCTTCGCGCCTGGATTCTCCTGTCCAAACCGTCCGTCAGCGTACCCACAAAACAGGTTTACGAACATTTAAAGCTTGCTCAGGCGGACCATCCCGACGTGGAACAGGTGATTCGCGGCCTTTCTACGCATCATTGGCCGCTGGTTCGGAACAACATGAAAAATGTATTGGAACCGCCGGCCATGGAACTGTATCCGGCGATTCGCCGGACGAAGGAGACCATGGAGGCGCAAAGGCTGGCGGATGCCGTTTTAATGAGCGGAAGCGGCCCTACAGTGTTCGGCGTATATCTGAATCGCAAGAAGGCGCAAAGAGCCTACCACAAAATGAAGCAACTGCATCCAGAGACGTTTTTCATCAGAACTCTAATCTGAAGATGCCGGAGCGGCAGGGCAGCGGCGCAGAACTTCACAGCCATGCGCACGTTCATAGCGATATACAATGCCATAGCGCCACATAATTTCATAACGATGCACAAAGGACAGCGACGCACGACCCGATTCTCAGGAATCGGGTTTTTCTTTTGGAAAACCGCATACCCCATCATTTCCCCGAATACAATGGAAAAGAGGATAGGCCTCGGAACAATGCAGAAATGGGGGATGAGAAATGAGTGAACACAATCCATACGAATTCGATAAGATTCCGGAGTTTGCCATGCAGCCGGCTCGGGAGAACATAGATGATACATTCGATCCGTCGATCTACGAGCGACTGCTGAGCGGCCTGGAGCAAGTGACGGAGGCGCCGGAAGGGGATGCGTCGGCAGTACAGGAAGCCGGGGCGTCTGAACCTACGGCGACGTCGCCGGAAGCAGAGGCAGAAGCGCCCGGCCTTGCAGTGGCAGCGCCCGTGACAGAAGATGCGTCCGACCTTGCAACGGACGCGTCGGAGAGCGTGGAGGCAGCAGCGCCAGCGCCGGAGAACGCACCTGAACCGCAGTCGGAAACCGCACCGGAAACAGCCATAGAAGTGGGCGCGCCTACCCTTACGCCTGCGCCGGAACTTGCAGCCGAAGAAGAGGACGCGTCGGAATCCGCTGCATCTTCGCAGCTGGAAGGAGCAACGGTGATCTCTGCGGGCGGCGACGCCATCACCGACGGTTTGCGGCTGGTGGATATGACGGCTTGCCAGCCGGCGCGCATTTACGTAGAAGAGGACATTTTAGTACCCGACGTAAAGCCGGATCTGGCTTCGGTATTGTCCATGGATGCTGCCCTGCGATTTTCGGAAAGAGAGGGTAAAATCAGCGGCGAATTGATGGTGCAGACCCTTTACATACCTCAGGGAAAGGGAGCGGATCGCAGCGTGATCGCCATGGAGTCCCGAATTCCCTTCCAGCAGAGCGGCACTCTGACCGCGGAACAGAACGGCGAGGGCGAAACCGTGGGAATCAAGGCTTCCGCCGCCATTGAGTCGCTGGATTACAGCGTCATCAACGAACGAAAATTTCGGGTGAAGGCCGCTATCGCAGTGGACGGTCGGGAATATCACAGTCGGAAGTTAGAACTGTTCCAAGGCCTGAAGACGGACGATGTGCAGATGCTGAAAGAGACCATCACCGTCACTGACGTGATTTCCCGCAAGAACGAACGATTGGAGCTGGAGGAGGATCTTCTGCTGTCGGATTCCCTGCCGGAGGTGGGAAGCGTCCTTCGCTGTGACGTCAACCTGGTGGAAAATCACAAGCAGATCAGCCGCGAAAAAGTGGTCATCAGCGGAACGGCGTACTGCAATATCATGTATCTGCCTCTGACAGAGGGCGCGGAGGAGGTGGATGCCGGGGAAAGCGGCAAGACCGCATCGTTTTCTGCTGAAAACCCTGTGCTGTTTCAGGGAAAGAGCGAATTCACCCAGTTCGTCGCCTTGGGCAGCGGCGGTCAGACGGAGCAACCCACCGGCGGCCGCGTATTTTTCCAGAAGAAAAGCGCCGTGGCGGAGCCGAAGGAAAACGAAAACGGCCTGCGCAATATCCTGCATCTGAATCTGGACGGCGAAACCTTTGTGGAACTGTATCGCGATATAGAGCAGCCCATCGTAACCGACGCCTACCACCATCAAAAGGAAATGATCTTCGACCGGTCGGAAATCAGCCTGATGCAGTTGTGTCCCGGCGGCGTGGCTGAGACTACGGTGCGGGAAGTGGTCAGCATTCCCGATGTGTATGAAGGCGTGGATCGGGTGGCCTTTTTGTCGGGGGATCTGGCCAAAGTGACCTCTAAAATAGAGGGAAATAAAAACGTGGTTGAGGGATTGGCGGTCGCCAAGCTGGTTTGTCTGGCGGACGATGAAAACGCCACGCCTTTCAGTCTCCGCAGGGAGGTTCCCTTCCGCGTGGTTATGGATTTGCCCGGCAATATGGAAGAAGCGGTTCCGGATAACGAAACCCTTCTGAAGGAACTGCGGGTGGATCGTCTCAACAACCGGCAGATCGAGCTTTCCGCGTCGGTGATTGTCAACAGCGCTGTCATCGGCAGAAAGCAGTGCCCGTTGATTCGCAACGTGGGATTTTTGGAAAACAGCGGAGCGGAGAGGGAAACCCCCGGCTTCGTGCTTTACATCACGCGCAGCGGCGACACTCTATGGAAGATTGCCAGACGGTATCGAACCACCATCGATACCGTGGCGAAAATCAACGGCATCGACCAGACTTCTGTCCTGAAACCCGGAACGAAATTGTTGATTGTAAAATAGACGTATAAATTTCGAAAACAGCGTCAACAATGAAAATACCGAAAACGAAAGAGAAAGGATATCGTTTCTATGAAATTCAAAAGACGAATGACGGTGGCAGCGGCGATTCTGATGTTTGCCGCCGCAATATATACGGGACAGAGCATCGGCGCCCAGGAGGAAACCGGCCAGCTGACCAATCAGGATTTTATCCGCTTTCACGTGATTGCCAACAGCGACACTTCGGCGGATCAGGCGTTGAAACTGAAAGTACGGGACGGCGTTTTAGCCATGGTCAATCAGGGACTTGTGGAGTACACGGTGAGCCGGGCGGAGCCGAAAGAGGGCAAAGCGGAACTGACTCTGGAACAATCCCGTCAGTATGTACAGGAACATCTGGAGGAAATTTCCCACACGGCGCAGCAGATCATCCGCACCAACGGATATCGCTATCCCGTAGCGGTGCGCATCGGTCCCCGTTACGTTCCGGAAAAAACCTACGGCAACGTCACCTTTCCCGCCGGTGAATACGAAGCGCTGAACATCGTCATCGGTGAGGGCGCTGGGGAAAACTGGTGGTGCGTGCTGTTTCCGCCGCTTTGTACCGTGGGCGCCCAGCCGGTGGATCCCAAGTACGACAGCCTGTGGGACGCCATGGAGTCGGAAGAACCGGTAAAACTGCAGCTGAAATTCAAGTCGCTGGAATATCTGGAGCAAATGAAAAAATAACGTGAAAAGACTGTGATTTCTTCGGAAAACACAGTCTTTTGTATTCTCATAAGAAGGATTTTGTGATACACTAAATTATGTATAGGCAGATTGCCTTTGCAAGGAGTGGAAGGGAGAGAAACAATCGCATGAATACAGAAAAATACGAAGCCGCGAAAAAGCAGTGTCAGCTTTGGATACAAAACCCCAAGGTGGATCGGCAGCTGAAAGCGGAACTGGAAACATACATGGAAGCGCTGAAACAAAACCCCGAGGACGAGGGGGCGCTGAATGAAATTTATGAACGCTTTTATAAAGAACTGGAATTCGGCACCGGCGGTCTGCGGGGCATTTTAGGAGCGGGAACCAACCGCATGAACGTCCATACCATAGCCAAGGCTACTCAGGGGCTGGCCAACTACGTCAACCGCTGTTACGCTGTGAAAAAAACGCTGTTTAAGAAAGGCAAGAAAGCAGCGGTGGCCATTTCTTACGACAGCCGAAACCTGTCCCCGGAATTTGCACAGATTGCCGCCAGAGTGCTTACTGCCAACAACATCGACGTCTATCTGTACCGGGAACTGATGCCTACGCCGGCGCTGTCTTTCGCTGTCAGATACTATCACTGCGCCGCCGGTATCATGATTACCGCCAGCCACAACCCCGCCAAATACAACGGCTACAAGGTCTACAACGAAGAGGGCTGCCAGATGAACATCCAGCAGGCTGATCAGGTGCTGGCCGAGATCGGCGCGCTGGATATTTTCCGTGATGTGAAAATGGCCGCCGACGACAGAAACGTGACCTACATTCCCGAGGAAACCGTGGACGCTTATATGGCGGCTGTGAAAGCGGAGAGTACCGGGTTTAACGGCTGCGGCAATTTGGAGGTGGTGTACACACCCCTCAACGGTAGCGGTAACAAACCGGTTCGCCGTATTTTGAAGGAAATCGGCGTGGGGAAGGTGATCGTGGTAAAAGAACAGGAACTGCCGGACGGAGATTTTCCCACCTGTCCCTATCCCAATCCGGAAAAGAAGGAGGCTCTGCGGTTGGGTCTGGCGCTGTGCGAGGAACTGAAAACCCCCGACCTTCTGCTGGCCACCGACCCTGACTGCGATCGGGTGGGCATCGCCGTAAAGCATCAGGGAGAATTCGTGCTGCTTACCGGAAACGAACTGGGAATTCTGCTGTTCGATTTCCTGTGCCAGGTGAAGAAGCTGCCGGAACGTCCCATCGCCATTAAGACCATCGTTTCCTCAAAGATGATGGACGCGGTGGCGGAACACTACGGCGTGGAGATGCGAAACGTACTCACCGGCTTTAAATTCATCGGCGAGCAGATTGGACTGTTGGAAAAAGACGGCGAGGTGGAACGTTACATCTTCGGCTTTGAAGAAAGTTACGGCTATCTGTCCGGTTCCTACGTGAGAGATAAGGACGCGGTGAACGGCTCTATGCTGATCTGCGAGATGACGGCGTTTTATAAGAGCGTCGGTTCCACACTGGTGGATCGTTTGAACGAACTGTACGATCAATACGGATATTATAAAAACCATCTGCTGGACTTCGCCTTTGAAGGAGCTGCCGGGATGGAACAGATGGCTTCCATCATGGAGAGTCTGCGCAGCGACCCGCCCAAAGCGGTCATGGGCAAGGCCGTAACGAAAAAAGTGGATTACGAAAGAGACGAGACGGGACTTCCCAGCTCCAATGTTTTGGAATTCAATCTGGAGGATGGTTCCGGCTTTGTGGTTCGTCCCTCCGGCACAGAACCGAAGCTGAAAATCTATCTCAGCGCCCGGGGCGCTTCCCCGGAGGATTCGGCGCGGATCATCGACGCCATGAAGGAAGAACTGAGCCAATTGGTGAAAAATTAGCCTGACTGGCGAAAAACGGATTCTGCCGATAAAAATGCAATAGAAAAGGAATACAAACAGGATGAACAAAGCGATCATTGCGATGGATAAAAGCGGTTCCTTCCGCGTTTATCTGGCGGTGACCACCGGCATGGTGGAGGAAGCCAGACAGATTCACGACACCACACCGCTGGCTACGGCAGCCATGGGACGGGTGCTGACGGCGGCGGGACTGATGGGACTGATGATGAAAAGTCCTCAGGATAAGCTGACCATGCAGTTTAAGGGGGACGGCCCCGCCAGAGAAATTCTGGCCACCGCCAATGGCAACGGCCAGGTGAAGGGATACATTTCCAATCCTCATGTGGATCTGCCCTTAAAACCCAACGGTAAGCTGGACGTGGGCGGCGCCGTAGGCATCGGAACGGTGACGGTCATCAAGGATTTAGGATTAAAAGAACCTTACGTAGGGCGCATCGAATTGGTTAACGGTGAAATTGCGGAGGATTTGACGGCTTATTTCTTCGTGTCGGAGCAGCAGTCTTCCTCTGTGGCGCTGGGAGTGCGAATCGATACCGATCTCACCGTGGCTGCGGCGGGAGGTATGATCATTCAGATGCTGCCGGGAGCCGATCCGGCGTCGGTGGACGCATTGGAACAGCTCATCGGGGACATGACGCCCATCTCCACTCTGGTGGAGCAGGTGACCAGAGAATCCTCGGGCAAAACCGGGGAAGCGGTGGTCAGAGAACTGCTGCGCCGCATTTTCGCAACCCTTCCGGAGGAGTTTGCGGTGGAGGCCATGGAGATCAGGGAGATCGGCTGGAAGTGCGATTGCTGCGAAGAACGGTTGGAACAGGCGCTGATGAGCATCGGCGCAACGGATTTGAAGACCATTTTGGATGAAGACGGCAGCGCGGAGCTGACGTGTCAGTTCTGTCGAAAGAAGTACCAGTTCGATGGTGCGCATTTACAGAAGCTACTGGACGAAATGACGTGACGTACGAGGTGACAAGATGAAATTATTCGACGAGTTTAAAGAGTTTGCATTAAAGGGCAACGTGGTTGATATGGCCGTAGGCGTTGTGGTCGGCGGCGCGTTTTCCAAGGTGGTATCCTCTGTGGTTAGCGATTTGATCACACCGGTGATCGGCGTTTTGACCGCCGGAATGGATTTTAAGGATTTGAAGTGGGTGCTGTCCAGCGCTGTGGCGGAGGACGGCAGCGTGGTGGAAACGGCTATCACCTACGGAAACTTCATTCAGGCACTGGTGGATTTTGTCATCATCGGCTTTTCTATTATGTTCGTGGTCAAGGCCATGAACAAGGCCAGAGAGCTGAGCGAATCCAGAAAGAAAGCCGCGGCAGTGGAAGCGGCTTCCATAGAGGCGGAACAACCCAAAGAACCCACGGAAGCGGAGCTTCTAAAGGAAATTCGCGATCTGCTGGCCAACCGTGAAAAGGAATCCGCGTAATGGCGGCGACCCGCTTGCCCGAGAGAGACTATGGAGGCAGAGCTATGATAAAATTAGGCATCTTTTTCGGGGGAAAGTCGGGGGAACACGAGGTTTCTCTCATGTCCGTGGGATCGGTGATTCGCGCCATTGACCGTGAAAAATATCAGCCGGTTCTCATTGGCATTACGAAACAGGGAAAGTGGCTTTTATACGACGGAACGGTGGAGGCTATTGAAGACGGCAGTTGGGAAGAAATCGCTCAACAAGCGGTGGAGGCGCATCCGGAAAAATATGAGATTATCATGTACGGCGATAGTCCCTTAGCGCTGAGAAATCGCATCGACTTTGCCCTGCCCATCCTCCACGGCCCCTACGGAGAGGACGGAACGATTCAGGGATTGTTTGAGATCATGGATATTCCCTATGCCGGCTGCGGCGTGCTGAGTTCCGCTGTTGCCATGGATAAAATTGTGGCGCGGGACACCTTCGCCAGCGCGGGACTGGCGCAGCCCAAGTACATTCCCACCAACCGGGAGGAAATCCAAAGAGAGGGTTCCGCGTTGATGGAGCGGGTGGAAAAGGAGTTGGGATATCCGGCCTTTGTGAAGCCGGCAAACATGGGTTCCAGCGTGGGACTTTCCAAAGTGAAAAACCGCCGGGAGCTTGCGGCGGCGCTGGAGTTGGCGCTGCGCTACGACAGGAGAATTATCATCGAAGAGGGAATCGATTGCCGGGAAATTGAAACGGCGGCGCTGGGAAATTACAGCGCGGAATTCGGAGCCATCGGCGAGATCATTTCCGCCAATGAAGAATTTTACGACTACGATTCCAAATATAAAGAAGGAAATCAGACCAAGCTGTGCATTCCGGCAAGTCTGACGCCGGGTCAGGAAAAAGAGGTTCTGAAAATGGCGCAGATTGCCTATCAAGCCATCGACGGTACGGGACTTGCGCGAATCGATTTCCTCATGGATAAACATACGGGAAAGTTCTACATCAATGAGATTAACACGATGCCGGGCTTTACCAAGTACAGCATGTTCCCCCTGCTCTGGCAGGAGACGGGCATGACGTATGCACAACTGATAGAAAGGATTGTGGAATTAGGCTATGAAAGATATTATGCTAAAAATCGTCGGCAGACAGGTAACCAATGACGGTATGGGCGACCAGCAGGAGCAGGTGATGGAGTTTGTCACCGAAGGTCAGCTGTGCCAGCGCAACGGTTCCACCTATCTGATGTACAAAGAAACAGAGTTGTCGGGGATCGAGGGCTGCACTACGTCGTTGAAAATCAGCGGCGATACGGTGCGCATGAAGCGGTTCGGACAGATTCTGCCCATCGATACGGTGATGGAATTTCAAAAGGGAAAGCGATATGAGGGATATTATGAAACGCCCTTCGGCGCTGTGGAGATGGAGATTTTAACCAACAGCGTGAACAATCGGATTGAAGAAGGCGTTTTGGATATCGATTACGACATCAGTCTGAAAGGGTTGACGGAGGCCAGATCGCGACTGAATATTACGATTTTGGAATAGAAGCATTTCAAGGGGGAAAAAGAGATGAATCGACGGAAGAAAAGCATTGCAAGGACGGTGGCGCTTGTCATTGCCGCCATTATGATTGTAACCACGGTGATGATGGGACTTCCCATGGTGTATGGCGCCTCCGGCAGCCGTGTCTACGCCGCGGCCGGCGATGTGACGGACGAACAGACGCTAAAAGAAGAACTGGACTTCATGGCGAAACTGATGGAGGCGCTGCGTAGGATCTATAAGGACGAAGTATCTTATGAAACGCTGGTGAACGGCGCTTATCAGGGGATGTTTGAAGCCCTGGGCGATCCTTACAGCGTCTATTACGATACCAAGGAGGAAAGCGACGCGCTGGAAGAACAGCTCAGCGGCGAATTCGACGGCGTGGGCCTCAGCCTGACGCTGAGTTCCGGCCTCTGCACGGTGGTCACTCCTGTGGCGGGTTCTCCCGCAGAAGCGGCGGGATTGAAGCAGGGCGACATCATCACGGCGGTGGACGGGAAGAGCCTCAGCGGTATGACCCTGTCGGAATGCGTGGCGCTGATTCGCGGTACGGCGGGGACGAAGGTGAGACTGACGGTGCGCCGCGGTACGGCGACCATGGAATTTACCGTGACACGGGAACGGATCCGCAAGGAGTCGGTGACCTGGAAGATGTTGGAGAACAACGTGGCATACGTGCAGATCACCCAGTTTGATAATGACAGCGACGCAGAGTTTCGACGCACCCTTTCCGCCATAAAGGAGCAGGGGGCGAAGTCCATGATTTTGGATCTGCGAAACAACCCCGGCGGCTATGTCAACGCGGCCACGGATATCGTCAATATGCTCATTCCGGAAAAGGGTAAGATCATCATGGGAATGAACCGTCAGGGAGAAAACCTGCAAACTGTAGAAACCACAGGGCGCGGAAAGAACTTCAATCTTCCGCTGGTGGTCTTGGTCAACGGAGGAAGCGCCTCCGCTTCGGAGATTGTGGCCGGTGCGCTGCAGGATCTGGACGCGGCCACGCTGGTGGGCGCCGCCACCTACGGAAAGGGAATTGCCCAAACGGTGACGGGACTGAAAAACGGCGGAACCATGAAGGTTTCCACCTATTATTTCACCACGCCCAAGGGCAATCGAATTCACGAAATCGGAATTTCTCCCGACGTATATGTGGTGAACAGCGTGAGCGAGGATCAGAAGGAAATCGCGGCCAAGTACGCGCAGCTGGCGCCCATGACGGAGAAGATCAAGTATTACAGCGGTCAGACGGGTCTGAACGTCTACGGAGCGCAGCAGCGTCTGAATCTGTTGGGAGAACAGCTGAAGCTCACCGGCGCCATGGACGAAGCCACCGTGGAGGCCGTAAAGAAGTTCCAAAAGGAGGCGGGCATGTCGCCTTACGGCGGCCTGGATTACGGAACCATGGCCACTCTGGAGCGGGCGGTGGGGCAGCTGTTGGATGCGGATGCTGAGGATGCCCAGCTTGCCAAGGCCATAGAGCTGCTGTCTAAGTAAAGCGGCCGGCTTCGTCGGATGATTTATCAGGCGGCTCATCGAGCCGCATTTTATTTTCTTTGCAAAAATATGACGATTTTCTTTCAGCTGACTCGTTATAGGAAAATAGAGTTGTGTTTTCAAAGGACAGGTTGTATAATAAGTCGTGCTAAACCGACCCGCAGGTCGGAAAGTTTAAAGAGAGAAAAGGGGGATAAAGAATGAAAAAAATGATACCCGCGGCAGTGGCGCTTACCATGGCGTTAGCGGCCACGCCATCGTTTGCGGATACGGTGATTCCCGGGGATATCGCCGGCACCGAATATGAGACCGCAGTATCCAAGCTCTTGGAGGAGGGCATCGTCAGCGGCTACAAGGATGGTTCCTTCCGTCCGGAAAGCTCCGTCAGCAGAGCCGAGGTCTGCGCTATGATGATGAAGGCCGGCGGTCAGGAGCTGGCGGAAAACGCCGGCGAAGCGGCGAATGCCTTCGACGATCTGGGGGACAGCGCCTGGGCGGTGAGCTTTATCGGCGCGGCCTCCGATGCCGGTATCGTCAGCGGCTACAAGGACGGTTCTTTCCGTCCGAAGAATAACATCACGTATAACGAGCTTTCTTCCATGCTGGTGAAGGCGGCGGGGGTCAGTTCCAAGGAGATCACCGGAGGTTGGCCTCAGGGTTACATTGAAAAAGCATCGGAGCTGGGAGCCTTCAAAGATACGGTGAGCTACAAGAGCGCCGAGGATGGAGCCAAGCTGGCTACCCGCGGCGACGTGGCCATCGCCATTTACAACATGCAAAGCGAGATTGCCAAGGCGGCGGAAGCGGGGTATGTGAAAGAGACTACCGAAGAAAACGCTACGACGGATAAAGAGGACCGCATCGGTTACGAGGTTAGCAACGCCACGGAGGAATTCACGGGCAAAGCGGTGAAGCTTTCTTTGGAAGACGCCGTCAAGCAGATGCAGACGGAAAGCGTCAGCGCGGAAACGGCCAGACTGAATAAGCAGAGCGACCAGAACAAGGCGCAGGGTTACGGCGACAGCTACAGTTCCATGAAGGAAGCTATGAAATACATGAAATACATGGATCTCAGCGCCCAGTACAGCATGCAGGAAAGCGGCATGACCGAGACCAATCAGGACATTGTTAAATTGCAGAGGGACTTTGCCAGAGCCAATATCGAAAACAACTATCAGGCGGAACTGAATCAGATTCGTCTGGATACCATTCAGACGTATTACGGTCTTTTACAGGCACAGGACGCCCTGCGCATCCGAGAGGAAAATCTGCAGGTGCAGAAGGATATTCTGTCGCTGACTGAAAAGAAATACGCCCAGGGTGTAGTTTCCCGCATCGATCTGCTCAGCGCGCAAAACGCTGTAGTCTCGGCGGAAAGCGAAGTAACGTCGGCGAAGAATCTGGTAGCCCAGGCCAAGATGGGAGTCAATGTGCTGTTGGAACAACCGCTGATGCAGGAACTGACGCTGACCACCAGCTATGAGCAGCTGCCCCTGCCCACGATTTCGCTTACCGACGCCATCAACAGCGCTATGAAGCAGAGAAACGAACTGGTTTCGGTGGAATTTTCCAAAGAGGTCATGGATCTGAATTACAACAGTGTCCGTTACCGCTACGGAACGAAATCCACCAAATATAAAGATGCAGAGGTGCAGATGAAACAGGTGGAACAGGCCTGTGATTTGATGCCTGCCAACATTGAAATGGACATCCGCAATCGCTACAGCGATGTTCACGCTAAATATCAGGCTGTGGAGGCGGCCAAAGATACGTTGGATTACGCCAAAGAGGGTTACCGGATCGCCAATGTGACCTACAACGCCGGAATGAACACGATTTCCGATGTGCAGCAGGCACAGGTAGGCGTATTGTCCGCCAATCTGGGACTGTCCTCGGCCATCGCCGCGTACAATCAGGCGGTGTATGAATTTGAAATCGCCATCGGTATCGGTACGGAGCGAATCAGCTTTTAGCCGGCGCGTCGTTGAACGCAGTTCCGAGCGCAGTTCCGGACATAGCTCCGAAAGTGAATTCGAAAAGTAAATTTGAAAAGCGAACGCAAAAAACCCTGTGATATTCCGAAGTTCGGAACGTCACAGGGTTTTGATTTTCTGAAACCGATTTTAGCGCAAACTCGTCTCCGACACAGGCCTTATCCCTGATACAGGTTGTTATTGGAGTATTCCGGTTCGCTGGTGGCGTCGATGCCCAGATCGCGGAATACGCTGCTGTCGATATCGCTTAAAATAGCGGTGCAGTGCGCCGGACAGCCGGACAGCTCCATCAGCTTTTCCATGGCGATTTTCGCGCTGGGATTGGTTGCCGCGGAGATGGTCAATGCGCTGAGCACTTCCTCGCAGTTCAGGGTGGACTTGTCCTTTTTCAAAATGTTGGTCTTTAAATTCTGCATAGCGCTCAGAATCTCGGGAGAGATGAGCATCAACTCGTCCGGCAGACCGGACAGGTGCTTGATAGCGTTTAAAAGCGCCGCCGCGCCGGCCACCATTCTGCGGGAGCTGCGGCCGGTAATCATCGTGCCGTCGGGCATTTTGATGGACATGGCGATGACATTTTCGTATTTGGGATCGATGCTGCGCTTTTTCTCTGCGTAATCCAGCGCCGGCTGCACTACGTCCCGATCGCTGACCTTCAGATTCAGCTCGTCCATCAGCAGCTTGGCGCGATCCAGAGCCTCCTCGTTGATGATGCCTCGTTTATAGTTGCACCGGGCGATCAGATACCGGCGGATGATCTCCTGACAGGCGGCTTCCCGTACGGCTTCGTCGTCGTAGATGGCGAAGCCTGCCCGGTTGACGCCCATGTCCGTGGGGGATTTGTACTCCGATTCTTCGCCGGTGATTTTTTCGATGATTCGGCGCACCACCGGAAACATTTCCAGATCGCGGTTATAGTTGACGGCCATTTCGCCGTAGGCTTCCAGATGGAAGGAGTCGATCATGTTTACATCCCGCAGGTCGATGGTGGCCGCTTCATAAGCAATGTTGACGGGATGTTTCAGCGGCAGACTCCAGATGGGGAAGGTCTCAAACTTGGCATAACGAGCTTTCACGCCCCGCTGGTTTTCGTGGTACAGCTGGGACAAACAGGTGGCCAGCTTGCCGGAGCCGGGGCCGGGGCCGTTGACCACGACCAGCGGCTTGGAAACCTCGATATAGGGATTGGCTCCGTAGCCTTCATCGCTGACGATGGTGTCCACGTCGGTGGGATATCCCTTGGTAAAGCCGTGGGTATAGGTTTTGATTCCGCGGAGCTGCAGCTTGTGGATGAACATGTCCACGGCGGGCTGATGTTCGTAGCGGGTAATGACTACGCTGTTGATGGAAAGCTCGTATTTTCGGAAGGTATCGATGAGACGCATCACCTCCAGATCGTAGGTGATGCCGAAATCCTGACGGGTCTTGTTTCGGGTGATATCGCCGGCATAGACGCAGATGATGATTTCCGCATGGTCTTTCATTCGCTGCAGCAGCTTGATCTTTGCGTTTTCGTCGAATCCCGGCAACACGCGCATGGCGTGTTTGTCGTGAACCAGCTTGCCGCCGAATTCCAGATAAAGCCTGGGACATTCCCTGCAATTGATGCGTTCCAATATGTACTTGGACTGCTCTTCGATGTACTTTTCCGGATCGAATCCCTGTTTCATCATTGCCGTATTCACCGCCTTTGTCTTGTCGTCGCCATGATTTTGTTCATGAGTTGTGTGGTACGTTCCATACCAAACGATTGTAACATATTTTTTCGCGGATTTCCACGCAGTGAATCACATTTATGAAAATTTTTGGCACCGTTTTTTGAAGCGTGGATTGACCGTTGTTGCGCGGGACAGGGCAGGCAACCGCGGCAAAGCCGCGGCTTCGTCTGCGGAAAGACCGTTGGGAACGCGGGAATCTTTGGCGGCTGAGATTTGCCGTCAGGTGCTTAGCGAACAGCGACGAAATAAAATTGCAAAATATGGAATATTTATATTGACATGGAAATTCGAAAGGTGGTATGATGGAGAAAATAAATTCCTGAAAATGGAATTTAAGAGAGGGGTTTACAGATGAAAACAGAGAGAAAAACGCAAAAGAGAAAAAGAATCCATGGAACGAGAACGGTGTGCATGGCCGTTGCCGGACTTCTGGCGTCGGCGTGGCTGCTCCAGGCTGTGGGTGCTTTTGGTACGGACGCGTCGAATGCCAACGCCCTTGGCGCCGGCGCGCTGAACAGGGCCTTTGGCGCCAGCGCTTTTGGGGCGAGCGTCTCGGGGAACGACGCCTTTTCGGACGTGTCCGCAGAGGATTGGTACAGTAAATTTGTAGCGGAGCTGCAAGCAGACGAGATCATCAGCGGCTACCCTGACGGTACCTTTCGCCCGAAACACACGGTGACCTGCGGCCAGTTTTTGTCCATGGCGCTCCAAACGGCTGACCGCATGGGCGGATTGGATGCCTATGAAGAAGAAGGGGTTCGGACAGGAGGACACTGGGCTCAGGGTTTTTACCGTCGGGCGCTGGCGCAGGAGGTTTTACTGCGGGACGAGCTGCCGCTTGCCGCCTTAGACCGACCCATTTCCCGGGAATGGATGGCGGTCATCTGCAGCCGCTTATTGCCGGCAGATGCGGTTTCTTCCCGGCAGTACGAAAGGGCCATGGAAAGGATTTCGGATATCGAAGAGCTGTCGCCTCACAGCTATGAAATCGTTACCGCCTACAGCCGAGGGTTGCTGAGCGGTTATACGGACGGCACCTTTCGCCCTCAGGGAAATCTCAGCCGGGCGGAGGCGGCCGCGGTGATCTTCCAGTTAAAGCATTTGTGGGCAGCCGCGGACGGCGAAAAAGGAGAACCGCAGTTGAGTTATCAGCAAGGCGGAGCGCAGAAGACGCAACAGGGAGCATCGCAAGCCGCGCAGGGTTCACAGCAGGGGCAGCAGGGCGGCTCGCAGCAAAGTGCGCCGCAGGGGGAGCCGGAAATTTTCTGGGAGAAGAACCCTGCGGATTTCCCGGCGGAGACATTGGCCTTCTATTATTCCTTTGAGGATTCGCAAAGTGCGGCGCAGCTAAAAGATAACATCAAAGACCGCATCAAAGAAAACGGTTATCCCGACGCTGAGATCATGGCCGATGAACTCTTTCAATCCTTTGAGAGATTCCAGAAGCGGGCGGCTGAAAAGCGACGGGAGAAAAAACAGGGTTTACGAAAGGAATACATCTGCGGATATCCCGTCATGATGGAAGCAGTGGGCGAGAAAATCAGTATCTACATCAAGCCGAAGGGAACGGAAACTCAGTATTGGGAAGCCACGCCTCAAAAGGCGACAGAAGAATTTTTCTAAGGGATAGGAATTTCAAATAAGAAATTCAGACAAGAGGGAAAGAGATGAGACAGAGAATACAGAGAAGGGGAATGACCGGATTTTTTGCGGCCATGGCCACGGCAATGGTAGTGATCACGGTGCTTTCGTCCCTGAGCGTCGGTCTATGGACGTTAAGCTGCGCAGCGTCGCCGTCATCGGAGGAAATCCTTGCGGTGGCCGAAACCATAGAGGATGAAAGAGCGAAGGCGGAAATCATAGCCGCAGTCAAGGAGGGAGCGCAGGTGACCTTTCGCTATACATCGGAGGGTAAGGTGGCTTCCTATCAGATCATTCGGGAGGGCGTGGCCAAATCCCACGAAGATATGACCGAAACTGAAAAGCGAAAGGCGCTGGACCTGTTGATTTCCAGAGGAACGGTGCCCAACCGGATCGCGGTGAACAACACCTATTATTCGTTGAATATCACCCTTTGGATGGAGCGGGGCATCATCGTCTACGGCGAAACGAAACGGGTCAATGAGGAAAATGCCGTCACCGCCGGAAGCAACTACAAGGGCGGTCAATATCGCTTCTGGGGATACGACGTCAACGGCGGATTGTACGGAAACGACGATTTTCCAAGGGATTCTGATTCCGGAACTCCGGCTTGCGAAAAACACTGGCTGACCACGGCCGAAATCCGCGAAAGCGTCGTTGCCCGAAAATACATCGGCGAACACGCCATGAGCGCTAACAGTCGATATAAACAAGCGGACAAAAAGGCCACAGCCAAGCTATGGCTGGATGGCCACAGCGATTGGAAAAAAGCCGGAATCACCGCGGATTATATTTTAGGTCACTTCTATTTCAATTCGGTGATCACCGACGGCGGCCTGACCATGGGACAATTTACGGGGGTTCACAGGTCGCGGCAATCGGGAACGCTGTATTACCAGTCCTTTTCCGTGAAGGGGAAGGCCATTCAATTTGAAATCAGCGAAGGAACGGTAGAGGAGCGGGTATTGATCGAAGAACCACAGCCGGAAGAACCACAGGAACCGGAACCGCCGGAAGAACCGGAAGACGTTTCCCTGGAGATGGATGTCAGTCTGTCCCTGCCGACCGTCACCTATGAAGGCCATCCCACTGTGGCCACCGACAGCACTGGTTTTACTGTGGATGGCGAAAGGCGCAGCGCCGCCCGAGTCTATGGAGAAGGATTGGCAAAGAATCGTTTTCAACTGCCCTCCGGCGGCGGCACCATCAAAAAAAGCAGTTCCGTTCCCACAAAGGCAGAGGCTGTGTTCAACGCGCCGGGGACCTACCCCGTACTGCTGACCGTAACAGGCCGGGACGGACAAAAGGGCACTGACCGCAAAACCATCGACGTACTGAAAACTCCCGCTATCCTTCACGGACTGACGGGAACACAAAAACAAAACCGGGCGCAGACGCTCAACGTCTGGGTGGCTACCCATCCCAAGCGGCCGCTTGAGGACATGTGGATTGAATTGAGAGATCAGGCCACAGGGGAGACGGTGCGACTGGAAAATCACGTAGGTGCAGAATCTGAAAACACACTGAAAAATGGGGATATCATTAAAACGCGACCCATTCAGGGGTTGGAATCCGATTCCCTGTTTACTAACTGTCGGCTGGAATTTCTGACGAAAAATCCTCAGCAGAGGGAATTTTCCTATACGATTTATGTCAAAGACAGCGGCGGAAATGTGGATCAGGTGACACAGGGGTTTACCGTGGTGCCGGATGAACCGCCGCAGGCCATTATCCAGATGGATGAGACGTTCCTGCGCAAGCGGGGTCAAAACCGGGCGGTGATTCAGGCGGCGGATCATTCTCATACGGACGGCGATCAGTTGGAACGCAGCTGGAGTTTTGCGCCGTGGAAAGGTTCTGCACCGCCTGAGGGACAGTTTGCGGACGCGGCTTCCATAGACGGCTATGAAGACTTATCTTTCGGGACGAAACAAAAGATATCGTTTTTAAAGGAAGGTGTAGGGAAATTCCGCGTGGTGCTGAAGGTGAAAGACTTATGGACGGAGCCTACGCTGCCGGAATACGTCACCGAAGCCGATAGGCTCAGTGCGGAGACCACGGCGGACGCGGAGGTGATCAACGTAGCGCCCACGGTCAGCTTGGAACCCACAGAAACCAAGCGGGCAGAGTTACTGTTTTTAAGCGGGAATGCCCAGGTACACCAGCAGGTGCAAAGCCAACTGCCCCAGGTGACGGCGGCGCTGCTGGAAAGCGGCTACGACGCAAAAGTGACGGCGGAACAGATGCTTCCCTCACAGGGTTCCGAGGAACGTCCATGGGCGAAAACCATAGAGGTGGATACGCCTTTCGGATATCAGGGAAATTGGATATCGCTATACGAAAAGGATAACTTCATCGCAGACGATCAGCGGCTATATAAGATAGACGCCACCTGGCTGGGAGCAGACGTTAACTGCTATCCCCAGCCGCCCTACACCATAACGGCTTGGAACGGCGAAAGCGGGGAGGTGGATTGGACATACACCTTTGACGACAAGGTGCTTTCCGTATCAGAGAACGGTTCGTACTTTGCGCAGGACGATAACGGCGCGTATCTGTACTTCATATCCGGTGAAAAAACCCTGATATTGGATAAGGCCACGGGTGCGAAGTTGACGGTGCTTCCCTTTTCCGTGGGAAAATCCTGTTTTACGGCGCAGAATCGCATATTCACCGTGAAGAAGGACGGTGTATACCGCATCAACCAAAGCGCTGGCAACTTCACAAAAGTATATAGCGGCGTTTTGGGAGAGAACGCGGTTCGCTTTGGCGGGAAATTACAGTTCGTCACCCGCAGCGGGCAAAGGTTGTATCGCGGGTCGATGGATCTGGAAACGGAGAAGGTAAAGCTGCAAAGGCTATCTGAATCGGCATCGGCACAGGCCGGCTACGACGCGGAGACCTTCTCCGTCAACGGCGATCTTTTAGTAAAAGAGGCCATGGGAGAAACCATCCGATTTTGGCTGTACGATGAAAAGGGAGCGCTGAAAACATCGGTTTCCCATACGGGAACAGAATTGACAGCGACGGCGGTAAAGGATGGCGATGGCAATGCGTCCTGTGTGGCTTTCATTTCCTCCAGAAAAAAGAGCGGCTATTATTATATCGATGTGGTCTGCTGCGATTTGAAAACAGGGAAAAAGGCCGAGGTATCCATGAGAAATAAAAACGGATACCCTGCAGAACCGCGGATTATCGCGGCGGAACAGGGGGAAGATTGCGTATATGTGGTTGCCGGCGGGTATATCACCTGGATTTCCGGATACGGCTGGGCCAACGGGCCCTCTCACGGTTATCCGCAGCGGACAACGACTCTTCGATTTGATATGACAGCGGGAAGTGGAGAAATAGTTCCTAACGGGACGCTGGAGCTGGACGACAAGCAGGAATACGGCAGAAGCTCCGACGGTTATGTGGCGCTGCAGTCAGCGCAAAACGGACAGTATCAAAATCCTCCTTCGGGGAATATCACCACACTGTATCGCAGATATCAGACGGAAGATCAGATACAACAGCGGTATCGTGCCCGTTATCTGTCCCGAGATCAGGACGCAGGCCGTCAGGGCGCATTCGTTTTGACCGAAGACGATCTTCAGCAGGATTCGGTTTTGCAGGTGGTAAAGCAGTGGATGGAGGAAAATAAAACGGAAAGTTCTTCGTATTTAAGCCTGCAAAAGACAGAAGCGGGCGGACGTTTTTACCGGTCGGTGAAATTAGAACCGGACACTACTTATTATTATGAATACGATCTGTTTACACCCGACGGAAAGGGCGAAGGCGCAGAGGATATATTTACCGCTGAAGCAGACTTGACATCCCGCGGGCATCAGCTGGCAGGAGGACAGTATCTGGTTACCCAGTCGATCGTAGAGAATTTTGACCGCAATCGGTTAAACAGTTCTTTCTTTTTCGGAATTCAGCCGGGAACGTTGGCAAATGATCGTCTTCAGGCGGTTCCTGCGCCGGAACGACTGAAGGTACGCACTGCGTCCGCGCCGGTGACCTTTACGGTGGAGAAAGGACAACAGGCGGTTCTTTCCTTCGACTATTATATAGAGAGGTTTGTCGGGGACGGTTACTTTGCCAATGGGGTTCGCATTGACGGGGAGGACTGGAAAATGCCTCTTGCCAACGGATTTTCCTTTCAGGGACGTTACACCCATCCCATGTTGTTGGAAGAAGGAGAACATACGCTGGAGTTGTTTGCCAAAACCTACAGCACCTCTAACAGTGTAACGGCAATCGACGATTTGACGCTGGAATACGTCCAGTGGTCGCAGGATACTTCGCAGCCGGAGAAGAAAGAACTGACGGAAAGGAAATCCGGCGGCAAAAAAGAGATGGGAGAAGGCTGGACGCGATTCAGCGGGAGCTTCCATACGCCGGAAGAGGTGACGGCTTATCAGAAAATCCAGGGAACAGTGACGACGGAAGATGCCGGAGTGGGTAAGGCTACGGCGCTTGCGGTTTCCACTCATCGTTCAAAGACACTGGATGTAATTCTTCCTCCGGAAGAAACGCCGATTTATGTCAGCGTACAGACGAAATCCAAGCCGGTGAAGGCCAGCGGCAGACATTATGGCGTCAGCTGGACTGTGGACAGCGTTGGTGTAACGTCTTATCTCCCCTCTTATTTCGGAGCTAACGACGATACCCAGCTACGTTTTCGCGGACTGCCTTCCGATTTTACATTCGTATTGCCCGCCCCTGAAAAGAGAACTTCCGTCTGGGGAGATGATGCGGTAAAGATGACTTTCGGCGGAAGTTCCTCATCACGGGGCGGCGGTGAAATCGGGCAGGTGGTGGTTGCCTCCGCAAAGAAATGGAAGGAGCCTGCGGAAAGCAGGGAATTTCTTCTTTGTACGCAAGGCGACCGAGAGGGAATTTATGCGGCGAATTTGCGGTTCAACTCCGCCGTGAATGTGGGATTTGCCCCCGCGGGAAAGGAAGTACAGGGCGTTTCTAATCTGCGCATCTATACGGTGAAGGACGGCGTAAGGCTGTACGTGGCAGAGGAAGACATCACTGAAACCAAAGAACAGAGCCGCTGGACGGCTGAAGGTGTGAAGGCAGAGGTGAAAAACGACGCAACGGCTGCGGAAGAACAAAGGGACATGGTATACGCTAAGGGACAGTTGGTGGCAGCTAATGTTCACTACTCCGATTACGAAAACGACCCCAGCAAGGCTTCTTACTGGCGGTATACCCATACGCCTTATAACGACGGAGCGCACCCACAGGCGGCTGTGGTTTTAGACCAGCAGGGAAACGCCGTCGGAGGTACGGGGCAGATTCTATCTGAGCCTATCCGGAGATTTTACGTAGACGGCAAATATCAGGTGGAACACTGGCAGGCCGATCATACCGGCGATCCGACATATGACAAAAACAGCAACGTGGCCGCCATGACCTTTTATATCGGAGGAGGGGGCAGCGCCCCCTGGATCGAGTCCATTTCTCTTCTGCCCTCGGGTGTGAAAGAAGGCGACGACCTGATGATTAAGGTGGGCGTGGACGATTCGGAGAAGGATCGGCTGCAATTAGAGGTAGAGGTCTACCGGGACGGAAAACAGATTTTCGAACAGAACTTTAAAAATCTTACCGCCGATCAGAAGGGTAAGTATCCGCTGGCAGTTACCAACGCGATCAAATCCGTCGCTGCGGGGCAATATCAGGTGGTATGTACCGTCAGGGATTAAAACGGCGTAGGTTTAGGCAATCGGCAATTTAACGTAAAGCCGGCGGGCAGCGTAGCGGGTCAGGTAGCGCATACACAGGCCTGGGACAGCAATCGCCGCGCTTATAATAAAAATCTCTTTGGAGAAAAATCTACATTATATAATACACCGATGACAATAGAGCAGTATTTGAAATATCCTGTACCGCGTCCCCGGGGAAACAACGTATTCTGGGCCGGTGAAGAATTTGTCCTCACGGCTTATGTCGGTGGAAACCCTACGTCGGTGACGGCACAGCTTTCCGGTTATCAGACCAGGCTTGAAAGTACCGGGGAAAAGACGGCTGAGGGAAAAACCATATATAAAGGAACGCTTTGGGACAAATCCATGCGCACCCGTTGGGGTAAGACCCCGGAGGCTTTCAAGGTGGTCTTTCAGGCACATTACGCCGGCGGGGAGATCAAAGAACATACGGTACCTGTGATTTTGGACAGCAATACGGAATATTGGCTATTGCATCGGTATAAATAACGGCGTAAAAATGCGGTTTTATTTTCAGCTGATCAAAAAAATGAAAAAAACCGCATTTTTTGCGGCGAAAACATGAAACAAAAAAGAGAGTATCTCCGTCTAAGTTTTGTACCTGGCGAGAAAAGGGCGCAAGGGGAAACATGCTCAAATCATTAACACTCCTGTAATACTCCTGTAATGGACAAATGGAGCGAAGGTGATATAATGAGTATTGTAAAATCCCGATGAAAAAACAGCGCTTGTAGAGAAAATTGTTTATTACAGTAATATTACAATTCAATCTATCAGTTGACTGTCGTTCCTTTCAAAGGGTATAATTCACTGTGATAGAATATGCTTGCGGGTTATCCGTATGCAGTTCTATTGATAATGTCAAATTATCTTCAGGAGGGGAGGGTAATTTGGTACAAAGGTAAAAACAAAACTCCCCTTCGAAGAATTCTAAAGGAGGAATTTAACATGAAAAAAGTACTTTCTTTTGTACTGGTCCTCTCTATGATTCTGGGAAGCTTCGGTATGGCATTTGCCGCTGCTCCTTCCGACGTTGCCGGTAAGGAATACGAAGATGCCGTAAACGTGCTGATCGAATTAGGCGTGGTAGAAGGCTACAAAGACGGAAGCTATCGTCCGGAAAACGTAGTTACCCGCGCAGAGATGGCTACACTGATCATCAAGGCGTTAGGTCTGAATGATTACGCAGTTGGAAAGTCCAGCTTCACCGATATGAACGGACACTGGGCTGATCCGTATGTAGCATATGCTACTTCCTTAGGCTTTGTTTCCGGTTTCGGCGACAAGACCTTCCGTCCGAACCAGACCGTCACCTACGACCAGGCGATCACCATGCTGGTACAGGCTCTGGGATACAAGGGCGAATATATGGTAGGCGGATATCCCGGCGCATTCGTAGCTCAGGCTAAGACTCTGGGAATGCTGGATGGAATCAAGTCTGGAGCAGCCGGCGCTAACAGAGGCGACGTTGCTACTCTGATCTACAACACGCTGCCTGCACAGTT
>CANEEC010000009.1 GCA_947426455.1 uncultured Clostridia bacterium | reverse complement strand
GGTTCCAATGAACCCAGCTGCTCTTCCATGAACATGGCGTAAGCGGCATCCGTGGTACAGGAACGAAGCGCTTCCATACGGCTCAGCGTCTGATAAGGTTTCTTTTCCAACGTATTGACGCCATTTTCGTTTCTTCGGGTAATCGCTATATACATCATCAAAAAAGGACTGACCAAATCCATATCCGTGCCATTGACCAAGCGGCAGCCTGCATCAAGAACGGAACGCCAGGGATAGACCCGTTTTATCATCGCTGCGGGCAGCACCTTCGGAAGCAGCTCCATGTCAGCGGCAAATTGAATATATTGAGTAGAATTGATAATGTTCAGCTTTGCCATGCGCCATATGTCCTCTTCCTGCGGAACGTGGACGTGATCCATAATAAACCGTCGGTCACGGTCAAGGCAATCCGCAAAAGCCGCTTCATAACAATTCAGGATCTGCGTCGTAGCGGCATCACCAATAGCGTGAATCTCAATTTGAACTCCGAGACGATCGAACTTCTGGAACAAAGAAATCAGTTCTTCATCGGTAAATTTGCGATTTCCCCGATGATGCGGCTGATCGTAATAGTCCTCTGACAAATACGCACTGTGGGCGGAAAGCGCTCCGTCAGACCATAACTTGATACTTCCAACTGTCAGATGATCATCATAAAAGCGGGAAATCCAACCGGGGTGGAAGCATTCATCCACATAGGAATCCAAGCCGATAACAGCCTCGTGAATGCGCAAATTCAGTTCTTCTTTTTTATAGAGATCATGCAGAAGTTCTACGACAGATTGACTTCCATCTACGCTGAGAGGAGATTGCGCACCAGCGCCCTTTTCCATAATCGTTGTAACTCCCTGAGAAAGGCAGAAAGATTCCATGCATTGGTACATTTCTTTATATTGTTCCCGAGTATATTGGGGAATGATGCGGTCAATTTTTCTGCAAAGGGTTCCCACGACCGTTCCGGCCAGTTCGCCTTTATCATTGAGCATGAATTCCTCGCCGGTATTTTTTTCATCGCCGAATGCCTGATTCATGGCCAGTTCCAGGGCCATGCTGTTGCACCAATACGCATTTCCGCAATAGCGGATCAGCTTGATCGGATGAACGGAAGTAATTTGATCCAGTTCCTCTTTTAAAGGAAACTCCTTTTCCTCCCAGTCATCCTGATTCCATCCTACTCCGCAGATCCATTCCCCCGGCGCTGTATTTTCCGCCTTATTTTTCACCATTTCCAAAATTTCCGCCTTGGATTTCCCGGAAAGCTCCAGTTCAAATAACTTCCTGCCGTTGACGCCTACATGGGCATGACAGTCACATAATCCCGGAAGTACCACCTGACCCTGCAGATCATTCACGATAGCGTCCTTCGATTTTTGAGCCAGAAGCTCGTCATCGCTGCCCACGGCTACAATCCGGCCGTTTTTCACTTCCATTGCAGAACATACCCTGTTCTGACGATCCATCGTATAGATTCGCCCATTGATAAATAAAATATGGTTGTTCATAAAAAACTCCTTTCTATCTTATCCTTTCCTCGTTCAAATGCTCAACGAATCAACGCGTTCTTAAAAAAACAAAAAGCAAAACCCGTGCCAAGACGAGGCGGTTGCCTCCAAATCATCTTGGCATGATATTTGCTTTATTTTTAAAATGTGTATTATCACAGAAAGGAGAAGATGTCATGTTTGCAGAAAAAGTATTTATAAACGGAAATATTTACACAATGAATGTCGAAGCTTCCTATGCTGAGGCTCTGGCTACGATAGGACAGAAGCTGGCAGCTGTCGGTTCGAGGGAAGAAGTCATGGCGCTGGCAGGCCCAGAAACGGAGATTATCGATCTGAAGGGAAATACTGTCATTCCCGGATTGATCGACAGCCACATCCATACGCTGTTAGCCGCAGATATGTTTGATTCGGAATCTATGGTTAATTGCTTCAATAAGACGAAGGAAGAAATCATTGAAGCCGTCGGACAGATGGTCAAACGCCGTCAACCGGGAGAATGGATTCAGGGACTTGGTTGGAACCAGTCCGGCTGGGTCGATACCTCCATGCCTACCCGTCAGGAACTGGACGCCGTTTCCCCTGAAAATCCGGTGGTTTTACTGCGGGTCTGCGGTCACGCTTACTGGGTCAATTCTCTGGCGCTGAAGCTTGCCAAAATCGACAGCAACAGTGCCGCTCCGGCGGGCAGCGAAATCATGAAGGACGCCTCTGGTGAACCCACCGGATATCTGACAGAGTTGGCCGGACGAGCCGTGGGTTCCTGCATCCCTCAAAACACAAAAGAAGATATCGCAAGGAAATTCCTGCTCATTCAAGACTATATGCTGAGATCCGGCGTAACCGCCTACAGTGACAAAGCCCTGGGTGTGCAATCGATCGCAGACGAACCGCCGGAACAGGAAACCATGGAAGTTCTTGACGAGCTATACAGCGCCGGAAAAATGAAGGTACGGCTGAATACATTTCTTCAACCCGGTCCGGTTATGGAAGAGATGTATCGAAAGGGACCTCAAATCGGGTTGCATGACGGCCGCCTGACCCATCGCGGTGTAAAAATGTTTTCCGATGGCGCCTTGGGCGCCAGAAGCGCCTGGCTGTTAGAAGAATATGACGATCGCCCCGGACACACTGGAAGCGGCCGTCTCACCGAAGAATTTTTACAGACGGAGATGAAAAAAGCTCACAATGCCGGATTTCAAGTTTCTCTCCACGCCATCGGCGACGCCGCTGTCAAACAGGCCATCGATGCCCATGAAGCCGTCAATCCCCAGCATGAGGATCGGCGCTTCCTGATCGAACACCTGATGATCGCCCGCGATGAAGACTTCCAGCGTCTGAAGGACAGTAACATCATCCCGTCCATGCAGTACGTGGAACTGAGTTCCGATATGAACATGATCGAAAAGCGTGTGGGAAAGAAACGCTCCATGGGCGCCTATGCCTGGAGACGCGTGTTAAACGCAGGCGTCAAAATCGCTGCCGGAACGGATTGCCCCATGGATGTGATCAACCCCTTTGAAAATATGTATTACGGCGTCAGCCGCTGTACCATCGACGAAGAACCCCAGGGCGGCTGGCATCCCTGGGAGTCCTTGACCCGATACGAGGTTCTTCGCTCCTATACGCTGGACGCCGCCTACGCTCGCTTTGAAGAAGATACCTTAGGTTCTTTACAGGCCGGAAAGTATGCCGATTTTGTGGTCATCGACCGGGATTACATGAATTGCGCCGTAAAGGAAATCAAGGACATCACTGCATTGATGACCGTCATCGGCGGTGAGATCGCATATCAAAAATGAGTTAAATACACAAAAGCGGCAGGAATTTTCCCGTCGCTTTTTACTGCATTTTTCTGGCGCGTATGGTTTCATCCGCGCACTGCATCTATTTTCGCATCACGCCCTTATTCTTTCGGTGCATCGTCCTTTCGATCTTCCAGGGTCACCGTAGAACTGAGGTTCATGGTGGCCTTTTCCAATTCCATGACGATATTGTTGATTTCCACCATGCGCTGGGGAGAGAGTTCGCCACCCATGGCAAGCTGAGTGTGATACAGAATCTGCTCCAGACCGTCGTGAATTTTCGCAATGCGATCTCTGGTCTTTTCCATCTGCTCCGCGTCGGCAAATTCCGCTTCCGCGCTGGCGAAGGTCTCCGTGAGAACGGTTTCCTTGTCCAGCAGGAACTCGGACACGGCCTCCACTACGGTGCAGTCCCACCCCAGCTGCTCTTTTACGTAGGCAGCGAAATCCTTCTTGCTGTCTTCCTCGCCGTGAACCAGGAAAATATTGTGCGGCTCCTTCTGGAATCCCCGCAGCCATTCCATCAGACCGTCCCTGTCGGCATGACCGGAAAATCCCTCTAAATTATAGATTTCAGCGCCTACGGCAACCCTCTCTCCAAAGAGAGTCACCTCTTTCGCGCCCTCCACCAGGGAACGGCCTAACGTTCCGTTTGCCTGATATCCCACGAAGATCACGCTGTTTTTGGGATTCCATAGGCCGTGCTTCAAATGGTGACGAATCCTTCCCGCCTCGCACATACCGCTGGCGGAAATGATGATCTTCGGCGACGGATCCACGTTGAGCATCTGGGATTCCTGACTGGTTTTAGTGAATTTCAGGTTCTTGAAATCCAGCGGATTATCCCCCTTCAACAGAAATTCCTTCGTCTCCTCGTCAAAGACCTGGGCGTTCTTCTGGAACACCTGGGTAGCCGTGGACGCCATGGGACTGTCCACATAAACCATGACGTTTTGCAGCGCCTGGCGGTAGGAATTGGGTTCTTCGTAAATACGGTTTAACTGATAGATCAGTTCCTGAGTGCGACCTACGGCAAAGGAGGGAATGATCACCGTTCCTCCACGCTTCGTCGTCTTTACGATAATGTCCAGAAGCTGCTGGATGCTGGTGGCGTTCTTCTCGTGCAGCCGGTTGCCGTAGGTGGTCTCCATGATGAGGTAATCCGCCTTTTTAATGATGGTAGGGTTGCGCAGAATGGGGCGATCCATGACGCCCAAGTCACCGGAAAAGACGATTTTGGAAGTACGCTGTTCACCGTCCTCCAGCCGTTCCGTTACCCAAATTTCGGTGATGGCGGAACCCAAAATATGGCCGGCGTCGTTGAACACGATCTTCATTTCGTCGTTGATTTCCAAAAGCTGGTCATACAGCACAGGCGTTATGTATTGCAGGGTATCCACGGCGTCGTTATATGTATACAGCGGTTCCACCGGCGGTTTTCCCGTGCGGGCGTTCTTGCGGCTCTGCCATTCCGCGTCCTTTTCGTGAATGTAGCCGCTGTCCTTCAGCATGACCTCCACCAGATCCGCCGTAGCGTCGGTGCAGTAAATCTTTCCTTTAAATCCCCGCTTGACAAGCAGCGGCAGCCGGCCGCAGTGATCGATATGGGCGTGACTCAAAATCACGCAGTCGATCTCTGCCGGATTGAAATCGAAGGGCGCTTCGTTCATGGCCTCCAAGGCCTTGCCGCCCTGAAACTGACCGCAATCCAAAAGAATTCTATGTTTCTGTGTGGAAATCAAATGACAGGAGCCGGTAACCGATGTGGCCGCTCCGCAAAACTTTATCTTCATAGTGGTGGCAACCCCCTTTTATTGCAGCAGGAAATCCGCCAGGGTTTCCAACTGATAGCACATGGTAACCGCGCCGGGATCCAGATGTCCCACGCCCTTATCTGCCTGATAGCAGGCTCTGCCCCGCATGGCTTCCATATTGGCGGTGGCTTCCATTCCGGCCACAGCGCCCTCCTTCATGGCCGTCAGCACCTCCTTTTCGGACTTTCCGGCCTTCATGGCTTCCTCCATGCGCTGCTGTGCCTGATACAGCGAATCTACCATGGTCTTAAAACCGGGCTGCGCCTTTCCTCGAGACATGATGCCATCTAACTGCGCCTGCACGATCTTCGCAAGCAGATCCAAATCGATGGATTCCGCGCCCTGGGATACGGCCGCCGCCTTCATATAGGCGCTTCCGTACAAGACGCCTGCGGAACCGCCGATGACGCTCATCATGGTCATGGCGATCTTCTTAAACAGATCGGGAATGGCCAGCGTTTCCAACTCCGGACTCAGCTCCATCAGCTTCACAAAACCCATGTTCATGTTCGCCCAATGATCGCCGTCGCCTGTGGCCGCGTCCAGCTCCGTAATATAATCTTTGTTTTCTTCCAGTTTCTTCGCTACGATCTTCAAATAAGCGACGTAGTCCTTCGATGTCATTTTCATAGCAGCATCCCTCTTCTTTCTCTGCCGTCGATACGTGGATTGACTCTCCGTTGTTTTTCGCGGATGAAACCGCTACCTTCCATGAATCAGATGCGGAAAGACGGCGCTTCGCAGGGTGCGTCGATCAGTTCTTTCAGCTCGTCGTCCAGCTTCATCAGCGTAATGGAGCAGCCGGCCATTTCCAGCGAAGTCATATAGTTTCCGACGAAATAACGGTAGGGGGTAATGCCCTTTTCCTTCAGCAGGTCGTCCACCTCGCCGGTCAAAATGTTCAGCTCCATCAGCGGCGTGGCGCCCAGTCCGTTTACCAGCACGGCCACCTGACTGCCGCTGTAGTCGTAATCCGCCAAAATCCGCTCAATCAAAGCGGAAGCCAGTTCCTTGGCCGTCTTTACTCCCGTTCTCTCCAAACCGGGTTCACCGTGAATTCCCATACCGATTTCGATTTCGTTTTCTCCCAGGGAAAAGCCGGGTTTTCCCACCGCCGGAATGGTGCAGGAACTCATGGACATACCCATGGTACGCACGTTATCGGCGGCCTTCTGCGCCACGGCAGCCACTTCCTCCAGAGAAGCGCCGGCGGCAGCCTTGGCGCCTGCCACCTTATGAACCAAGACGGTGCCGGCGATGCCACGGCGGCCGGTGGAGTCCTCCCGATCCGGTACGGCCACGTCGTCTTTTACGATGACAATTCTGGTTTCGATGCCCTCCATCTCCACCATTTCTTTCGCCATATCGAAGTTCATCAGATCTCCGGAATAATTCATGATGACGGCCAGAACACCCTTTCCGGAATCGGCCGCTTCAAAACCCTTGATGATCCGGTCAGGAGACGGCGAAGCAAACACGTTGCCCGCTATGGCTGCGGTCAGCATGCCCTTTCCCACATAACCTGCGAAAGACGGCTCGTGGCCGGAACCACCGCCGGTAATCAGACCCACCTTGCCGCTCTTTTCCTTAAGAGCCACCACTTCCGCCTCCGGAAAGTATTCGACGTCGGGATTGGCAACCGCCAAACCCCTCAACATATCACTGACAACGCGATTAGGATCGTTGATGATTTTCTTCATAGTACTCTCGTCCTTTCTCTCCTGAAATGAAACCGCTTATATAATTATTATACCGCGCGCCCCTTCCCTTGTCATCTCTTTTTTCCCTCTCCCGCCGGCGGGACGGCGTGATTGTCCGCTGGCAAACCGACGTTCCCGGCAGCCGAAAAGCCGGAATTCTGCCGCCCGCTCCACGCAAAAACCGTCCGACGGACAGCGCCATCGGACGGCCTTTTTCTGCTTGTTCGCTTTCTTTGTTCTTTTCGATGCGACTACAGCGTCTTGCGATCTGCTTCCCACAGTCCGTGCTTGTTGCACCAGGCGTACACGCGACCCGGCTTTTCGTCCTCGTTGAGGAGGAACTGCGCCACCGGATAACCGTTGGTCTTCAACTCCTTTACATCGAAGCCCCGGCCGTGTTCCAGCACCGCAAAGCCGATGAAATGGTCTTCCTCCATGGGATGCGCCACTTCTCCCACCGTGACCGTCGCCCTGTCACCATTGACCAGGACGATGGGCGTATGCTTTTCCGTGCCCTGATCGCCGCTTTTCGCCTCCACTTTCTTCATGGGATGACCGCAGCAGCCGGGTGTCACTCCGCCGTCTATCAGCTTTACCATCACGTTCCCGCAGGTTTCACATTCGTAAAACTCCACGTGTTTCACTACTTTTGCACTCATATTTTCACTCCCTTTCTTGCGTCCATCACTGGCTTTTCAAAGGAAGTATTCCCCATAACCGAAAAAATATAAACGCAAACAAAAGGAATTTCCATTTTTTTCGTATCGTCGTCAAAACTATCACAAATTCAAATACTGCAGCAAGCTCTGTCTCTCATTCGCTGTTTGGCCGTCCATCACCCCGAACAGCGCCTGTTTCAACAGTGCTCCGATCCTTGCGCCTCCGGGAACGCCTCGCTCCATCAGAGCATCGCCGTCAACGGCAAGCTGCGCAACGCTCACGCATTCGCCGTCCCGCCGCCAATCTTCCACCCGGCGCAGCCACTCGTCGTATCTGTGACAATCCGCGCTTCGCGCATTGCGCAGCGCCACCGTTCGAAGCACCGTATCGTAACCGTCGGCGTAGATCCAGCGCTTCCACCGGCCGGCCATCCGGCTTTCCGCCGCACTGCCTTCTTCTGCGTCTTCTGCCGATCCACAGTCTTCCGCCCCGTCGCCCATTCCCGCGGGAATCCGGCAGTTCCACGACTCCGCCGCCTCGGTCAGTATCCGCTCTTCGCTGCGGCTCATTTTGGCCTGCGCCGCCAGACCCTTCGTCCTCTTCAAATCGCCTTTTAAAAGCAGCGCCAGCCGCAGCAGCGGCAGTTCTTCCCCCTCAAAGCGCAAAGCCGCAATCCAGGAGAGTTCTCTGGCTCCCACTTCGGGAAATTCTTTCAGTGCCGCCCGCCACAGGCCGCCGTAACGTTCCATACTCCTTCCCGCGCCGGAGCAAGCCAACGTCCGTTTCAACTCGCTCCAAATTCGCTCGCCCGAAAGGAGGGAAAGCCACTTCTGCTCCGCTTCCATGGCGCTTTCCGTCTCTTCTTCGATCTTCAGTTCATAGGCAGCCGAAAACCGCAGTCCCCGCAAAATCCGAAGGGCGTCCTCCCGAAACCGCTGTCGCGGTTCCCCCACACAGCGCAGGATTTTCTCATGGAGATCGTGCCGGCCGCCAAAAGGATCGGCCAGGCCGCACTTCGGATTCCAGGCCATGGCGTTGACCGTAAAATCCCGGCGCGCCAGGTCCTCTTTCAGATGTGAAGTGAACTCCACTTCGCAGGGACGGCGATGATCTTTATACTCCCCCTCCCTGCGGTAGGTGGTGATTTCCAGAGGCTGTCCCTCTACGACCGCCAGCACCGTTCCGTGGGCAATGCCCGTTTCCGCCTGTGGGCAGTGAGAAAAGGCAGTCTGAATCTGCTGCGGCAGCGCGGAAGTGGCAATATCCACGTCGTGGCAGTCCCTTCCCAGCAGGTAATCCCGCAGACAGCCGCCTACGATCCATGCCTCGAATCCGGCCTCCTCCAACCGCCAAAGAGCGGTCAGCGCCGGTATTCCCACAGCGTCTGCAATCTCCGCGTTCACCGTCTGGGAGCTTGTGATTTCAGCGCTCCTAAGCTTGTCCTCTCCCATGTTTATTCCTTCTGTTCTGCTGCAATTTCCGCCACTCCCACCACAGCTTTCGCAATTTTATCGGTCTGCGCGATTTCCTCTTCGGTTTTCAGCGTCATGTTGTGTTCAATATCCTGTAAGAAGCTATGAATTCGCTGCATTTTCAAGTCGCTTGCCGCGATGGTCTCGGAACACTCCTTCAATTCCTCGGCGATGAATTTGGGAATCGTTCCGTGGGATTTGTAGCGCAGCTTATGTTCCAGGCTTGCCCAGAAATCCATGGCCATGGTGCGAATCTGCACCTCTACCGGCATTTTCGCCGTATAATCCACAAAGAATACCGGAATCTTTACCACAAGATGGTAGCTGCGATACCCGTTGGGTTTGGGGTTTTCAATGTAGTCCGTCTCTTTTACAATCTCCACGTCCTCCTGGGATTTCAGCAGTTCCGCCACCGCATAGATGTCCTTCACGTAATGGCAGATGACCCGAATTCCCGCGATGTCCGTCAGATTGCTGGAGATGGATTCTAAAGAGAGCGGAAGTCCCTTTCGCTCCATCTTTCCCAAAATGCTGTCGATGGACTTCACCCGGGTTTCCATGTGGTGGATGGGGTTGTGATCGTGCAGCAGTTCAAAATCCTCGTCCAAAATTTCCAGCTTGGTCTGCACCTCCTTGATGGCTGCGCCGTAATTCTTCACGATCTTGGCGTATTCCTTGTACAATCTGGCCACGTCCTCTGCTGAAAATGTTTCGTTTTCCCACTGTTTCATTTGTTTCTCTATTCCCTTCTGAATGGTTTTACCGCCAGCGCGGTTTCTTTTATTCTACCACATTCCGCCCTGGGAAAACACAGTTTCTTTTTCAGTCCTCCGCCCTTACCTTCATCCCGACAGTCCTTTGGCCAGCGCAAAGCCAAGCAGCATACACCCCGGAAAGGTAGTGAGCCAAGTGACCATCAGCTCCCTCACCACGGCGCCGTTCACGCCGCTGGCTCCGGCGCCCAGAATCGCCGCGGTTTTCACGTGGGTGGTGCTGACGGGAAACCCCAACAGAGACGCTCCCAACAGGCAGAGCGCCGACGCGCCGTCAGCGGCACAACCCTGATGAGGCTTGAGCAGAACCAGTTCCCTGCCCATCTTCTCCACGATTCGTCCTCCGCCGGTGGCCGTACCCAGTCCCATCACCAGCGCACAGGAAACCGAAAGCCACAGAGGAATGCTGCCGCCTGCTCCCCCTGTCCCTCCGCCTCCCGCCTGTCCCAGCCGAAGCGAAAGCAGCAGCAACGCCAACAGCTTCTGACCGTCCTGTGCGCCGTGCATAAAGGCCATGGCCATAGCGGCGGCCACCTGTCCCCGCTGAAAGGCGCGGCCGCCGGTTCTCCTGCGCCGTCCGCCGTAAAATCTCCTGCGCCTCAGCCGCTCCAGTCCAAAACAGGCCAGATACGCCCCCGCAAACCCCACCGCCATGGAAGCGAAAAGTCCCGTCATCACGACCCGCCAAACCGACCAGCGAATGGCTCCGCTGCCGCCGCCCAGTCCCAGCGCCGCGCCTGTCAGCGCCGCAATCAGACTGTGGCTTTCACTGGTAGGAAGTCCGAAAATCCAGGCTCCCACCGACCAGAAAACGATGGCCGAAAGGGTGGCGCAAAGCAGGATATACATGGTGCGAGGCGACGGATCCACCGCCGACAGATTCACCATACCGCTGACGGAATAGGCCACCGCCGGACTGACGCGGCACATGACGGCCACGCCCAGACAGTTAAACACCGCGGCCATGGCGGCGGCTCGCCGCATGGACAGAGCGCCGGTTGCCACGGCGGTAGCGATGGCATTGGGAGCGTCCGTCCATCCGTTGACGAAGATCACGACATAGGTCAAAAGCAGGGTTACAATCATCCAGTGGAAAGAAAACATAAACGCATCTCCTCGGTGCAGTATTCTTTATATTTATACGGCGTCGAGACAGGCTCCATGACAGCGGCTGTCCATTTCACAGCAAAAAACGGACTGTTTGCCCATCTCGGGGCAGACAGTCCGCTTTTCTTTGACCGCGCATATGCCGCTGTCAAGCTCACGTTTGTTATGCGAATAATTTGCAGTTATATGCCGTGTGGACAAAGAGACGAACGCCCTCGTAGAGAGAATCCACAATGGCGTATTCTCTTTCGTTGTGGGTATACGCGCCGATGGCGCCGCACTGGCATACTACCTTCGTTCCCTGTGGAGCGATATAGGCCGCATCCGACGCGCCGCCTACAACCACAGAACCGGTGATATTTCCGCCGATTTCATCGCTGATCTTCTTCAGCGTTTCATAGGCGGCGGTGACGTTTTCCGTGGTCTCAAAGGGCGGAAGGATGTTGTCCATGACCAGTTCCGTAGTGGTATCGGGAATGTGGGTCTTGGCGCAGACCTCTTTCATCTTGCGTTCACATTCCTCCAGAGCTTTCATGGACTTTACCCGAATGTCCAGTCTTGCCACGCATTCCGCCGGCACGCCGTTGCAAACGGTGCCACCGGCAATGGTGCCCACGTTCACGGAATAATCCCGATCCTTGTTCTTCGGCGTACACTGCTGTAGACCGATGACCTTGTAAGCCATTTCTTCGATGGCGTTTCGGCCGTCGTCATAGGCGTGTCCAGGGTGAGCCGCCACACCGTGAGTTCTCACCGTGTACTCGCAGCAACCCTTTCTGCCTACGCAGACTTCACCGCTTTCGTAGCGGTTTTCCATGTTGAATACCACCAGTGCGTTCTCCGTGCATTCCTTCATGTAGCCGATGGCCTTTTCGCCCGGATGGTTCACTTCTTCATCGCCGACGAACATCAGGCGCACGGGACATTCCCGAAAACCGAATTCCTTCAGCGCTTTGGCCGTGAAGAAAGCGATGGTGATGCCGCCCTTCATGTCGCAGACGCCGGGGCCGTAGGCCTTGCCGTCCTTTACATAGAAGGGATTTTCGCCGCGGCTTCCGGCTGCGAATACAGTGTCGTAGTGACCGGAAAATACCAGTTCCTTTCCGGCGACGTCGCCGTTGAGCAGACCGGTGACCACCGGGCCGTTTTCCGCTCCGGTGTCCAGAAGCTTCGCTTCCATTCCGATGCTTTCAAAGCTCTTCAGCAGAAAATCGGCGGTTTTATCCAGTTCTTCCTTGTCCCCGTGCTGTCCTTCTAAATTGACCAGGGTTTTCAGAAATTCTACAACTTCATCTTTATTTTTTTCGATGTAGCCTAAAATTTTGTCGTTCAATTCTTTTGAAAAAATCAATGTCCTACCTCCTGCTGCCTCCTGCAATTAGAAGGGGCCGTAATTGATCATTACCGCAATAGTAACGGAAACGAAACCGATAGCGATCCAGATCAGGCACAGCGGCATAACCCACTTCAGATACTTTTCAAAGGGCACTTTGGATACCGCAATGCAGCCCATCAAGCTGCCCAGTGTAGGAACGACCAGATTGGTAAATCCGTCGCCGTAGTGGAAGCAGAGAACCGCGGTCTGTCTGGTGATGCCCAGAGTATCGGCCAGAGGCGCCATGATGGGCATGGTTGCCGCCGCCTGTCCGGAACCGGAGGGAATCAGGAAGTTCAGCAGCAGCTGGAACACATACATTCCCCATGCCGCTACGATCTTCGGCAGTCCGCTCAGCGCACTGGATGCGTAATAAACCACGGTATCGATGATGCCGCCGTCCTGTAAAGTCAGCAGCACCGCCTTGGCAATACCGACAACCAGAGCCGCAAAGGCCATATCCTTGGCGCCGGCTGCAAAGGATCTCGCGATCTTGCTGGGTCCCATGCCGCCTGCAAAGCCGCAGACGATGCCCAGAATCAGGAATACGGTAGCGATCTCTTCCATGTACCAGCCGTACTGGAATACGCCGTAAACCATGATTGCTAAAGTGGCGACGAACATGAACAGGATCAGGATTCTTCTGCCGGTCAGTTCCACCTGATTGTCGTCGTTTTGCTGTGCCATGTCCGCTGTATCTTCCAGATCGATGCCGTACAGAACGCTCTTGGTGGGATCCTTCTTGATCTTGTTCGCATAGCGCAGGATGTACCAGCAGGTGACAACCAAAATGATGGCGTAGAAGATCAGACGGAATTTCAAACCGGAATACATGGGCAGGTCGGCCAGACCCTGTGCAACGCCCACGGTGAAGGGGTTGATCAGACCGGTGGTAAAGCCGACGCGGGCGCCGATCATTGCCACAGCCAGAGCAACCATGCGGTCCAGCTTCAGCTCATTACACAGCATGACCAAAAGGGGGACGAATACGATGACTTCCTCCGCCATACCGATGGTTCCGCCCAGTACAGAGAAGAAGAAAATGAACAGGCAGAGAATCAGATTCTGCTGTTTTCCAAACTTCCGCACCATGGCGTAGATACCGCCGGCCAGAGCGCCGGTGTCCTGAATGATGGTAAAGGAACCGCCCAGAATAAAGATAAAGAAGATGATATCCGATGCGCTTTCCATACCCAAGACGAACTCCTTCATCACGTCAAAGGGATGCATACCGCCTTCGTTTTCTACGAAATGGAACGAATCGGGATCGACAACGCTTCTTCCGGTGGCTTCGTTTACCACTCTGTCGTAGGCTCCCGCAGGAACCAGCCACGTAGCGATAGCACAGATCAGAACCAGTGCAACTAAGATGACATAAGTATGCGGTACTTTAAAACCTTTCTTTTCCATAGTTGATACCTCGCATATAAAATAAAACGATAACGTACTGTGGCCTTCCCCTTCCACCGCTGCACAATTCGCTGAAAGACAAAACGCCTGGAGTGGTGAGAAAATTCCAACAATTTGTCCTACTCCTTTTGGGGTATTGTAACATGCCCCTTGTTATTCGTAAAGTACCAATAAAATATACCGTTATACCATTTCGATATAGCTGGTTATTTTCCTTATTCCATGATAAAATGGATGCAGAGAAAGGAGGCCGCGCCTCATGGATATCAAGACGTTGAAACACTTCGTGGCCGTGGCGGAACACGGTTCGATTTTAAAAGCAGCCAACGCTCTCCACATCTCCCAGCCTCCGCTGACAAAACAGATGCAGGCGCTGGAAAAAGAGCTGGGCGTCACTCTCTTCCTCCGCTCCGCCAAGGGCGTTCAGCTGACGGAAAAGGGCGCTTTTCTCTACAAAAAAGCCACCTCCCTGATCTCCTATAACGATTCTATTTTGGAAGAACTGAACCAAACCGCAGAGGATACCATCAACGTAGGCGTCATCACCTCCTCCCTTCAATACGCCCTGCCCCTGATCTGCCAGTTCGGGAAAGAGAGAAACGTCAATTACTTCATTTCGGAAAAAGAGAGCATCGAACACATTCAGATGTTGGAAAGCGGCGTTTTGGATGTGGCCATGGTTCGCGTCCCCTTCGAAATCAGCAAGGATATCAGAACCTTTAAGCTGGTGGACGACTGCCTTTACGCCATAGGCGATTCCTCGTTTTTTGAAAAGCTGGATCGGGGTTCTGCGACACCGGACGACCAGACCATTTCCTTTCAGGAACTGGTACACGTACCCCTGATCGCCAACCACCGCTGGCACACGTTTCTCAAGCGCTACATGGCCGATCAAAAGTTTCGCTTTCAGTACATCTGCGAGGACAACCGCACTTCCGCCATGTTGGCCATGTACGGCATGGGCATCGCGCTCCTTCCCGGCTCCGTAGCGGAATCCAACGTGCCTGCGGGAATGCTGGTTCGAAAGAAGATCCGGGAGGACAACATGAACTGCAGTCTCTATCTGATCTACAACGAGGGCCGCAGCAACGGTCCGGCCACCTACGATTTTATCAACTACACGCTGGGCAAGCTGGACGAAAACGGGAATTTGAAGCTGTAGCGAACGGGGTCGGCGCGCCGGCCGCCGGCATATCAACCAAAAAAGCAGCCTTCACGGCTGCTTTTTCGTTTTGTCTGCTCCTTTTATTTAATGATAAAAAATCCAAAGGTAGATGTAGGCCGGAATGACGGCCACCAGCGTAAAGGGCACGCCGATGCGCAGGAAATCCCCGTTTTTCACTTCCCAACCCTCTTTGCGCAGGATGCCGATTCCCGTAATGTTGGCCGACGCGCCGATGGGCGTCAGATTGCCGCCCAATGTGGCGCCGGAAAGCAGACCGAAATACAAAAGCGTAGGTTCCACACCCATGGCCGCCGCAATGCTCTGAGTCACGGGAAGCATGGTTGCCACGTAGGGAATGTTATCGATGAACGCCGAAAACAGAACGCTCATCCAGACGATCAGCGTATAGATCACGAATAAATTTCCGCCGCCGATTCGAGAAAACAGCCGGGCGATGGCATCGACCACGCCCATTTCCGTGATGCTTCCCACCACGATGAACAGGCCGAACAGCAAAAACAGCGTCTCGAAGTCGATCTCCTTCACAGGCTTCCAGAGAGCTTTCACGTCCTTTTTACGCATCACATTGTGAACGGCGCCTATGGCCATAATGGTTATGCAGATGATGCCGTTGATCATGTCGGGCGTTCCGGGAATCAGCGAGGCCGCAATCAGCGCCGCCACCGTTGCCAAAAGCAGCAGGGAGGGCACGAAATCGGTCACCTCCGTGTGTTCGTCGCATGCCACCGGAGAGGATTCCCTGCGAAACAGCGCCAGCAAAATCAGAGCGGAAATCACCGCACCCAGCTCCACAGCGAAGAAGATCCCCGGCTTTCCCTCATAAACGAAGAAATCCACAAAGTTCATACCCGCGTAGCCGCCCAGCATAATGGCGGTGGTATCGCCCACCAGCGTGGCCGCCCCCTGCAAATTGGAGGACACAGCGATGGCGATGATCATGTTGACAGGACTGATGTCCAGCTTTTTGGCGATGGCCAACGCGATGGGCGCGATCATCAGCACCGTTGCTACGTTATCGATAAAGGCGGAAACCACCCCGGCAAACAGCGCCAGCGCAACAATGGCCCATTTCACATTGGGCACTCGGTCCAGCAGCATGTCCGCCAGCAGATTGGGCATCTTCGACTCGATGACCAGCGCCACCGTTCCCATGGTTCCGGCGATCATCAAAAGCACGTTAAAATCGATATATCCCAGCACCTTCCCCAGAGGCATCATACCGCTGATCACGAAGACCAGCGCCGACGCCATAGCGATGATCGGACGGTGTGCCTGAAATATCAGCATCAAAATATAAGTAACAGCGAAAAGCATCAACGCTTGGATCAATGGCTCGTCCTCCTTTTTTTCCCATACTCCTTGCCCACGTCAATATAGTATATTCAAAGCTTGTTATTCTATGACAGCCCCCCGCGGCGGCAGTCCCTGCAATCGTTCCAAAATTTCCACATCCGCCGGACAGAATTCATATTGAGGGATCTCCCGGGGAACGATCCACCGGATGTCGTTGTGTTCCAGTTTCCGAATCCGGCCGCCTCCGGCGGCGATCACGGCGCAAAAAAGCGTAAGATGCACCGATAGATCCGGATATTCATGCAGCACCTCCATGAACACCTCCTGCACCTCCACCGTTATGGCCAGTTCCTCCCGACACTCCCGAATCAGCGCCTGTTCCTTCGTCTCTCCCGGCTCCACTTTGCCGCCGGGAAATTCCCACAGCAGGCCGCGCGCCTTATGCGCCGGCCTCTGGCAGATCAGAAACCGCCCGTCCTCCCAGATCAGGGCAGCCACCACTTCCGTTGCGTCCCGTTTCATCGTCTCCGTTCCCTTCCCTTTGTTTTTATCGGCCGCCGAGGGCAGGCCGTGTAATCCGCCAACGAACCGCAACCCCCGCTGACGTCAAAAGGGATGCGCGCCGCGCACCCCCTGCTTCTTCTAAAAAATATACTTCATCAGGATATCCACAAATGTTTCCAGTCCTGCCTTGTCCTCCTGATCGAAGCGCGCCGGATAGGGACTGTCGATGTCCAGCACTCCCACCAGCCGGCCGGCCTTATACATGGGAATGACGATCTCCGAAGCCGAGGAAATGTCGCAGGCGATGTGATTACAGCAGCTGTGAACATCCTCCACGATCTGGGTCTTTCCCTCTACCGCGCAGGTGCCGCACACGCCGGCGCCCACGGCAATATCCACGACGGCAGGTTTTCCCTGGAAGGGTCCCAGCGCCAGAGCACCGTCCTTCATCAGATAAAATCCCGCCCAGTTCAAGTCGTCCAAAAGCAGGTAAATGAGCGCCGACGCGTTTGCCATGTTGGCGATGTCGTTTTGAATGTCCTTCACCTGCAATGTCAGCTGTTGGTTCAAATATTCGTAGGTCTCTTTTTTTGTCTGAAATTTTTTCACTTCTACGTGCATGGCGTTTCCTCCTGTTGTTCAGCCGCTTCGGCGGCCTTGATCATGATGGCGCACTCCATGCGCTTGCGGAACAGCTGGCATCCGTATTCGTAGATGCCGTTGATGCTTCCTGTAGCGTGATACGCATTGGCGGCACAGCCGCCGCTGCAATATAACTGCGCCCAGCAATCCCGGCATTCCGGTCTGGTGTAGACGTTGCAGCCTGCGAATTCCTCCTGCACCTGGGGATTTTGAATTCCGTCGAACACGTTTCCGATTTTGTAAGCCTCTTCGCCAACGAACTGATGGCAGGGATACAGGTCGCCGCTGGGCGTTACCGCCATGTACTCCGTTCCGGAGCCGCAGCCGGACACCCGCTTGTAAATACAAGGGCCTCCTGAAAGGTCGATCATATAGTGATAGAAGGTAAATCCCCTGCCTTCTTTTCTGCGGCGAATCATCTCCTTCGCCAAAATTTCGTACTGCTCAAACAGCACCGGCAGATCCTCCTGAGTGAGAGCGTAGGGACTGCCCTCCGCAGCCACCACCGGCTCCATGGACAGCTGTTCAAAACCCTGATCGGCCATGTAGAAAATGTCGTTGGTGAAGTCGGTATTGAAATGGGAATACGTCCCTCTCATGTAATACCCTTGCTGGTTTCGGCTGGTCGCCAGCTTCTTGAACCGGGGAAGGATCAGGTCGTGGGTCCCGCTGCCGTCCCGAAGAACGCGGAATCGGTCGTTGACCTCTTTTCTGCCGTCCAGACTCAGCACTACGTTGTACATCTCTTTATTGGCAAACTCGATGACCTCGTCATCCAGCAGAATGCCGTTTGTGGTCAGAGTGAAGCGGAACTTTTTATTGCGCCTGCTCTCCTGTTCTCTGGCGTAAGCCACCAGCCGTTTCACTACATCCCAGTTCAATAAGGGTTCGCCGCCGAAAAAGTCCACTTCCAGATTGGTGCGGCTTCCGGAGTTGTCCATGAGAAAGTCCAACGCCCGCTTTCCCACTTCAAAGCTCATCAACCCCATATCGCCGCCGTGGTATTCGCCCTTTCCGGCAAAGCAATAGTCGCAGGCCATGTTGCAGGCGTGAGCCACGTGCAGGCACAGCGCCTTCACCACGCTGTGGTTTCTCTTGAACCTGTCCGCATCCTGAGAATAGATATCACCGGAAAACAGCTTTCCCTGCGCTTTCAGCGTCTCGATGTCATCGATGACCTCCTGCAATTCTCTTTCGGTGATTTCCTTCTGCGCTTCATATTTTTTCGCAAGTTCGTCCACCAGCCTGCGGCGCGCCCCTTCGGCGAGTTCGCCTTCCCCCGCCAGCCTGTCGTACCCGGCAATGGCGTCGTAGGCCACCTGGTCCACCACGTGAACAGAACCGCTGTATACGTCCAATACAATATTGTATCCGTTTAATTGATATTGATGAATCATACCTTGAATCAACCTCCCACGATACATTACCATAAAACCCCTTTCTTTGCAACCGTCCTGCCCAAAGGTTGTTAACATGCGAATATCGTTCAGGATAACCGCACGGTTCGGGATTTCCCAGGTCATTTGAGGCCGCAGATTATGCCTTTCATCACGGATTTCCTTGGAATTTCCTTGTGATGTATGATATAATATCAGTATTTCATGATTGGTGAGGCGCACCTAACACGCCGGTTGACGAGGCAAAGGCTGCGCGATGACAGCACAGCAAAGGAGTATCATATGAGTCAGGAAAAAATCAAGGAATTCATGGATTCCATGCACTTGGATCAGGACGTATCCATCGAAGAATTTCATCAGGCGGTGAAGGCCGCTTACAAAGACCGCTCCACCCAGGTGTATTTCATCTGGAAGGCGCTGAAAGAATTGTATCCGGAAGTGGACGCTAACCGGGTTATCCGCGAAGGTTCCTATGCCTTCGGCCTGTATCAGGGCGAAAAAATCGCAAAGGCTAACGGCGGCGGAGAAAACATCGGACCTGCGGAAGCGTTGCTGGGTCAGACCTCCAAGGGCGGTTTACTGGTATTCGAACAGGAAATTCAGGAACTGACGGACAATCGTGCCGTAAAGCTGTTCCGCGCTTGCCCCCACGTGGAAGCTCTAAAGGAGCTGGGCGTGGACGACGAGACCATTCACAGCTTCTGCCGCGACATGCTGGGCGCCTGCGATTACGCCATCTGCGCACCCTTCCCTAACGTGGAGATCGACTTTCCCACCACCGTGGCCGAAGGCAAGGGCGAAGGCTGCGCCATGACCATTATCAGAAAATAGGGCGTACGCTGCCCTTAACTGGGGCAAATTCACTGCCGTCGCCTTCCCGCTCATGAGGCTTTATCAATCACCCGGTTTTTTTACCTCACGACGATCCGGCCTGGCGTTTTTTTGATTTTCAAAGGGCGAGTGACATTATTTTCTTCTATAAAGACGTCGATCTCCTTCGCATTGGAGTCACGAAAATAAGTAATATTTCCCTTTGATTTTGCATAAGCGTAATTCTTCACCGGTTCTATCACCACATAGTTTTCATAGTAATGGCCGCTTGCCGCACCATTTCGCAAAGTATCCGCCGTCAACCACATCGACAGATACGCACATAATCCGGTATCGCAAAAATACAATTTAGGTGTCTTGCTGAGCCGTTTGAGCGCGTTATTAGAATAAGGCTCAAGCAAATAGACAATGTGCAGTCCTACCAACATTTTACTCCACTCCTTCGCCGTACTCGGAGCAATATCAGTAGCTTCGGCAAGGGTCGTATAATTTACCCGTTCTGCGACAAGGGCTGCACATCCAGTGAGGAACCTGCGAAAGCGAACAACATCGGTAATTCTTCCTGCTTCCACGACGTCTCTCATCAGACAGGTATCGATATAAGAGTTAAAGTATTCCTGTCGGAGTTCATTCTCCATCCCCTGTACTTGGGGCATACCGCCTTCCCAAATATGATTAAATACCTAAATAACATTATCTTTAGGCAGTTTGCGCTGCCTTGCCTGCAACGTGGAAAGCGAAAATCCAAATCCGTATCACAAACCAGTCCCGCCTTTTCCTTCGCTGACAAGCCGTACAATTTCAGTATTCCAATCCTTCCGGCCAGCGTCTCACGTACCCTTTTCATCATCATGTACTGCTGAGATCCGGTTAACCAGATGATTCCCTTTTCTTGCTTCGTCACAAATGATTTTAATCTGTTCAAATAACTCCGAAGCTTTTTGTATTTCATCAATCAAAATCGGCGGCTGATATGTCTGAAAAAACAGCACCGGATCGGACTATGCTAACTCCCGCGCCATTGCGTTATCCATGGTGACGTAAGTTCTGTCAGTACCCTCAGCCAAATGTTTTAACATAGTTGTCTTCCCAACCTGTCTTGCTCCCGTAACAAGAACAACCTTAAAAAAATCATTGAGCTTTTAAAATTTTCTTTCAAGCTCCCGTGTAATGTATGTCATATTGCGCCCTCATTTTTATGATAATTTATGATTAATCGCATTTTATCATATTTTTTGCTTCTTATCAGGGCGATGCGCGCGGTAAATTTGTCACACCCGTTCCCACATTTTTTAGTTAGAATAACACGATGTAGGCCAAGTTTTCTATAGACATTTACAATTTACTGCAAAAAGAAAAACCGCAAATGTTGAAATATTGATATATTTTCTATAGAATGTGCGCCCTAAATTGAAAAGGGAGAACTCGTGCGTTAGACATAAGTTCTTTTAAAAATGTAGTGAGGTTTCCCCGCTCCTTCCTGACTGCTGTTCGTATGCATTGCCTCTTGTTGCCTTTTCTGTGTTAAGTCTACATTACGTATAGATTATAGGCAATTTGATGCGTTTAATCGGAATTATATTTCTATTTTAATTCTGTTCTATAAGAATTTACATATCCAATTTTTTCTGATATGATTTAGTCATACCAAGAGAACACGAAAGGACGGAACGCAATGATTAAGCTAAACCTAAAAAGAAATGAAACTCGCTTCAATAACACCGAAAGTGAGCTGTTGGCTCTGTTCCATGCGAGTGCAACAGGCAAATCGAACAAGGTATTTAGGTTTGCAAAGGTAGACAGTAATTTTGCTGCCTTTCTTCCTTACCTTAAAGATGGTGCCGTAAAATTGTATCTGTACTATGCAGTTGTGGCCAACAACGACACCGGCGAATCCTGGTATAGTATCGACACGATCAGCAAAAAGCTAGGAGCCACCGAAAGAAGTATCGGTAACTGGAACAACCAGTTAGAAGATCTTGGCCTGATCTTCAGGAAAAGCACCGGAAAGAAAAGCAAGGCAACCTTCGTTCTACCTTTAACGGGATTTGCGGTAAAAATGAGCTTCCAGCAAATCGAGCAAATCCTTGGCGAACTAAACTTATATGGAGCGAATGAGTACACGAGAGTTTTTGGAAAGGTTCAGTCTGTCACAAAACTTTATGTAAAAGGTGAAGTAGCGGACACGGTCAGCGAGATTTTATGTGTCCATTTACAAAAGCTAAGCACTGCAAGCGCCATTGTGCTCAACCGTGTTGACACCTTTATCTACAACATCTCCACTACAACCAATGAAGATATTGTAAAAAAGCTCTTAACTTTTGAGAGCGAAGACAAGGTCGCCATTGTCAACGGCGAAAAGGAAATTATGCTCGGCAAAAAAACGCCAAGTCCGCTTCAATGCTTTTTCATCAATGACTCGCTCAAAATTGATGACACCGCCGTTTACGAGATTATGAGCCAACTTACAGATGATGTAGACATCTCTGATCTCGCCCACATAACCATTTAATTTCAAGGAGGTAAAAATGTCTGATTCTACTCTAGTATTAATTCTTTTTCTGATGCTCGCTATTCTGTCGATGCTGAAAAAGTAATCACTCTAAGCTGAGCCGAGATTGTTTTGACAGACAGTCTCGGCTTGGCTGCTTTTATTTAAATCAGCTGTTGGTTTATAAATAAGCGTCTGGATCGTCGAGATCGTCATAGTTGAGGATATCCTCGTCCTCTTTTGTGAGCGTCTTGGCGGGCGCATCCACTTCATGCACCTCACAAGTCTCGAAACTGCAAGATGCACCAATCTCCGGGAATAGTCATCAGTTCGCTGGAGGTCATCAGTTCCCGGCTCACACATTGATTGCTTTGGCTGTAACTTTCAAAATTCTCCCGTGTGTGGCCATCGACCTGCATGGATATCTTGGCCTTATCCTGGATGGTTTCGGCATTCTTATCATAGATGGCCTTACATTGGGCGAGTTACTGATAAAATGCGTCAAAGATACCTCCCGGGAATGGATCACAGTCACCAGCTTTTCAAGATTTGCACCTGTCCTGTGTTGGCCGTCTCATCCCACAGCACCCGCACATGATGAGCGGGCGGCCTCGTGAGCATTGTCCGCCCACTCACGCAGGAGATTGAACATCTGCGAAAAGGCGAGAACTACCAAAAAATTGTAGGTGCTGTCCGTGTCGCTGATGCAGAAAAATGTTGCCGTCCGTCTATCACCCATATGGTCAAGCTTCAGCTCGTCATAGTTCGTAATTTCCCCGAGCTGGGGATATCAAAGGGAGCCAGACGAGCGCCGCAGAAAATAAGGATGCTCTTAGCCGTCTTGCCCGAAATAAAATGTCAATAGTTTTCTTTGAAAAGTTGGGTGTGGTGTTTCGCACCCCAACCTTTATTATAGAGCCATTTTACATACATTTACAATTTGCCGCAAAAAGAAAAAAGCCGCAAATGTTGAAATATCAATACACTTGCGGTCTTTTTCTGTTGGTATCCCCTAGGGGAGTCGAACCCCTGATTCAACCGTGAGAGGGTTGCGTCTTGACCACTTGACCAAGGAGACATATCAGCTACCTCTCTATTATATGGGGCAACTGCCCATTTGTCCAGTAAATTTTAAAATTTATCTTAACATAAAATTAATTCGCAACAAATCCATACGCCTTCTTATCGCTGTACAAAAGGTAGAAAAAGACGATGGAAAGGGGAATGGCCGCCAGCCAGATCGCCCGCTGGGATAAGCGGATGCAGGCCGCTACCTCCGCGACGCCTCCCAGAAGGAAGCATCCCATCATGGAGCCGTGCGCCTTGATCCGGCGCAAGGCCTCGCCGTCACCGGTCTCCCAGTATTTCACCAGGGAAACAGCCGTCTGGCGCAGGTGATTGGTGCAGAATGTGGTGGCCATGGGAATTCCGTCCGCTTTGCGGAAGCTGTTGTACTGCATGGAGCAGAGAAAGCTCATCACTATCTGGATCAGATGGTTGGGAACCGACAGCGGAAGAAATCCCATCAGCAAAAGCGCTGCCGTCTCAAACCCGGTCAACAGGGTATTCCAGTGCAGGCCGCCCAGGCGTTCCAGCTTTTCCGGCAGATATTCCGACAGCATGACGCCTAAAAAGTAAACGCCGATGGGAACGGCGTAGTACAGCGCTCCCAAAAGATCGCCGCTTCCTGCAAACGCCGCGGCATGATAAAAGTTTCCTGTTCCGCCGTTGCAAGCCACGCCGCCCCGCAGCTGCAGCGTATAGACTCCCATCATCCCTCCTACGATGGACATCGTCCGATAAATCCTCGTTTCTTCCATGACTTTGCTCCTTGACTTCTCTTAATAAACCCAGTATACTCATAAAAAAGAAATTCGTAAAATATATAAAAAATACCGAAACAATACATTTTTTATATGATAAACTGCGCTAAAACCATGCTAAGGTCAAAAGCAAGACTACAGTCAAAGGAGTTCTCTTGAATACAAACTACGAATATTACCGCATTTTTTACTATGTGGCCAAATATCAGAACATCACTCAAGCGGCAGAGATGCTCCACAGCAACCAGCCCAACGTGTCCCGAGTCATCAAGCTTCTGGAACACGAACTGGGTTGTCCTCTGCTGATTCGTTCCCGTCGGGGCGTCACCCTGACACCGGAAGGGCAGCGCCTTTACGCCCACGTAAAGGTTGCCGTAGAAGCCTTTACAGAAGGCGAGGACGAAGTGATGCGAATGCGCCGGCTGGAAGAAGGCAGACTGACCATCGACGCCACCGATACGGCGCTGCGAATGATCGTCCTTCCCGCCCTGAAACAGTTCAAGGAAAAATATCCGAAGATTCACGTCCGCATCCTGAACCACTACACCGCGGCGGCGCTGCAGACACTGCGAAGCCACACCGCCGACTTTTCCGTCATCGCCACACCGGTGGAAATTGCAAGACCGTTAAAGGCTACCCCTATTACAGAACTTCACGGTATTTTGATCGGCGGATCTGCTTTTTCCCACCTGAAAGATCAGGTTCTTTCCCTGAGCGAACTGCGGCGTTACCCGCTGATCGGCCCCAGCGAGCAGTCGGCCGCCTACCAGTTTTACAAATCCTTTTACCGTTCTCACGGTCTGGAATTGAAACCCGATCTGGAGGCGGCGGCCACGGATTTGATTCTTCCCATGGTCAAGAGCAATCTGGGCATCGGTTTTACCACCACCTACTTCGCCGAAAAAGCGCTGCGGGCGGGAGAAGTCTACCAGATTCATCTGGCCGAGCCCATTCCGCCGCGGCAGATTCTCTTTGTGGAAAACGAAGAACAACCCTTGAGCCTTGCCGCAAAGGAACTGAAAACACTGCTGTTCCACCGCGCGTCCCCAGACGCCAACCGTATGTCCCCAGACAGCCTTCCTTCCGGTTGACAGGCGGAAAAATTTGTGATTAAATGTAAAGAGCAGTTCTCTTACGTTTGGAATTGCAATTTGATGAAATCACGAAAAGGGAGACGATAACCATGAAGAGAATTCAGACACTGGAAACCAGAGACTTAGCGAAATCCGCAAAGGTTGGCGGCTGCGGCGAATGCCAGACTTCCTGCCAGTCCGCTTGCAAGACTTCCTGCGGCGTTGCCAATCAGCAGTGCGAAAAAAGCAGTGAAGAAAGATAATCGCTAAGAACATATAACAAATCTCATCAAACGAAAACAAGCCGTGGAATTTCCGCGGCTTGCTTTATTTTGCGCCTGCTTACAAAACTGTTTCCGTACGGCCGTCGCTTGAACGCGAGCAGCCTTGCCGGACGCGGGGTTCTGTCTCAAAAACTTTACCCCTGAAAGGCATTCTTAATATCCGAAACGGTGGCAAAGTCCATCTCCTCCATGTACCCTTTCAGCTGTTCCAGAATATCCACCGGCGCCGTGGGGTTCACCAGCGCCGCCGTACCCACGGCTACCGCATCCGCACCCGCCATGAGGAACTCCGCCGCATCCTCGCCGGTGGAGATGCCTCCCAGACCGATGATGGGAATTTGGACGGCACGGCGCACCTGATAGACCATGCGCAGAGCCACCGGCTTCACCGCCGGCCCCGAAAATCCGCCGGTGGTATTGGCCAGCACCGGCTTTCCGCGGCGCACATCGATGCGCATGCCCAACAGCGTATTGATCATGGAAATGGCATCGGCGCCGTTTGCTTCCACAGCTTTCGCGATTTCCGCGATGTCGGTCACGTTGGGCGTCAGCTTGATGATCACCGGTTTTTTCGCAATGGCCTTCACCGCTTTCGTCACAAGTCCCGCCTGTTTGGAATCGGTGCCGAAACCGATACCGCCCTGCTTCACATTGGGACAGGAAATATTGACCTCAAACATATCTACAGCGGTATCGTTGAGCCGTTCCACCACGGCGCAGTATTCCTCCACCGAGTGACCCGCCACATTGGCGATAACTCTGGTATCGTAATTGGCAAGATAGGGGAGTTCCTCCTGAATATACGCCTCAACCCCGGGATTTTGAAGTCCCACAGCGTTTAACATGCCGCCGTAGGTCTCTGCGATGCGGGGGGTGGGATTGCCGCTCCAAGGAACATTGGCAACCCCTTTGGTGGTCACCGCGCCCAGTTTGGACAGATCGTAAAAGGCGCTGCTCTCCCGCGGGGAAAACGTGCCGGAAGCCGTGGTGATGGGATTTTTCCACTCCACTCCCGCGATATTCACCCGCAGATCCAACTTGCTACTCATGGAAAATCACCTCGCTTCCGCGGAATACCGGTCCGTCCTTGCAGACCTTCTTGCGAACAGGTTCCTCCTGCCCCTCTATCCGGATGTCCACCACGCAGCCTACACAGGCGCCGTAACCGCATCCCATGCGTTCCTCCATGGATATCTGCGCGTCGCGGCCCCGTCGTTTTGCTTCCTCCGCCACGAACTTCAACATCACCTTCGGCCCGCAGGAAAACCAGTGTTCGCAGTCCATACCTGCATCCATAGCCGCCGCCAGCGCCGTTCCGCGATATCCTACCCGGCCGGAATCCGTGGCCACCGCCACCTCCGCTCCGATGGCTTTCATCTCCTCCACTAAAAACGGTTCGTCCCGAAATCCCATGGCCGCCCTGACCGCAACGCCCTTAGCCGTCAAAACTTTAGCCAGCTTGATCAGCGGGCAGACGCCAATGCCGCCGCCGATGAGAAGCGCCGTATCTCCTGCCTTCACTACGGACAGATCGTAGCCGTTGCCCAGGGGCGTAGAAACCCGAAGCAGCTGTCCTGTGCAGCACTCCGAAAACCACTGCGTTCCTCTGCCCACTACAGCATAGACCAGGGTCAGCACCGAGCCTTCCGCATCGCAGATGCTGATGGGTCTTGGCAAGAGCAAGGCGTTGTCGCCGGTATACACGTTGACAAACTGCCCCGGCTTGGCGGAAGAAGCCACCTCCGGCGCTTCCAGTTTCAGCTCCATAATTCCTTTTGCAATCTCACGATTGGACAGAATTTCCGCCGTGACGATTTTCTTTGCTTTCATATCCGTGCGCTCCTTACAATGCGTTTTGCAGATCCTGCTTCATGGCGATGACGGCCTTGCGGGACGCCTTGGCAAATTCCGCCCCTACGGTTTTTTCATCCCCGAATTCCGGGTCTTTTTTGTAGGCGGCGATGATTCCCCGGGAGGAATTGACGATGCAGCCCACGCCGTCCTCGTCAAAAAATCCCTTTAAATCAGCGCCCTTACCACCCTGCGCTCCGTAACCGGGAACCAGGAAAAAGGTGTGAGGCATCCGCTTTCGCAGCTCCACGCCCTGGGCGGGATGAGTGGCGCCTACCACGGCTCCCACCTTGCTGTAGCCGTGCTTGCCTATGGTATCCTCGCCCCACTTGCTCACCAGATCCGCTACCTGATTGTACAGGTACGTGCCCTCCATCCTCTTGTCCTGCAGCTCGCCGCTACTGGGATTCGAGGTGCGAACCAATACGAAAATACCCTTTTCATCTCTGCGCAGCACCTTCAAAAACGGCTCGATGCCGTCCACGCCCAGATAGGGATTGACGGTGATGTAATCCTCTTTCCAGAGGTCAAAATGTTCCCCCTCGATATCCGTACCGGCGATGTGGCCGCTGTAGGCCTCCGCCGTAGAGCCGATGTCGCCCCGCTTGATATCGCCGATGACCACCAGTCCTTTGCTCCTGGCATACTCGCAGGTTTCCATGTAGGCCCGCAATCCCTCCAACCCGTACATCTCATACATGGCGATCTGCGGCTTGACCGCCGGAACCAGATCGTACACTTCGTCGATGATGCAGCGGTTGAACTCCAAAAACATCTCCGCCACCGCTTTCGGCGTCTTTCCGTACTTCCCAAACATTTGCTTTTTCAAATAGTCCGGAATCATCACCACGGTGGGATCCAGTCCTACCACGGTGGGATTTTTCGTTTCTTTGATTTTATCGATCAGATGGTCAATCATTTTCTCTTCCTTTCTCAGTGCTGTTTCCCGCTTTGCTGCGCTTTTTCACCCCGCCGCATTTTCACCCTGCCGCGCTTTTATTCTATGACGGTATCGCAGTATTGGCAGACCCAAACGCCGTCGTCAGCCAGACGCGCCAAAGGCCTGACTTCCCTGTCGTGATTGGTGACGCACTTGGGGTTGTTACAGGGCATTTCCTTCCCCTCCTGCGGTGCAGTTAAGGGTTTCTTCTTCGTCTTTTCCCAGCAAAGTTCCCCCGGTTTCAATCCCAGAAGCGCCACGATCAACGCCATGCGAATGTACATGCCGTTGACGGCCTGATCGAAGTACAGCGCCCGGCTGTCCTCGTCCACATCGAAGGCGATCTCATTCACCCGGGGCAGCGGATGGAGAACCATCATATCCGCCTTGCCCAGCGCCATCTTCTCCCGGTCGAGAATGTAACTGTCCTTTAACCGCTCGTACTGCGCCTGATCGGCAAACCTCTCCTGCTGTACCCGGGTCATGTATAAGACGTCCAGAAGCGGCATGGCTTCCTCCATGCTTTTGGTCTCGGTCCAGCTGACGGAATCCCCCAGTTCGGAAAGCAGTTCCCGCGGCATGGCAAGCTCGTCGGGAGCAATGAAAACGAACTTTACGTCCTCGTAGCGGGACATGGCCTTCAGCAGAGAATGTACCGTGCGGCCATACTTCAAATCGCCGCACATGCCGATGGTCAGGCCGCTGAATTTCCCTTTTACCCGGTGAATGGTCATCAGATCGGCCAGGGTCTGGGTGGGATGCTGATGACCGCCGTCGCCGGCATTGATCACCGGAACGGAGCTTTTCATGGCAGCCGCCTGGGGCGCGCCCTCCACCCAATGTCTCATGGCGATGATATCCGCGTAACCGGAGATGATCCGCGCCGTATCGCCGATGGTCTCGCCCTTGGAGACGGAGCTGGCCTTGGGATCGGCAAAACCGATCACCCGTCCTCCCAAGCGGAGCATGGCCGTCTCAAAGCTGAGGCGGGTCCGGGTGCTGGGCTCATAAAACAGCGTAGCCAAAATTTTATTGTCACAGATATGGGCGTAGGTCTGGGGATGGTCGATGATGTCGTCGCCCAGACAGAACAGTGCCTCCAGTTCCTCTCTGGTAAAGTCGAAGGGTTCCATGAGGCAGCGGCCTTTCAGCGCGCTGATTTTCTCTTCTATTTTTTTCTCCATGTGTTCTCCTTTCCGTCGTCGCCGTACTTTATCTTCCTGAATTTCATATTTTTCGTCTTTTGCATTTATGCTTTCCTCATCCCGCTTCGCTCAGTTCGCGTAAATGTCCGCCCGCACAACACTGCACATAAGCGTCAACATTCCTGTTCTACTTTCCCCGATTCATATGGACGTCCACCTGGGGATAGGGAATGGAAATTCCCTGCTCGTCAAAGGCCGCCTTCACCTGCTCGTTCATGTAATAGTACAGATTCCAATAATCCGCGTTTTTACACCACAGCTTCACATCCAGCATCACGGCGCTTTCGCCATGGCTTCCCACGCCGATCACCGGCTCCGGTTCCCGCAGAAACATGCCGCTGCTCTCCGCCACGGCAAGCACCACGTCTTTGGCCTTATCGATGTCGTCGCCGTAGCCGATGGAATACACCAGATCCAACCGGCGAAGCTGGGAACGGCTGTAGTTGATGATGGTATTGTTGGCCAGCGTTCCGTTGGGAACGGTGATCACCTTGTTATCCACCGTATAGATCGTGGTACACAGAAGATCAATCTGCTGCACCGTACCCTCTACGCTGAGATTGTTGATGTAGTCGCCTTTGGCAAAGGGTTTCGTCACGATGATTAAAACGCCGCCGGCGAAGTTGCTCAGGCTGTTTTGCAGAGCCAAAGCGATGGCTACCCCGCAGGCGCCCAGCGCCGTTAAAATCGAGGTGGGCGGGATTCCCAGCGTACTCATGGCGGTCAATCCCACCAAGATCCACAAGACCACTTTCGTGCAGTTGACCGCAAAGGTGAACAGCACCGGATCGACCTTGCTCTTTTCCAGCGTCCGCAGCAGCATCTTGCAGACCAGACGGATGATGATATAGCCGGCAAGTACGATGAGCGCCGCCACGATGACCGGCTTTAAAAGAGCCACTGCCATGGCAGCCGTCACGGTTCCCGCTCCCAGCGTTCCCAAATCCACTGACATTTTTCGGTTCCTCCCCTTATATAATCACATGAAGAATCGGCGTATCGAACATAAGCACATGGAAAATCACTACAGCCGCGCCAAGATACGGCGAACCGATTCCTCCGTTTTGGCGATGGTCTCTTCGATATCGATGGTGAGAAATTCGCCGTCCCGGTACAGCACCTGCCCGTCTACCATGGTCAGCACCACGTCGCTTCCGCAGGCGGAATAGACCACGTTGTTGACCAGCTCGTGGACGGGTCGCATGTGAGGCCGGTTGATGTCCAAAACGATCAGGTCGGCGCGAAATCCCTCCATCAATTTACCGCAGTCGTTTCGCCCCTGGGCCAAAGCGCCGTTATAGGTGGCGCACGTTAACGCCTGCGCCGGTGAAATGGCCGTGGGATCACCGAAGGAGGCCGCCTTGGAGGCCAGGGCGAAGGCCTTGATTTCCTCGATAAAATTCAGACTGTTGTTGCTGGATACGGAATCCGTTCCGATGCCCACGCGAATGCCCTTTTGCAGCATCTGCGGAATGTCGGCCACGCCGCTTGCCAGTTTGGCGTTGCTTATGGGACAGCTGGCGACGCTCACGTCCCGTTCCTTCAAAATATCGAAATCGTCGCCCGCAAGCCAGACGCAGTGAGCCGCAATGGCGGGCTGATCGAACAGTCCCAACCCCTCCAGATATTCCACCGGCGTTTTGCCGCCGTGACGCTGCTTGCAGGCCTCCACTTCGTCTTTCGTCTCCGATACGTGGACGTGCATCCTCACGTTCAGTTCTTTCGTATGCTCCGCCAGCTGGCGAACGATCTTTTCGTTGGACGTATATTCCGCATGAAGGCTCATGTCTATTTTCAGGCGGTCGTCCCCCGCATTGTGATAGCGCCGGTAAACGTCCTTTCCCTCCCCATAGGCGGGCAGATCCCACAGATCCGATCCGTCAAAGCAGGTTACGGAACAGCTGATATTGGCTTTCGCGCCGCTTTCCAGCACCGCCTTGGCCATCTGCTCGTTGAAGTAATACATGTCGCTGGTGGAGACGATGCCGTACTGCAACGATTCGGCCAGCGCCAGCTTCATCCCCCAGTACACCGCCTCTGCATCCAGCTTGGCCTCAAAGGGAAAGATCCGCTGATTCAACCAGTCCTGCAGCGCCATATTCTCTCCATATCCCCGCAGAAGCGTCATGGGAGAATGGGCGTGGATATTAAAAAAGCCAGGCATCAGGAGCTTTCCCGCGCCCTCGTACACCTGTCCATAATCCTTTTCCGGCGCTTTGTCCCCGATATAATCAATGGTTTCTCCCAAGACGCCCACGTACATATGATCGCGTCGGCAAAAGCGTTCATCCAATATGGTGATATCCTGAAATAACACGGAATGTCCTCCTTTCAAGCAGGCGATATATATCAAATAATTATACTATTTCCTGTGGTTCCTTGGCAAGAACTTCTGGGGGAAAGTGATAAAAACTGCGGAAAAGTCCAAAAAACAAAAAGACCGGTGAATGACCGCTGCGGTTTTCCGTAGCTTTTGCCGTTCATCGATCCTCGCTTTCCTCTTTTCTCATACCTTCTTATACCGCCATGCCGATCTCCACAATGATCAGCAGGATGGCCGCCATGACCGCTAAAATGATTCTGGTCTCCCGATTTTCCATCTTCTTTTTATCGGCCGGCTCAAAATAGAAAGAAAGATACCAGCACAACGCCATCGCCGCGCCGCTTGCCGTACGTATCAGATCATACGCTTCCCAGCGCTGCTGCGACAGACCTACCGCTCTGATGTAAAAGAAAGCGATGGCGGACAGCGAAAAAGCCACGCTATGCGCCGTTCCTCCCCATCTGATGTTTTTTACGTTCGTCCACCCTTCCTGCCATTTTCGCGAATTCCTACTCTCGGACATCGTTTTTTCCTCACTGATACATCTGCATGTGCATAAAGTTTAATGATATTTTAGTTGCTTAATAGAAAGCGCCAAAAGTAAATGCCGATAAAGGGTCCAATCAAGATTGCGAACCATATGATCTTTGTATACTTGTTTTTAAACACTTCCCGATTGACAGGTGAAAATCGCACAAGAAGGTATAGTATCAGCAATGTTAATTCTTCCCAATATTCACCCATATCGATTCGCGGTCTTCGA
>CANEEC010000008.1 GCA_947426455.1 uncultured Clostridia bacterium | reverse complement strand
CGCTCATCTGGTATGTATTGTTAGGCTGCACCGCTTCCTCGGTCCGAGCATAAAGCAGCATTCCCGAAACTACATGAGGCACCTCTGCAAGTTCAGAATCCTTGTTCTTAACGTAGGTGAAAATCTGATAGAGGTTATTCGAGTGAAGCGTATGCGTGTCATACTGCGCCTGCGTAGTGTGCGAATAATACTTTGCATCAATGATGAGGACCTTATCCTCGTAGGAAAGCATAATGTCGCTCTGCATAACCGGAAGCATGGCTCTCATTCCATCATCAACAGCCCAAGGTATCTGTGATGCGCTGGCCGATATCTGTGGGAACTCCCTGCGATAGTATTCAAGGATAAACTTCTCATAAAGACGGCACATCCGCTGTTCGTCCAAGAAGTCCATTAATCGCGTCGTTCCATCCGAATTTGTCTGTAGCAGCCCTTTGACTACCAAATAGCAAATTGAGATCAGCATCCGGTATGTCTGATTATTGCGGTTGTACTGCACATTCCAATTGATGGTATGAACATCGAGAAGTTCTACATCTCCGAAGAATACCAGTAGCTTTCGGAGCTCCTTTTTCCGAGCCTTGGAAATATCCGCGTGAAGAAGCAACTCCATTGTCGTTTTTATGATTCGATTCATGTAAGAATTTACAGAGAGATCATCATAAGAACAGATAAGCTGCTTTTTAAGCATACTTCTCGTTTTTATTGACTCGGATATCTCAATTCGACCACGCAGCGAAGACAGTGATTCTGTCTGCTCTATGTACTCTCGTCCAAGCCCGCGTTTTAACTGTACCGAGATACCCTTTGCCAGAATCGCTGCGCATAGCTCCGCCACATTATTAAATTGTTCTGTCGCTATATTCTTATAGCCCTGCTCGTTTAGCACTTGAAAGGCATAAGACAGCATGTAGTAAATATTCTGAATAGGTATCACTTAATAGCGCTCCTTAAATTGTTGATCCAGTCCTTTACCTTCACGGGCTCATCAAACCAGTATTCTTTTAACAGCGGTATCAGTTCAAACTCCACGATGCCGGAAAGAGTCTGATCGGTAGCCTTATCGAGATTACAGAAATAACTGTGTCCAATGCAGAAGCCTTCGCCAAGCGACTCGTCTGCCGCAATTACCGCATTCAGATTTTCAACACAGTTTATAAGACTATCAAATTTCTCACTGGCGAGGCTCATACGATACTCCCTGAAACCATCAGTCTCAAAACCGGGCTTCATCTCATAAAATGCGAATCTTCTCCGGAGAGCATAATCCAGCATTGCCAAACTGCGGTCCGCCGTATTCATCATGCCGATGATATAAACATTGCTCGGAACAGAAAACTTCTCGTCCGAATAAAGCAGCTGTAGCTCCACACCGCGCTTGTCGCTTTCAATCAGCATAAACAGCTCACCGAATATCTTGCTCAGATTACCACGATTGATTTCATCAATGATAAAGAAGTAGTCGTTTTCGCTGTCGATCTCTGCCTCTTTGCAGAAATTGTAAAATGCACCGCGTTTAAGCTCGAAGCCTTTCTCAGAAGGACGGAAGCCCATTATGAAATCTTCGTATGAATAGCTCTGATGGAACTGCACCATCATTACGCGATTCGGGTCCTTAACACCCATCATCGAATAGGCCAGCCTCTTTGCAGCGAAGGTCTTACCAACTCCCGGTGCGCCTTGCAGGATGACATTTTTCTTGTTGCGGACGAGAGCTACAAGAGTTTCATAGCTATCTTCATCCATATACACTTCTTCAAGGAACTTCTCTGCATCGTATGCAGGGTATTCGATTTCCTGCTCTTCAACATCGTCGATAGTGTCGCTTTCAAACATGGCGTTCAGCTTCTCGACGTAGTCTGTATACGAGGTGATGTCTGTCAGTGTTTTCATAACAGCCTGACCGGGATGATCCCATTCACCCTTATGCGTCCAGTTTACTTTTCGTACATTTTTGTAATGCTGGCGACTCGGATCAAACTCATATCCCGATTCTACGACACCACGGCCAATAACGAGATGCATTCCTTTTTTTGCGAATACAACATCACCGGGCTTCATTTCGTTGGCAAACTGCCATGTAGCGTGTGCAGCATTTTTATATGGCTTGGAAGGATCGATCTTTTCCTTCATAGCCTGCTTCATCTCATCCTTGCTGCTGTAAGCGCTCAAATCACCAATCGGGTCCCATCCGATTGCCATGATTCCGTTGTTATAACACTCATCCCAGATTGTCGCACCATCACCGGGAGAATAAATCCAGTAATGAGTAGTTTCCACATCCTCATCCGCTAACGCAGCACCCTTGGTTTCACGCTCGGCCTGCACCTTTTTAGCACGATTCTCTTTGTTGACTTCTTCTGAATACCGCCAAGCCTCAAAACTCAGCTCCTTGAAATCCTTCAGAGCACTCTCTTCGCTCTGCAAGTAAGCCCTAAGTTTTTCAACAATGTCAAAATACTTCGAAGACGGAATTTTCGGTTCAATAGTCGGAAGCGTCTGTACCAGTTCGGCAGGTATCTTCCCGGATTCATAAATGTACCACGTGTTACGCTGGTCCAAATTCAGGAATGCATTAGGCGCGATCCAGTACATTCCCATCGTTATTTTGCTGTTACCATTTCCTTTTTTATTGATGGTAAGGTCAAAATACTTCGAGAGCTTTGTGCGATTGTCAGCTGTCGGGCTGGCAGCGTATGCGAGAGCAGATTCAAATAGCGACCAGAGGTCATCGATATCGCTATCCTCGCGGTCTCCCACGAAGTAATAAAATGTAGCATTCTGGTTATTGAGCACCGGGATGCTGTCAAACGAGGTCGGCACAGGTGTGGTAACATCAAACAAATCCGCAACCGCAGAAATAATCTTTTTCCGGTTAGACTCTTTCATGGAGCTTTTATTAAACAGGCCAAAAACGGTGAACGGATCAATGTCCACAATCTGATTATCCCGCTCAAGCGTAGGAAGATTGATGCCCGTGGTTTCATAGATCATCCGGACCTTTTCCACCAGTTCCTGCCGAGTATCCTTGTACTGTAATAACTTGCTGGCCAACTCCTTATAGAAGTCTACCCAGTCAAATTGGTTTGTGCTACTCATCCGCGTAACCTCCTTAATCTGCATACTGCTTATAGTTATCCACCTGCTTCATAATCTCATCGTAGGCGTCATCGATTGTTCTCGGCGGATAACCATGCTTTTTCAGCAGCTTTGCAACGTCTGCATATAGCTCATCCTTTACATCCTGCCGGTTGGTCCAGTCGGTGTACTTGGATTTGTTGCCCACGAGCTTTTGGATTTCTTTCGCAAGGAAAATGTATGTATCCTCGGCCAGTTGGTCCTTAAACCCATATTTCTCAGCCACAGCGATGAGAATGTCATAGAAGGCTTTTTCCTCATAGGTAATGTCCATTGCCTCAAATGACTGCTTCTCCTTCTTCAGATCAGAGAAGATTTTCTCAAGCTCCTCGCTGAGGTTGTCCACAACGTCTTCAATAATATCTTCAACATCGCTGATGGTATTCCGGGAATTATAGCGGTCAATGACATTCTTCAGCTTCTTGGAGAATTCTATGGCTTTCAGGCGGTTCGTTTTTCCGAACTCCTTTATTGCACGTTTCAGCAGCTTTACTAAGGCTTGATACTTTGTGTTCGGATAAGGTATCCGTTTCAGTTTTTCGATAAACTCGTCGCTGAAAAGCATCTGGATATCGTCGGTCGGCTGCTCGTCGAAGTTGAACGTCTTTCCGCTGTAAGTAGAACTAATCGCTCTATCGACCAGCTCAGCCACATGCTGGTTCATCAAAGTCGCATCCGGCGTATCACCAGAGGTCATTTTGAAGATAACGGATCTCACGCAGAGGAAGTAATGCAGCTGTTCGACCTCTTGCGCCGTTATTGCATCGTGGCCAATGCAAACGTCAAATGCCTTCTTGCAGCGCAGGGTGAATCCCATAAAATTATCTTTCCGTGCTTTCTCTGCAAGAACATATTCAACGCCTTTTTGAATGATCGTCAGTCTCTCAAGCGGAGAAATAGTCTCCGTGAAGAACGCACTATAATCGTACCCGTGCATCAGCTCTATGATGCGATCCAAGAAATCTTTGAAAACAACCAGCGAGGTATCAACGCCATTTATAGGTGTAATGTCGCCGTTGTAGAGTTTCATGGCAGTCAGGATTGCGCCTTCAAGCCCAATATAGTCGACGATGAGACCTTCCTTCTTGCCTTTGAACACACGGTTTACACGGGAAATCGTCTGGATCAGATTGTTGGTCTCGACAGGCTTATCCAAATACATAGTGTCCATCGAAGGAACATCGAATCCGGTGATCCACATATCGACAACGATTGCAATTTTCAGGTTTGACTTATTATCCTTAAATGCCCGTGCATAGGCTTTACGGGTCTTCGAGTCACCGATAACTGCCGTCATCTCAGCAGGGTCATTTTTGCCATTGGTACAAACGAGCATGACCTTCTCGATTTCGATGGAGTCTCTGTCGATGGCGGTGCCCTCATACTCCGGAGCGCATTTACGCTTAACAAACCACTCTGGCCGCAGGGCTTTTATCTTGTTATAGACGGTCCACGCTATTTCACGGTCATAGCAGACGAACATGGCCTTACCATTTACCGTGGCGTGTTCTTCACAGCGTTTTTCATAATGCCAAATGAAATGACGAACCACGATATCGAGACGATCCGAATTGCCAAGAATGATCTTCAGGTTGGTCATGTCTTTCTTGGACTTCTCGATCTGGTATTCGTTTGCACCGGCTTCTGCCTGCAAGCGATAATACTCGTCACAGGCCTGTGCCATTTTCTCATCCAGCTGAACTTCACGAGGACCGGGCAGACGTGCAATTCCGACCGTAGAGCCATCATCGAGGGACTGTTTCATTGTGTACTGAACGACGACTTCGCCAAACACTCTCAATGTGGCGTCAACCGGTGTTCCGGTAAAGCCTACATAGGTAGCGTTCGGGAAAGAGTCTCTCAGGTACTTTGCAAAGCCATATGTCTTTTTGGCATCGCTCTTTGAGATAACATATTTGGCCTCTGTATTCGTCTGGGTACGATGGGCCTCATCGGAGATACAGATGATGTTATTTCTCCGGCTAAGAAGGCTGATGTCCTCAGAAAACTTCTGGATCGTCATCAGGTAGATACCGCCGCTCTCAATATCAGCCAGCTTTTCAAGGAGTTTCTTCCTGTTTGCGATACTTACGGAGTTCTCATCGACGAGATACTCTTTTGCGTTTTCAAAGTCATCCGAGAGCTGTTCATCCAGATCATTTCGGTCAGTCAGCAGGATAATGGTCGGTTTATGCAGTTCCAAAGACATCGTGAGTCTCTTAGCAAGGAACAGCATCGTATAGGATTTACCGCAGCCGGTCGCTCCCCAATATGTACCACCTTTTCCGCTGCCGGTTCCATATTCCTTGAGAATGTTGGCATACATTTTCTCTGCGCCATAGTACTGGTAGTACTTAGGCAGGATCAAGAGATTGCTGTCGCTGTGGTCCGGGAAATAAACATAGTTGTGAAGGATGTTCAGGAGCGTCCTGTGGGCAAATAATCCACTGATGAGGACGTGAATCGAATCGATACCGTCTGCATTGTTGTAGTCCTCTCCGTTCGTCGAGTTCCACTTGAAGTAAAACTCATAGCTGCTAAACAGAGAGCCATATCGGGTGTTAGCCCCGTCGCTTATAATATTGATAAAGTCAAACTTCATCAACGACGGGATGTCCTGAGAATAGCGAATGTGCGTCTGATCGTAGGCGTCAGCAATCGAGACTGTCTCATCTGCTGGATTCTTTAGTTCAAACACCGATACAGGGATGCCGTTAATAAACAGAACTATATCCGGACGGCGATTGTGGTACTCCTCAAACTCGAACTGGTTGACGGCCTTAAAGATATTGATCATCTCGGCGTCCGGGCCAAACTCAAAGAAATCGATGAACTGATCCGTACCGTCATCCCGGTGAAGAACATACCCACGGGAAAGCAGCTTGTACGTCTCTTTCATGGATCTGTACAAGGACTGGTTCGAGTAGCTGGTGATATAAGAGATCAGGGTGTGCAGTTCATCGTCCGAAAAATAACCGTACTTCCGATTCAGATATTCCTGAAAATTCGTCCGAAGGATTACATCGTCCTTTTCACGATGAATGTCATATCCGCACTCATACTCCCAACCACAGTTTTCAAGCAGCTCAAGGACGGCCAGTTCATAGTCGTTTTCATAGTATTTGAAATTCGCCATTTTATTGGCCCCCTTCCTCAATTGATCCCCTTACCAATATTGGGCAAACATGCTGTTGCATCTCATATAATTGAGCAGCTAACTGCTTACGTCTGTTGCAGGAATGAAAAATATTAACAACGCTCTTTTGCACTTCAATAGAAGGAACAGGTATTTCCAGTCGTCCTAAGTCCTCCCATGTTATAGTTTCACGGGCACTTCCCCAAGAATTATATCGAGCGTATCTATCAAATTCTGGTCTGCGAAGAAACATGAAGAGATAATCTGGAAGGAGATCATTCTTTGCTTCTTCTTTGATTTCAAATGTGGTCGTAATTGAAGAAACAATGTAACTATCTGCAGTATCATTAAAGGCCAGAGAGATTTTATCGCCACGTCGGGATGTATCAGCTACATATGCAAAAACTGTAGGCTTTACAACTTTATAGTTATGTAGTGAAACTCCATTCATATTGGCCTTGGTCGGAATGAACTCTTTTTGTGTCGTAATTCCTCTGACATCTTCAAGAGAATACTGCAAATCTTCGTTCCTTTCGTCCACCAGCTCGATAAATGATGATATTGCTTTCATCGGGACCGTTTTTATCAGGTGCTCCATATAGACATCACAGGTTTCTTGCATTTGCTCAACGCCACGAGATACGGCATCGAGGTTTTCTTGCAGTCCTCGATAAATGTCCACGTATTTCTTCTGAGTGGGAATATCGGGTATTTCAATCTCAACGTCACAGAATACATTCCACTCCATTCCATCTCGAATCGATGAATCTGTATGGAACCAGAAGTATCGATCCCGCTCCTCAGAGTTTAGAAGGATAAAGAAGTATTCCTTCAAAATTATGGTTTCATCTGTGATCCTGAAGACTGTATAAGCCGGACTTACAATTTTGTTTTTGCCAGAGTGGTTCAAAGCAATAGGAAGAACGACATCACGACCTACGTGCATTAGATTGCATGCAAAATAGTTAAGCGGCACCACTTTATACTTGCTGGTATCAGCACCGACCTGTTTTGACGGTTCAAAGAATTCTTTCTCCCTATTTACTCCTGAAACATCGTTCACAGTCAGGTTAGGAATCCCGCAAGCCTCACTATACAGTTCTACGAAAGTTCCTATTTTTACCTTATTCAATCCCATAGCCGATCCCCTCAAATGCCGCACGAAGGATACCTTGCGAATGGTGCTCTTCGGCCATAATAGATTTCATTTCAGCCTGTATACGATCCATCTCGGATTGGAAGTCGATGCTAAGATCACGGTCTACAAACTCAATATACTTTGAGGGAACAAGACTCCAATCCTTGCTTCTGATTTCGTCCATTGTAGCCGAATAACAGAACTCAGGAATATCATGATATAGTGTTTCCCACTCAGGAGACTGCCACGCAAACAGTGTTGAAGCGATCTTGCGTTTGTCTGCCTCTGTCAGAAGCACGTATCCGTCTTCATTTGCTTTTCCGTCGCCAAGCGTTCTGGCATCAATGAACAGTATTTCGTTTTCACGGTCCCGGAGAACGACTTCTTTGTCGTCCCGCTTTACCCGCTTACTCTTTTTGTGATTACCAACAATCCAGAGGGTGACGGAAATATCCGTTGCATAGAACATTTCCCTCGGTAGCACGATGATGGCCTCAACCTTATGGTTTTCAATAAGCTGCTTCCGGATCTTGTATTCTTCAGAATCCGCACCAAGAGCACCGTTGGCAAGAAGGAAAGCAGCAGTGCCGTTGTAGGACAGACGGGCCAGCATGTGAAGAATCCATGCGTAGTTCGCATTACTTACAGGCGGCACCTCGTATCCATCCCAACGGCGATCATTCCTAAGCTCGTTTTCAGTTCGCCAGTCTTTGAGATTGAAGGGAGGATTGGCAAGGATGAAATCCGCACGAAGATTTGGATGCTTGTCCGAAGTAAAAGTAGAAGCATCCATATCGCCCAAGTCGCAGTTCAGCCCACGAATCGCAAGGTTCATTCTGGCCAGTTTGTAAGTCTTGTCGTTGGACTCCTGACCGTAAATTGTGATGTCTTTCTTATTGCCTTTATGCCGCTTGATGAACTCTGCACTCTGTACAAACATCCCGCCAGAACCGCAACAGGGATCGTACACCGACCCGGAGTAAGGCTGGATCAGCAGGGTCATAAGTTCGACGATATTGCCCGGAGTGTAGAACTCTCCTTTTTCGGATTTTGCGGCAATGCAGAACTTTCTGAGAAAGTATTCATAAACACGACCGATCACATCATCAAACTCTTCTTGTGAATACTGAATGCGGTCGATTTCGTCAATCAGTGAAGAAAACTTTGACGGCTCGATATGAAGCGTGATGTAGAACCCAATGGGAAGAGCACCCTTCAGCGTGGGATTATTCTTCTCCATATTGCGGAAGGCGTCGTCAATGTAGGTGAAAATTTTATTCGACTTGGAATTATCCTTGATGTAATTCCAGCGGTCATTCTCCTCCAAGAAGAACACATTGTCCTTGGAATAAAAGCGAGGATTATCAATAAAGTCTGCCGTTTCCTCGTCGGCCAGCAGCTTTTCTCGCTGTGCTTTGAATTTGTCATATGCAAAGCGTATGAACAACAAGCCCAAGACGACGTTCACATAGTCCGTCGCCGTAACACTGCCTCTCAGTTTATTACACGCATTCCACAGGCCAGCCTCAAGGGACACCTGCTTTTTTTCTGCTTTTGCCATAGTTTTTCTCTCCATTCTTCAAATGACACTCCGCGCCATTATCACTTTATAAAAACTTTTGTCCGATAAAACGGACTCATTCACCCGTTTTCTCATCGGATGCATCATCCGGGACGACTTCACAAATATCCCCGATATCGCAACTTAACTCCTCACAGATTTTCACTAAAACATCAGTTGTGACGTTCGCACCTTTGCCGAGCTTAGCAAGGGAAGCAGAGCTGATCTTTGCCTTCTTTGCAAACTCTGTTTTCTTCATATCTCGTTCAACAAGCATTACCCATAATTTTTTATAAGATAGTTTCATACTGACTCCTTCGGGAGATCTTTTCTCCAGCTGGGCATAAAGCCGTAAATGTGACAGTCCTTTTCATCCTTGTGATAAGTTACAACATTAATCCCTTTTGCCTTAAAATCTATATCTTTAGGAATAACGTTCAGATTATCCACAATGATAACCTGACCTGCACCCTGATGGTTGATAAAATACTGATACAGCCCGTTCTTTATAGTGTTATCTCCAAACTCATCCTCGTTTTCATCAAAGCCGAGTAACGGTGTATCTATCATAAGGAAACCGGGCTTTATAAACACGTCATCGCTATTAAAATACTCGTACAGCATCAGTGCGACTACAGAATTTAGGAAGGATCGATAGCCTTTACCCTGATCCTCTGACTTTGGAACGCCATCCATCAAAATATCGAAAGTGCTAAAATCCCAGCTGGCATACCCGGCATTCCGGTAATTGCACTCTTTCAAAATCTTATTTAAAAGCACATTGAATCCAGTTCCCACTTCCTCCTCAAACTCCTGCTTTGCATGGTAGAGAGGAGGATTTTTTTGTTTCTGCAGTTCTGCAATCTTTTTCTGGCCAAGAATAGCAAGCTGGTCATTCACAAAATCAATACCGGTCTGTAACATCGTATAATCCTTAAAACGCTGCAGGCCTGACCTATAATTCTGAATCTCTCGATTCTTATCATCAAGAGCCTTATTAACCTCCGCTCTACGTAATTGCAGTTCTTTGATATTCTTCCTGATTGATTCTTGCTCATCACGTACGCTATTTTCTGTCGCAGCAATAACTGTAAGCTCAGAGGCTATTCTCTTTATCTCGGCGTTGATAGCTTCCAAGTAACTGTCATCGTCTTCAGGATGTAACTCCCCGCCGCAGAACGGACACACTCCGTTTTCCGGAAGTTCCTTTACAGCCTTTTCGCCCTTTGAAATGAAATCAAGTCTCTGCAGATCGGCCTTATATTGACTTATCAGGGATTCATATCGATCCAAAAGCACACAGCAGTTGGCATCTTCTTGCTGGTACTCTGCCATCTGACGAACGATAGCAGTGTTTTCTTCAATCAGCTCTTTGATTTCTTGCTGGACTTCCTGAATGTGATCCGAAAGCTCCTGCATCTCTTTTTCTATGTCTAATCCTGCCAACTCCTCAAGCTGCATGATATAGCTGACACGTTTTTCTGTAAGAGAGGCTACTTGTTCTTCGATATAATCGACAACTGCTTTCTTTTTAGCAGTCGCTACCTCCGGCTTGGTAATCTCAGGAATGCCTTTTTTATAATCACCGGTAAGCAAAAAGTATAAAGAGGCAATGAGCGGCGTCTCATATCTCTGATCCTTGATTACGATGGACTCCGACTTATCAATTTCGTTCTCATCAGCAAAGAAAACGCTGGCGATATTCGTCCAAGACATGCGTTCTCTTGCATAGCGAGCGCTCTTTGGCACTTCAATCGTCTCATCAAGACCTATAACTCGTAGCCATAAATCATTCAAGTAGTGAGCGCTGACCTTTTTATAATTAGTGTCATATTCACCATCTTCGACTTCATCGCTTTCAGCAACAACCGTCACCTTTTCCTCGTCAAGCTTTCTGGACATAGTTATCCTGCCATACCGTTTCGTCAGGAAAATTCCCTCTATGTCCGTATAACCGGTTAACGGAGAATACGGCCTCGTGTCGGAGCTGAAAAGATAATAAATACACTTGAGTATCCACGTCTTTCCGGTGTTGGACCGTCCTTGGATAATGTTCAGCCCATCGGTAAAGTTTATAACACCGTCAACCTTTCCGGCTCCGGATACACTCAGTCTTTCGATCATAAAACTATGCATCCTTACGCCTCCTTTGACTCCGTAGCTCTATCGCTTATGTACTGTAATACGCCTTCATCCGTGTAATTTGAAAATCGTCTGCACACGATCTTTGCTCCCACAACATATGCTTTCGCGTAGGGCGACTGCACTCCTTGCACTACTTGTCTGCCGCGATCATTAATGCTGTATAAGAAGCCCTGATCTGTGTGCTCCACTTTTATAAAATCATTTCTGACCGAGAGCTTAACGGCCTCGGTTATTTTTTCGCGCTTATTTGTAAACTCGGCAAAACCGAACTCATTATCTCCATGAAGGTTCTTGTCCAGCACCTTACACTTTTTTCCGTAGATGCAGATAAAATCAAGAGCCGCAAGCCTATCTACGTTTGCCGGTGTGTTTAAGGTATCTGCCAGTAGGAGGAGCCGCAGCATGTTCTCAAATGTTGTATTAAAAACCTTACTCCGCATACGGATCAACCCACGATGTAATCGTCTTGTCGTTCACTAAAATATGAACAATGCCAAGCCTTTCTAAGTTTCCTATCAGGTTCTTTATAAGCGACAGCTTTGACTTTGTAAGCTGAACGTCTGAAATCTTCTTTAAAACTTCCAGCAGCCGCCTATATCCATTATCGTAATCATCTTTGTATGTAGTCTTAATTCCTTCGTAGGCATCTGCTTTTAGAATATCAAATTGGTTCTCACCATCTTCGTATACTTCACTGATGGACCGTTGAATGCTCTCTGCACTGAGATAGGCTTTGCGCTGATCATAAAAGTTCGTTTGATATTTCTTCGGAAGCGCAGGTATATCATCTACCGTTACAGAATCGCGAGACAGTGCTTCCGCATACGCATCACACAAAGCAGAAATGTAATCGGCTTCAAAATCATAAATCTGTGCGTCACTCAGTTTTATCGGTAGTTCGATAACATCGCCATCGATATATAGTTTTCCATCCTCGCAGTAGATTCGGTCTCCTGCGAGATTTTTTATGCTCGGCTTTGGATCGCGGATAGTGAGTTTTATATCAACATCGTGTATGCCTTTGGCAAGCCCGTGAAAGATCTGATTCAGGATGTCTTGAATGGCAGATCCAAGTTCTTCTATATCTACATCAATTCCGCGATGTTTAAGGAAAGCCTGCAGATGGTCTTTGTCAGCGTCATAGAGATTATCTATTTCATCAGCAAAATCCTGACCGTCATATCTACTGCATATCAAGCCTGCACGAGCCTTTGATATGAACTTCTTTCCTTCAAGAATCTGATCAAGCATATTGATAGACATTCTGCTTGCAAGCGGGTTGAACTCATCATTCAAGTCCATCTGCTGTTCTTCCTCAGTCATAGGATCGCGCAGCGTGTCTCCAACCAGAGCAATGATAAAATCGCCGCCACGTCCGGTCGGGTCCATATATGTTTTTAGTTCACCAGCGATTTCATGAAAAAACACTCCGGTTCTACCTCCTTTTGACCTTTTAGGTCAAACCGCAGTCATTGGCGGTAATAACCGAAAAAGTCAGATTTTGTACAATGAAGAAAATCGGCACTAACCGATAGAAAAGTTCCTTTGAAATTATATCACAGATTTTAGCGTTTTACAATCCCTTTCGAGCTTTCGCTGATAAATATTTTGTGAACGCAAAGAAAAATTTCTTAGGCAAGATGCTGATTCAGCCCTGAGTACGGCTACAAACTGCTTACCACCACCGAGGTGTTGCTCCGAGTGCACAAAAAGGAGCTGTTCGCCACCGACGTGATGGGACAACTGAATACGAAGCCAGCACGCGAACAGCTGGACGCAACTTGAAGCGGAGACATCGTTCTCTCGCATCGGGTGGGATTTCTGCGTCCATTTTGCCGCTGGCACCCATACGGGCTCTCCGCTTCTCCACACCATTCAGCGGTTGTGGGGCCGAAGGAGGGCCCGTATTATGCAAAACAAAGACAATCAGAGTAAACGCATCTATCTCAAAGCCACCCGCGAGTGGGTGGAGGTCTCGGAGGAATACTACCGCGACCACACTCGTTACTACGACGCTTTCCGTAAGCGTCATCAATCCCACGGTCAGTGCGTCTGCCCGAAGAACAGGTTCTGGCTATGCGACGGCGACTGTTACAACTGCGAATTCCGTCGTGCCGGTGACATGCTTTCCCTTGACTACACAATCGAGAACGAAGACGGCGACACCTACTCTCCGCTGGATGAGCTTGCCGATCCTGCCCCTTCTATTGAGGAGATCATCTGCGACAAGGCCGAGCTCGACCAGCTCTTTGCCCGCCTGAACGAGCTGATGCCGGAAGCAGTGCAGATTGGCAAACTCCGTCAAGACGGTCTTTCCGATGAGGCGATTGCCGAGATTATCGGAATCAATCGCACCACGTTCTTGTCCCGTCTGAAGAAGGCAAAGGAACAGCTCGCCGCAGAATTCCCTGACCGCTTCTAATAATGTATGGCTCCGGCTGCCGCTATGGTGGCCGGAGTTTTTTCAAATTTTTTCTCCCTTCCTTCGTCAAACCGCCTGCCTCACCTCCAGTGGGAAGTGTAAGGAGCACGAAACCACAAGCTCCGGACAGGAGGTGAACGACATGTACGACACACGCAACAAGAGTCCTGCGGACGCAGAAGTCATCGAAGTGCTGAACGCAATCAGCCACGTATCCGCAAGGTTGGCAAGGAAGCTCACAGTTCTTGCCGCACAAAGCAAATCCGAGGAAGGAGGAAAACATCATGAGCAAAATGAGCGATATGGCTATGACCATCGAAGAGCTCCGAAATGCTGCTGCCGCTATTAACGACGCAGCCGACTGGCTGGCTAAGCAGTTTAGTGCTGAGCCCGAAACCGCTGAACCCGCACTCGCGAAGGAGCCGGAACTGAAGCTGGAGGATGTCCGCGCAGTATTGGTGGATATGTCCCGTAAAGGTCACACGGCAGAAATCCGCGCCCTGCTTCAGAAGTACGGTGCCGCCAAGCTCTCCGGCGTCGATCCGGCGAACTACAGCGCACTCTTAAAGGATGTGGAGGGACTGGACCATGCCGAATAAACATGCATTACTTTCCGCATCATCGTCAGACCGTTGGATTCACTGCCCGCCGTCCGCAAGGCTCTCCGAGAGCTACGAGGATATAGGAAGCGACTACGCTGCCGAGGGAACCGATGCCCACAGCCTGTGCGAATACAAGCTGAAGACCGCGCTTGGTATGGAGGCAGACGATCCCACGGAAGACCTGACCTACTACGATCAGGAAATGGACGACTGCGCCACCGGCTATGCCAGCTACGTTCTGGAGCAAGTCGAGGCCGCCAAGGAAACCTGCAGCGATCCTGTTGTGCTGATTGAGCAGCGCGTCGATTTCTCCCGCTGGGTAGAACAGGGATTTGGCACCGCTGACTGCATCATCATCGCAGACGGCACCTTGCAGATCATCGACTTTAAGTATGGTCTCGGCGTGCTGGTCAGCGCGGAGGAAAATCCTCAGATGATGTGCTACGCGCTCGGCGCTTTGGAGCTGTTTGATGACATTTACGACATCGGCACCGTCCGCATGACGATCTACCAGCCGCGTCGGGATAACCTCTCCACCTATGAACTGTCCAAAGAGGACCTGTATCGCTGGGCCGAAGAAGTTCTGAAGCCTGCTGCCGATCTCGCCTTTGCGGGTGACGGCAACTTCCTCTGCGGAGAATGGTGCGGTTTTTGTAAGGCCAAGAACGCCTGCCGCGCTCGTGCCGCTGCCAATCTGGAGCTTGCGAAGTATGACTTCAAGCTGCCGCCATTGCTCACCAATGAGGACGTGGAGGACATTCTCTCCAAGGTCGATGATCTGGTGACATGGGCATCCGATATTAAGGAATACGCGCTCCAGCAGGCAATCAGCGGTAAGGAGTGGTCCGACTGGAAGCTGGTTGAAGGCCGCTCCAACAGGAAATACACAAACGATGCTGCCGTTGCCGCAGCTGTTACTAAGGCCGGTTTTGATCCGTATGAACAGAAGCTCCTCGGCGTTACCGCCATGCAGAAGCTCCTTGGCAAAGCCCGCTTTGAAGAACTCCTTGCAGGTCTTATCGAAAAGCCGCAAGGCAAACCCACTCTTGTGCCGGAGAGTGACAAGCGTCCGGCCATGAACAATGCAAAATCTGATTTCAGTGAAAATTAAGGAGGACAAGATTATGTCTAAGAACACTACAGTAAAAAATCCCATGAAGGTCATCACCGGCGAGGACACCCGTTGGAGCTATGCCAACGTCTGGGAGCCTAAATCTATCAACGGCGGCACTCCGAAATATAGCGTCAGCCTTATCATCCCGAAGTCCGACACCAAGACTGTCGCCAAGATCAAGGCTGCCATTGAAGCGGCGTATGCCGAAGGTGAATCCAAGCTCAAGGGCAACTCCAAGAGCGTACCGCCTCTTGCTTCCATCAAGACGCCTTTGCGCGACGGTGACGTGGAGCGCCCGGATGATCCTGCTTATGCAAACGCCTACTTCATCAATGCCAACTCCGCTACGGCACCCGGCATTGTGGATGTGGACCTGAACCCGGTGCTCACCCGTTCAGAGGTCTACTCCGGCGTCTACGGCAGAGCCAGCATCACGCTGTATGCCTTCAACAGCAACGGCAATCGCGGTATCGCCTGCGGCCTTAACAATCTGCAGCTGATCCGCGCAGGTGAACCTCTCGGCGGCAAGGCCAGTGCGGAGTCTGACTTCTCCACCGATGCCGACGAAGATTTCTTGAACTAAGGAAAGGAGCGCAAACTCATGGAAAACACGGTTATGATTTCATCCCTTCTCTGCAACATTCTCATCGGGTGCTTCTGCATCGTGGTCCTCTCTTGGGCCGTAGTCGCCATCCAGACGGTCATCAATGACTTTAAGCGTGAAAAGCGCGAGGAGAAAAAGGCCCTGCAGGACGACGAATACCACGAAAAGCGTATGGAAGCCCTGAAGTAAAGCATGTGGGCTGGTGGCGTACCCTCGCTGCCAGCCCTTTTTAAGGATGGTGATTATATGCAAACTTTGAGTATTGATATCGAAACCTACAGCAGCGTCAGCCTGCAAAAGTCCGGTGTCTATCGTTATGTGGAAGCGCCGGACTTTGAAATACTGCTGTTCGGATATAGCGTGGACTCCGGTCCGGTACAAGTGGTCGATCTTGCCTGTGGTGAGAAGATCCCGGAGGACGTGATGGATGCTCTGACGGATGATACTGTCATCAAATGGGCCTTTAACGCGAATTTTGAACGCGTCTGCCTTTCGCAGTATTTAAAAAATATGGGCATAAGCCTTGATCCCTTCCATGATAATCATCCGCTTTCAACGGAATGCGCACGATATCTCAATCCGGAAGGTTGGCGTTGCACTATGATCTGGTCGGCCACAATGGGCCTGCCGTTATCGCTGGAAGGTGTCGGAGCGGTCCTCGGTCTGGAAAAGCAGAAGCTCACCGAAGGCAAAGACCTCATCAAGTTTTTTTGCCAACCCTGTGCTCCCACCAAGGCAAACGGCCAGCGCACAAGAAACTACCCTTATCACGCGCCGGAAAAATGGGCTGCCTTCAAAAGATATAATCTCCGGGATGTCGAGACCGAGATGTCCATTCAGGAGCGCCTGCAGAAGTTTCCGGTGCCGGATTCCGTCTGGGAAGAATACCACATTGATCAGGAAGTCAATGATCGCGGCGTGGCTATTGATCTGCCCCTTGTCCGGCAGGCCATTGATATGGATGCCCGATCCCGTTCTGAGCTTACAGAAGCCATGCGAGAGCTTACCGAGCTCGACAATCCCAACAGCGTGCAGCAAATGAAACAGTGGCTCTCGGATAACGGCATGGAGACCGACAGTCTCGGCAAAAAAATCGTGGCGGAGCTTATCAAAACAGCGCCACCAGAATTACAGCGCGTGCTCTCACTTCGGCAGCAGCTGGCCAAGTCCAGTGTCAAGAAGTATCAGGCTATGATAAACGCGGTCTGCGCTGATGGTCGCGCACGTGGCATGTTCCAGTTTTACGGAGCCAACCGTACCGGACGCTGGGCAGGCAGGCTTATTCAATTACAAAACCTGCCGCAAAACCATCTCATAGATCTTGCCGAGGCACGCTCTCTTGTTCGCTCCGGCGATTATGACAGCGTCGAGATGCTGTACGAAGATGTACCGGATACGTTATCGCAGCTCATCCGTACTGCCTTCATTCCGAAAGACGGCAGTAAGCTCATCGTATCGGACTTCTCTGCAATCGAGGCCCGCGTCATCGCATGGATGGCTGGTGAAAACTGGCGGCAGGAGGTCTTTGCCAAAGGCGGTGATATCTACTGCGCTTCCGCAAGCCAGATGTTCAAAGTCCCGGTCGAGAAACACGGCATCAACGGTCACCTGCGTCAAAAAGGCAAAATTGCAGAATTGGCCCTCGGCTACGGCGGCTCGGTCGGTGCGCTCAAAGCGATGGGTGCTCTGGAGATGGGCCTTAGTGAAGATGAGCTCCCACAGCTCGTGGATGCATGGCGGCAGTCTAATCCGAAGATCGTGGCCTTCTGGTGGGACGTGGATAAGGCAGCTATGGAAGCGGTCAAATATCATCATGCCACCAAGACACACGGCATTCTCTTTTCCTACCGGAGCGGGGTGCTATTTATCACGCTGCCCTCCGGACGAAACCTTGCCTACGTAAAGCCCAAGGTCGGCACGAACAAATTCGGCGGCGAGTGCATTACCTATGAAGGCGTCGGCGGCACCAAGAAATGGGAGCGCCTCGATTCCTACGGTCCGAAGTTCGTGGAAAACATCGTGCAGGCAACCTCCCGCGATATCCTGTGTTACGCCATGAAGACGCTCCGGTGCTGCTCCATCGTCATGCACATCCATGACGAACTGGTCATTGAAGCAGACCCTCGCATGTCGCTGGATACAGTTTGCGAACAGATGGGCCGCACCCCTCCGTGGGCAAAGGGCCTCCAGCTTCGGGCTGACGGCTACGAAACAGATTTTTATAAAAAAGATTGAGACTCCTTCGTCAAAAGCAGGCGTTCACCTCCAGTGGAAATTAGAGGTGGACGCCTTTTCTATATGTCTGCCCGGAAAGGAGGCTCTTTACATGAGCGTTGACATTCACAACAGCGAAGGATACGCCGATCCCACACCATTTCAGGCGCTCTCCGGTATTGAACGTGAGGAGAAAAAGGCACTCAGGGCATTCAGACCCATCGTCTATATCTGCTCTCCCTATGCAGGAGATATAGAAGCAAACGTGGCCGCTGCCCGCAGGTACTCCAGTTTTGCCGTGGACAAAGGCTATATCCCTATCGCACCGCACCTGCTGTTTCCGCAATTTTTAAATGACAGAGATCCAAAGGAGCGTGAGCTGGGATTGTTTTTCGGCAATGCCATCATGAGCAAATGCTCTGAGATTTGGGTATTCGGAAGCACTATCTCAAACGGTATGGCAACAGAAATCAAACGCGCACGCTGGAAGAACTATCGCCTGCGCTATTTCACAGAAGAAATGGAGGAGAAAAACGATGTATGAGATCAAAGAAAACAGGCGCGTCCTGCCTGACGGAACCGAAATCACCACCTACAGCCGCGATATCGTCAGCGCAAACATTCTCGAAGTGGAAGCCGGTACTACTGGATATAAAGGCGGCGACTCCGGCCACGGCGGACGGACCTATTTCCGCATAGCCGACGCAGCCAGCACAGACATTCAGGTACACCCCATCGGTCGCTACGCGGATGAGGGCTTTGAAGTAGTTCTTGGCGGCGACTGTGAACTGGAGACAATGATCCGCGCACTGAAGTTCATCACACAGGTTTTGGAGGAAGAAGCTGAGGAGGTGTACGACTGATGTTTACTCTTTACAGCGCGGACATTACCGGCAATCCCGGCAACTGCTCCTATCCCCATAAGCACGACGTCGTTGACGAGGCAAGCTTGAAAGCGGCCATCTGTCACGACTATGTGTGCGCCGAATACAAGAACAACTACCGCAACGGCGATAACTTCATCGGCAGCGATTGCCTGCCGGTTGACTGCGATAATGATCACTCGGAAGAACCTGCTGATTGGATCACTCCTGATGATGTTGCCGCCGCCTTTCCCGGCGTGAGCTTTGCTGTCCATTACAGCCGCTTCCATAATCGGGAGAAAAACGGCAAGCCCGCCAGACCGAAATTCCATATTCTATTCCCGATAGATTTTATGAACGATGCAGCCGCTTACAGCGATATGAAAAAGCTGATCAACACGATCTTCCCGTATTTTGATACACAGGCACTGGACGCAGCGCGTTTCTTCTTTGGCACCACTACTGCCGACGTGGAGATCCGTGAAGGCAACATGAACCTGACGGCATTTCTGGATGACGCGGATTCCTTCGATCAGGATATGGACGGCGGCCAGTACGGTGAACGTGTCATTTCCGAGGGCAGCCGCAATGCGACCATGTCCCGCTTTGCCGGAAAGGTCATCAAGAAATACGGTGATACCGATGAGGCCTATCAGTGTTTTATCGAAGAAGCCGCAAAATGTAATCCTCCTCTTTCGGATGGAGAGCTCAAGACCATCTGGCGCAGCGCCCAAAAGTTTTACTCCCGTGTGGCATCGCAAAACGGCTATGTGCCTCCCGACGTTTATAACGATGATACCAGCTATAAGCCGGAAGACTTCTCTGATGTCGGGCAAGCCGAGGTGCTGGCAAAACACTTCTCTAATGAACTGCGCTACTCACCGGCCACACACTTCATCCGCTATACAGAACATTACTGGAAGGAAACCGAGCCCGGTGCACAGGCTGTGGCTCACGAGCTTACCCGCAGGCAGCTAAAGGAAGCCACCAAGGAAATGCAGGAGGCCCTCAAAAAGATGGAGGCCTGCGTAGCCCAGACCATTCTCGATGGTACCAGCAAGGCAAAGGCCGAACAGCTCATGAGCGACGAGCAGCTCGAAGCCTATAAGGATTTCCTGTCGGCAAAGGCATATCAGGCATTTGCGCTCCGTCGCCGTGACTCCAAATACATCACTGCGACCTTAAAGGAGTCGCACCCGATGCTGGAGATTTCACCGCGTGATTTGGATGCCGACTGTTTTGCCCTCTGCACGCCTGCTGCCACCTACGATCTTCGCAAAGGTCTCGCCGGTGCCAGAAAACACTCGCCGGAGGACTTCATTACAAAGATGACGGCGGTATCACCCAGCAGCAAAGGCGAACAGATCTGGCTGGACTGCCTCGACCTCATCTTTTGTGGCAATCGGGAACTGATCGATTACGTGCAAATGATCTGTGGACTGGCCGTCATCGGCAAAGTCTATGTGGAAGCCCTGATCATCGCATACGGCGGAGGCCGTAACGGTAAATCCACCTTCTGGAACTCCGTCTCCCGTGTGCTCGGTCTTTACAGTGGCAACATCTCCGCAGATACCCTGACGGTCGGCTGCCGCAGAAACATCAAGCCGGAGCTGGCCGAGGCCAAGGGAAAGCGCCTGCTGATTGCTGCGGAGATGCAGGAAGGTGCACGTCTTAACGACTCCACCGTCAAGCAGCTCTGTTCTACCGACGACATGTTCGCGGAAAAGAAATATAAAGACCCGTTCTCATTTACACCTTGCCACACACTGGTGCTCTATACAAATCACCTGCCGCGTGTCAGCGCCTCCGACGACGGTATATGGCGCAGGCTGATCGTCATTCCCTTTGACGCCAAAATCGAAGGTGCCGGTGATAAGAAAAACTACGCGGAATACCTCTACGCCAATGCCGGTGAAAGTATCCTCGCGTGGGTAATCGAAGGTGCCAAGAAGGTCATTGAGCTGGATTACAAAATCCCGGTCCCGGCATGCGTGCAGAAAGCCATTGATGAATACCGCGCCCAGAATGACTGGTTCGGACATTTCATTGAAGATAAATGCGACGTCGGAAAGGAGTATAAGGAAAGCTCCTCGGCGCTGTATCAGGCGTACCGGAACTACTGCCTTGATACAAACGAGTATGTCCGCAGCACCGCAGACTTCTACTTTGCGCTGGAGAACGCAGGTTTTGAGCGGATCACAGTAAAGAGAAAGCGCTTCTTTAAGGGCCTGTGCCTGAAGAAAGACGACGGCGATTTTGATGATTTTCTGACCTGATAACCGGGACATGACAAGGTGTATCAAGGTCTATTACAAAAGTTCTCTTAGGACCATATTTTTTAAGCCTAAGAAAAAGTCCAGTAAATGACATTGATACACCTTGCACCCTATCGGTTTAACTCACCTGATGAAAGGACAAATATGCGAGAAAAGACAATCGAGAAAAAGCTCTCTGATGAAGTAAAGAAGCGTGGCGGTCTGGCACCGAAGTTCACGAGCCCCGGCTTTGATGGCATGCCTGACCGTATCGTACTCATGCCGGGTGGACGTATGGCCTTTGTGGAGGTCAAAGCTCCCGGCAAGACACCGCGCCCTTTGCAGGAAGCGAGACACCGACTGCTGCGGCAGCTGGGATTTACGGTCTACGTGCTGGACGACGAGAGCGAAATTGGAGGAATCCTTGATGAAATATGCACCACATGATTATCAGCAATATGCTACCGACTATATCGAAACCCACCCCGCCTGTGCAGTCCTACTGGACATGGGCCTTGGCAAGACAGCGATCACGCTGACAGCACTTTTAGACCTGTTGTTTGACAGCTTTGAGGCACATCGCATTCTGGTTATCGCTCCGCTTCGAGTGGCCCGCGACACATGGCCAGCAGAAATCGAAAAGTGGGATCACCTGAAGATGCTGACTTACTCCGTGGCAATCGGCAGTGAAAAGGAAAGAAAAGCGGCACTGCTTCGACCGGCTGACATCTATATCATCAACCGCGAGAACGTGCAATGGCTCATAGAGCAAAGCGGCCTGCCCTTTGACTTCGATACTGTCATAGTGGATGAGCTCTCATCTTTTAAGAGTCACCAGTCAAAACGCTTTAAGGCGCTTTTAAAGGTGCGGCCACGAATCCGGCGCATTGTGGGCCTAACCGGTACCCCTTCGGCAAACGGTCTGATGGACCTGTGGGCAGAATTCAAGATTCTGGACATGGGAGCCCGCCTCGGTCGCTTCATCGGCATGTACCGGAATAGCTACTTTGCACCGGATAAGCGAAACGGCCAGATCATCTACTCCTATAAGCTCCTGCCCGATGCGGATAAGGCGATCTATCAGAAAATATCCGACATCACGATTTCTATGAAGGCTGCCGACCACCTGAAAATGCCGGAGCTCGTCATGAACAACTGCGTGGTGGAGCTTTCCGATGATGAACGCGAACGATACGAGGAACTACGTCAGACACTGGTGCTGCAGCTTCCGGAAAAGGAAATCACGGTCGCAAATGCAGCGGTTCTCTCCGGAAAACTCCTGCAGATGGCCAACGGCGCGATTTATGACGACGACAGACAGCAGGTTCATGTTCATGACCGCAAGCTGGATGCACTGGAGGACCTTATCGAAGGCGCAAACGGAAAACCGGTGCTGGTGGCCTACTGGTTTAAGCACGATCTGGAGCGCATCAAAGCCCGTTTCAAAGTTCGAGAGATCAAAACCTCTGCCGACATCCGCGACTGGAACAACGGCGATATCCCGGTAGCAGTAATACATCCCGCTTCTGCCGGTCACGGGCTTAACCTGCAGACTGGCGGCTCCACTCTCATCTGGTTCGGCCTCACATGGTCGCTGGAACTCTACCAGCAGACGAATGCCCGCCTCTGGCGACAAGGTCAGTCCGAAACCGTGGTCATACACCACATCATTACAGACGGCACCGTCGATAACCATGTCTTGATGGCCCTGCAGAACAAAGAGAAAACCCAGAACGGTCTCATAGCCGCTGTAAAAGCCGAATTATACAAATGACAATCCATGCCAATCAGAGTCAATCCGAGGATCAAAAATTCGGAGGTGAGACTTTGGACCCATACGAGAATCTGGCTCAGGCCATCATCCTGCAAGCAGTCAAGGACTACCGGCTTACCGATGATGAGGCAGAGCTTGCAGAAATCGAGCGCTTCTTCCGCTCCGGCTGGTTTGGTGTTCTTTCAAAAGTCGATCCGGAGTATCTCATCAAAAAGCTGCGGAAGGAGAAACAAAAATGACTGCTAAAGAATATTTATCACAGGCCCGCACTCTTGATATGCGGATAAAATCCAAGCTCCAGCAGATAGAGTCCTTAAACGATCTGGCCACATCCTGCACTGTTGTCTACAGCGACATGCCAAGAAATCCGAACAGAGGCGGCTCCAAGGTAGAACGCGCTGTTCTTAAAATCATCGAGGTTGAGGAAAGCCTGAAGCGCGACGTGGAAAATCTGGTGGAGCTGAAGAAGGAAATCATGGCCACGATACGGGCAGTTTCCGATGTCGAGCTGCAAACCCTGCTGGAGAAGCGGTATCTGTGCTTCCTCTCGTGGGAGAAGATTGCGGTAGAGATGCATTACAGTATCCAGCACATTTACCGGATGCATGAGACGGCGCTTTCCTGTGTCGCCGCCATCATGAGAGTAAATGAGAGAGAATGAGAGTCGCTTCTTATGATAGTATTAAGATGGACAAAATAAAACATGCGAGAGCCTTGTGGGAGCCCTACTCCTGCAGGGCTTTTCTTATGCAAGGAAGCGAGGTGAAGCAATGCCAAGAAAACCTAAGCGTCCCTGCTCTTATCCCGGCTGTCCCAACCTGACGGACGGGAGATATTGTCCGGTGCATCAAAGCCAAGAGAATAAACGCTACGAACGATATGACCGCAATCCTGAGACCAAACGCAGGTATGGACGCGCATGGAAACGTATTCGCGACCGCTACGTCTCCCAGCACCCGCTGTGTGAGCTGTGTCTTGAGCGTGGGCTCTACGTTCCCACCGAGGAGGTCCACCATAAGCTCCCTCTTGCTGAAGGCGGCACACACGATGAGTCAAATCTCATCTCCCTATGCAAAAGCTGCCACGCAAGAATTCATGCGGAGCGCGGGGATCGCTGGCACAATCACCCCACCGGGTAGGGCGGTCAAAATCTCTACAGCTTATGCAGCGGACAACGGGCGTGGGCCTTCGCGTGCAAATTCGCGTAAGTTTTTGAGGGAATAGCCCCTGTCCGAGAAAAGAGGTGTGATTTATGGGACAACGAGGACCGAAACCCGGCTCCGGCGGCAGGCCAAAGAAGCCTATCGCGGATAAGATTGCAGCCGGTAATCCGGGAAAAAGAAAACTGACCGTCATCGACTTTGACAGCAAGGCTGCAAACCTTGACGGAGAGACGATGCCAAAACCGTCTGAATTCCTGTCCGCAAAACAAAAGGACGGAACCCAGCTTTGTGCTGTGGAAATATACGAGACCACGTGGAAGTGGCTGAATGACCGAGGTTGTTCTCACCTGATCTCCCCGCAGATGATCGAGCGCTATGCGATGGCTTCTGCCAGATGGATTCAGTGCGAGGCCGCGACCTCCGAGTTTGGCTTTCTTGCTAAACACCCGACTACCGGCGCAGCCATTCAGTCACCCTACGTTGCTATCGGAGATAAGTACATGACGCAGTCCAATAAGATCTGGGCCGAGATCTTCCAGATCGTCCGCGAAAACTGCATGACAGAATACGGCGGCATCTCACCGCAGGATGACGTGATGGAGCGGCTACTGACCGCTCGGAAAGGAACCTGATATGTATGAAAAAGTAAATCCGGCGCATCCCGACAAGGTGGCCGACCGCATCGCCGGTGCTCTTGTCGATCTTGCGTACCAAAAAGAAAAGAATCCGAAAATCGCCGTGGAAGTCTTGATTGGCCACGGCGTTTGTCATGTTATAGCGGAAACCTCCGTCCACATCACGGATGAGGAAGCTGCCGTTATTGTTCACCGGATCGCCGGTGCGCAGATTTTGACGGATTATGTCGAAGTCCCGCAGGATGCTCATCTGGCAGATAACCAGAGCGGCGGCATTCGCTGCGGCGACAACGGCATCTTTAAAGGAGTGCCCGTAACCGAAGAACAGAAAGCGCTCACCACTATCGCAAAACAGATCTATTCGACCTATGGCAGTGACGGCAAATACATTCTGGACGAAGCAAGACTCATCATCTGCCAGAGCAACGCCAAGACCTATCACCTGAGCGAAACCTATCCGGAAGCCCAGATCAATCCGCTCGGTGACTGGACCGGCGGCACTGATGTGGATACCGGTGCTACCAACCGCAAGCTCGGCTCTGATATGGGCGACTCCGTGACCGGCGGCGGACTTCACGGCAAGGATTTATCAAAAGCCGACGTCAGCGTGAATATTTACGCATGGCTCAAGGCACAGGAAACCGGTGCTCCGGTCGAGTTTGTCTGCGCTATCGGTGATGATGCCGTTGACGGTATTCCATACGAGAGAATCGTAGAAACAGCGAGAGCCTTCATCAACCGCATCGGCGGTTTTGAGAAGTTCGCTGAGTGGGGACTTATATGTTAATAGAGAAAAAGAAAGTCACCGAGCTTCTGCCTGCGGAATATAACCCGCGTAAGGATTTGAAGCCCGGTGATCCTGAATACGAAAAACTGAAACGCTCCATCGAACAATTCGGATATGTGGAGCCTGTTATCTGGAATAAAACTACCGGTCGCGTGGTCGGCGGCCATCAGCGCCTGAAAGTCCTTATCGACATGGACATAGATGAAATCGACTGCGTGATTGTGGAGCTCTCCGAAGAAAAGGAAAAAGCACTCAACATCGCGCTCAATAAGATCTCCGGTGATTGGGACAAGGATAAGCTGGCCCTTCTTATCGCGGATCTGCAGGGAGCGGATTTTAATGTATCCCTCACAGGTTTTGAGCCCGCCGAGCTGGATGCTCTTTTCAAAGACAATCTGAAAGACGGCATCCACGACGATGGTTTTGATGTCGAGGAAGAACTGAAAAAGCCTGCTATCAGCAAGCTCGGTGATGTATGGACTCTGGGCCGCCACCGCCTTGTTTGCGGCGACTCCACCAAGGCAGAAACCTTCGATCTCTTGATGGCAGGACAAAAGGCAAACCTTGTGGTGACGGACCCGCCGTACAACGTGAACTATGAAGGCAGCGCCGGGAAGATCAAAAACGATAACATGGCAAACGACGCCTTTTATCAATTCCTGCTGGACGCCTTCACCCTCACAGAAAAAGCTATGGCAGATGATGCTTCCATCTACGTGTTCCATGCCGATACCGAAGGGCTGAATTTCCGCAGGGCCTTTGCCGATGCAGGCTTTTACCTCTCCGGTTGCTGCATCTGGAAAAAGAACTCGCTGGTGCTGGGCCGCAGCCCGTATCAATGGATTCATGAGCCGGTGCTCTTCGGATGGAAGAAGTCCGGCAAGCACGAATGGTACGCAGGCCGCAAGGAAACCACCGTCTGGGAGTATGACAAGCCTAAGAAGAACGGCGACCATCCTACCATGAAGCCGATTGCGCTGCTGGCCTATCCGATCATGAACTCCAGCATGAGCAATACGCTGGTGCTCGATCCCTTCGGCGGCTCCGGCTCCACGCTTATCGCCTGCGAACAGTCAGACCGCTCCTGCTACACCATCGAACTGGATGAAAAATACTGCGATGTGATTGTGAAGCGATACATCGAACAGGTCGGCTCTGTTGACGGTGTAACACTCCAGCGCGACGGCCTTACCTATGCTTATGAGGATGTGTCAGTAATCGACGAATAGACATGAAATCCTCCGGCCATCTTTGGTACATATATTTTTCCGAAAACGCTTGCTATTACAGGCGTTCAGAGTGATATATGTACCTACCAAAAACACAAAGGAGGATTCCCATGAAGCTACATTACAACGTATCCGGAGACGAGCGCAAAGCTCTGGTCGGGATCATTTCCGAAACCGTCGGAATGAAGCCCGTGTACATGCGCATGCCGACCTGCAACTACGTCATCAGTAACATCACCGTCGAGAAAGACGGCACGATGGTCTGGGACGAGCGCACAGATCAGGACTCCATTGAGGCGATCATCATTGCCCTCGCCGCTGCCGGATTCAACCCGGTCAAAGATGAGGAGGCCACTTCCGATGAATACGGTCTTACAGTTCAGATGCCAAAGGACAGTTTTACACAAGATTCCCTCGACAATCTGCACCGGCTCATTGAAGCAAAAGGCAGCCTGATCAAAAAGGCGCTGGATGTGACGGACCTTCCGATCACCGAAGAAGACGACAGGATTTCCTTCCCGTGGTTCACCACAGAGCTGGACGCGGATGAGGTTCGGGCCTACACCCACTTCATCGCCGCACTCTGCGAGATGGCAAGGAACCAGAGGCGCGTGACCGCCAAGGAAAAGGAAACCGACAACGACAAATATGCCTTCCGTTGCTTCCTGCTTCGCCTCGGTTTTATCGGCGCGGACTTCAAAACAGAGCGTAAAATACTGCTGCGCAACCTCTCCGGCAACTCTGCCTTCCGTAACGGCACACCGGCAAAGGAGGTGGAAACATGCGAGTAATTTCAAAAGAACGCCTGCAGGCGCTTCGTGAGCGCTTTAAGCCCGGAACCCGCGTCGAGCTTGTGAGAATGGACGATGTGCAGGCTCCGCCTATCGGCACCAGAGGAACCGTCATCGGTGTGGATGATATCGGCTCCATCATGGTGCATTGGGATAACGGCTCCGACCTCTCCGTTGCCTACGGCGAAGATGAATGCAAGGTGGTGGCGGATCATGACTGAGAAGATAAAGGAGCAGATTCTCGCAATCCGCGACACGGGCCTTACGAACATGTTTGACGTGAATGCGGTCCAGCGTCTTGCCTACGAGCGAGACTTCTACGAGCTGGTCGTTTACCTCGAAGAAAACCGCAAGGAATATGTGCAGTTCATCCTGACGGGAGAAGCATAAATTACACAGTTTTCCGAGCGAATAATTGTGTAGATTATGCCCCGAAATATCGCAGAAATAGCTTGCTATTCTGTGCCTTCAGAGTGATATATGTACATACCAAAACGAACGGAGGTAAACACCATGAACGCAAACAACACCTACTTTGAGAATCTGAAAAGAATCGGCCACGAATACGAGGAGCGCCGTGCAGCCCACGAGAGCAAAAAGCAGCACATCATCGACACCTACGGCTGGGACAGCGAGGAGCTGAAAAGCTGGTACGCGGAAAAGGAAGCTATGATATTCCCCTTCGAGCAGGGAGCCTGCAAAGCCTACCGCGCATGGGCACAGAGCATCAGCCGCAAGGAAGACGAGCTTGAGATGGACGATTTCCTTTGGGAGCTCGAGGTCAAGGACTTCATCGATACGCTCCGCAAGGCCGGGATTACGAGCTTTGTTTACACCAACACCTCTACGGCGGTGATGGAAAACCTGCACGCCTTTGCCAAAGAAGGCTGCACGATGACAGTCCTTTGCACCATCACAAGACAGGAAACCCGCTGGGGAGACGAGGAGCCCACCGAGATTCAGGGTATCCGCTTCCAGCTGAACTAAGGAGGCGTAAGGATATGTGGAGCGAAGGAACCATCGGCATCCCGGATGCGAACATCAAAGACAAATACACGGTCTGCCACTACTGGGTAAAGCACTACGATGAGCCCAGCGAGACCTATGGGATCAACGGCGGCAAGATCAGCAAGCTGATGATCAAGATCGACGGCCAGACCGTATGCAACTACGACAGAGGATGGGATATCGAGCCCACCTGCAAGGAAGCAGAGATGGCGCTTTGCATCCTGCTGAATAACTACAACTAAACACCGGCATTTGAATATGCCAAAGGGACCGGGCCGGACGGCTCTGTTCCTCGTTATGAAGGAAGTCGCTGATGGCGGCTTATTTTTATGCTTTTTTGAAGGAGGTGACCGACTATCCGTAAGCTGAAAAAATATAAACCGACGCAGTTTGCCGCTAAGGATTCCTATTATGATAAGGACGCTGCGGATTATGCGGTCGGCTTTATCGAGTGTCTGTGCCACACCAAAGGCACATGGGCCGGAAAGCCCTTCGAGCTGATTGACTGGCAGGAGCAGATCATCCGAGACATCTTCGGAACGCTCAAGCCCAACGGCTACCGGCAGTTCAACACCGCCTACATTGAGATACCCAAGAAGATGGGCAAATCGGAGCTGGCCGCTGCTGTGGCGCTCCTGCTCACCTGTGGCGACGGTGAGGAACGTGCAGAAGTCTACGGCTGCGCTGCAGACCGCCAGCAGGCATCCATTGTCTTTAAGGTAGCCGCTGATATGGTCCGAATGTGTCCGGCGTTAAACCGCAGGGTGAAAATCCTAACGGCGACTAAGCGCATCGTCTACGCTCCGACCAATAGCTTCTATCAGGTCCTCTCAGCAGAGGCTTATAGCAAACACGGCTTCAACATCCACGGCGTGGTATTTGATGAGCTGCATACCCAGCCCAATCGAAAGCTCTTTAACGTTATGACCAAGGGCTCCGGCGATGCCCGTATGCAGCCTTTATATTTCCTTATAACCACTGCCGGAACCGATACGAAGTCTATCTGCTATGAGACACACCAGAAGGCACAGGATATTCTGGCCGGACGCAAAATCGATCCGACTTTCTATCCGGTAATCTACGGCGCTGAGGAATCTGACGACTGGACCGATCCGAAGGTGTGGAAAAAGGCGAATCCGTCCCTCGGCATTACAGTCGGCATCGACAAAGTGAAAGCCGCCTGTGAATCGGCAAAGCAAAATCCCACCGAAGAGAACGCTTTCCGACAGCTAAGGCTCAACCAGTGGGTAAAGCAGGCTGTCAGGTGGATGCCGATGGACAAATGGGATAAGTGCGCTTTTGCTGTAAACGAAGACGATCTGGAAGGCCGCGTCTGCTATGGCGGTCTGGACCTGTCCTCCACTACGGATATCACGGCATTTGTGCTGGTGTTCCCGCCGGAGGATGAGGATGACAAATATGTGATCCTGCCATATTTCTGGATACCGGAAGAACAGCTCGACCTTCGAGTGCGGCGCGATCATGTTCCTTATGACGTCTGGGATCGTCAGGGCTTTCTGCAGACCACCGAAGGCAACGTTGTTCATTACGGCTATATCGAAAAATTCATCGAGCGTCTCGGTGAACGTTTCAATATCCGAGAGATCGCCTTTGACCGCTGGGGAGCTGTTCAGATGGTGCAAAACCTCGAAGGCATGGGCTTTACAGTCGTGCCCTTCGGACAGGGCTTTAAGGATATGAGCCCGCCAACTAAAGAGCTCATGAAGCTGGTCTTGGAGGAACGCATCGCACACGGCGGACATCCGGTGCTCCACTGGATGATGGACAACATTTATATCCGCACCGATCCGGCAGGCAATATCAAGCCGGACAAAGAAAAATCGACAGAGAAAATTGACGGTGCCGTAGCGACGGTGATGGCGCTGGATCGCGCTATCCGCTGCGGCAATGATACGTCCGAGAGTGTCTACGATACTCGCGGGCTTTTGTTTATCTGAAAGGACGGTGATCAAATATGGGAATTTTCAGTGGCCTCTTTCGCTCAAGGGACAAGCCCACCGATAGAACAGCCGGTTCCAGCTATGCCTTTTATATGGGCGGCAGCTCCTCCGGCAAGGTCGTAACGGAACGCTCTGCCATGCAGATGACAGCGGTCTATGCCTGCGTGCGTATTCTGTCGGAGGCTATCGCGGGACTCCCGCTGCAGGTCTACCAATATAAGGACGACGGCGGCAAGGAAAAAGCGATGAAGCACCCGCTTTACCACCTGCTCCACGATGAGCCGAATCTGGAGATGAGTTCTTTCGTCTTCCGTGAAACGCTCATGACGCATCTGCTCCTATGGGGAAACGCCTATGCGCAGGTTATCCGAAACGGTAAGGACGAAGTCGTAGCGCTGTATCCGCTGATGCCAAACAAGATGCAGGTCAACCGCGATGAGAACGGTCATCTGTATTACCAATATAGCCACTCCAACGATGAAGCTCCCACTGCCAAGGGCAGCACCGTAATATTACAGCCCTCGGATGTGCTGCATATTCCGGGTCTCGGCTTTGACGGACTTGTCGGCTACAGCCCGATTGCAATGGCCAAAAACGCTATCGGCCTTGCCATCGCCACCGAGGAATACGGCTCTAAGTTCTTTGCTAACGGCGCAGCACCCTCCGGTGTGCTGGAGCATCCCGGCACCATCAAGGACCCGTCCAAGGTACGAGACGCATGGATGAGCCAGTTCGGAGGCAGCTCCAATTCCGGCAAGGTAGCCGTTTTGGAAGAAGGCATGAAGTATACGCCTATTTCCATCTCGCCGGAACAGGCACAGTTCCTTGAGACCAGAAAGTTTCAGATTAATGAGATAGCTCGAATTTTCAGAGTCCCGCCACACATGGTCGGTGACCTTGAGAAGTCGAGCTTTTCCAATATTGAGCAGCAGTCGCTGGAATTCGTGAAATACACGCTGGACCCGTGGGTGGTGCGCTGAGAGCAGTCCATACAAAGAACTCTCCTTACCCCGGATGAAAAGAAACGATACTTCGTTAAGTTCAATCTGGAGGGCCTGCTTCGCGGCGATTACCAGAGCCGTATGAACGGATACGCCACGGCAAGGCAGAACGGCTGGATGAGTGCAAACGACATCCGTGAGCTTGAAAATCTCGACCGTATCCCTGCCGAGGAAGGCGGCGATCTGTATCTCATTAATGGCAATATGCTCCCGCTGGGTGACGCGGGTGCTTTTGCAAATACAAGTAACGATGACGGAAAGGAGGACAACACCGATGAAGAACAAGAAGTTCTGGGTGTGGAAGAACGCGGCGGACGAAAGCCCGGACGCAGAACGAGTCCTTGAGCTTAACGGCACCATTGCCGAGGAAAGCTGGTTTGACGACGACATCACACCGGCAATGTTCAAGGATGAGCTTTTTGCAGGCTCAGGGCCGATCACCATCTGGATCAACTCTCCGGGCGGCGATTGCATCGCGGCAAGCCAGATTTATTCCATGCTCATGGATTACAGAGGCGACGTTACCGTCAAAATCGATGGCATTGCGGCATCTGCTGCTTCCGTCATCGCTATGGCAGGTACCAAGGTGCTCATGGCACCTACAGCGCTGATGATGATCCACAATCCCGCAACGGCGGCGTTTGGAGACCACGAAGATATGCAGAAGGCAATCGAGATGCTCTCGGAAGTCAAAGAAAGCATCATCAACGCCTACGAAATCAAAACCGGCCTCTCCCGCGCCAAGCTCTCGCATCTCATGGATGCGGAAACATGGATGAACGCACACAAGGCTATGGAGCTCGGCTTCTCTGACGGCGTGCTGGAGGATGAAAAGAAATCTGTAGCACCGATGGAAAGCTACGCGTTTTCCAGCAAGGCTGTGGCCGCAGCCCTTATGAACAAGCTCGTGGCAAAGGCAAAACCTGAAACAAAGCCGGAGTCTGAGCCTAAGCCTGAAGCCCCTGCAGGACGCTCTGTTGAAGAGCTGAAGGCGCATCTTGAAACCATCAAAAAATACATGTGAAACGGAGGATTTCAATCATGACTGTTAATGAACTTCGCACTAAGCGTGCAACCCTGTGGAATACGATGGAAGGCTTCCTCGAT
>CANEEC010000007.1 GCA_947426455.1 uncultured Clostridia bacterium | reverse complement strand
CCGCCGAAAGATCGCCCTGTTTTGCAACATGGAACCGGAATGCGTCATCGAAAACATCACCGCCCGGACGCTGTACGAGGTTCCTCTGCTCATGGCAAAGGAAGGGTTGGACACTGTAGTGTGCCGGCGCCTGGGTTTTGAAACTGGGGGTTTGGATCTGTCGGCATGGGAAAAGATGGTAGAACGCACCCTGCACGCGGACAAGATCGTAAAAATCGCTCTAGTGGGAAAATATGTGCAGCTGCATGACGCTTATTTGTCCGTTGTGGAAGCGCTGAACCATGGAGGAACGGAAAATGACGCCATAGTGGAGATTCAATGGGTGGATTCGGAAAAGCTTACGGATGACAATACCGCGCAGGTTTTGGCCGGAGTAGACGGGATCATTGTTCCCGGCGGTTTCGGCGACCGGGGCATTGAGGGCATGATTTCCGCCATTCGTTATGTCCGGGAAAACAGCATTCCCTTCTTCGGTATTTGCTTGGGGATGCAGATGGCTGTGGTGGAATATGCCCGCCACGTGGCGGGACTGCCTGATGCCCATTCTGCGGAATTTGTCATCAACGGCGAACATAAGGTCATCGATTTGATGGCGGATCAGGTAGGAATCACGGAGATGGGCGGCACCATGCGGCTGGGCAAATATCCTTGCGTACTGGAATCCGGGACGCTTGCGGCCAGGGCTTACGGCGCCGCGGAAATTTCCGAGCGCCATCGGCACCGGTATGAGTTTTCCAACAAATACCGGGAGATCCTCACAGAAAAGGGTCTGAAGCTGGCGGGACTGTCGCCCGACGGGCGGCTGGTGGAAATCGTGGAGATTCCCGAACATCCGTGGTTTGTGGGCGTGCAGTTTCACCCGGAATTCAAAAGCCGACCCAATAAGGCGCATCCGCTGTTTCGCGACTTCATCGCGGCAGCTGTGAAAAGGAGCGTGAACAAATGAGCAAGGATCAATATGAAAGTCCGTTAGGGCAGAGATATGCCAGCCGTGAAATGAAGCATATTTTTTCCGACGACGTGAAGTTTTCCACATGGCGCAAGCTGTGGGTTGCGCTGGCGGAAGCGGAACGGGAACTGGGCATCGACATCCGACAGGAGCAAATCGATGAGATGAAGGCTCATCTCTACGACATCGACTACGAAAAGGCGGCGAAATATGAGTCCGCGCTGCGTCACGATGTGATGGCTCACGTCCACACCTACGGCGACTGTTGTCCCAGCGCAAAGGGCATCATTCATTTAGGTGCGACCAGCTGCTATGTGGGCGATAACGCTGAACTCATTCGGATGCGGGAAGCGATGGCTCTTATTAAGAAGGAGCTCGTCAATACCATCGCGGCGCTGGCCGACTTCGCAGAGAAATATCAGGCGCTGCCGACTCTGGCGTATACCCATTTTCAGGCCGCCCAACCAACCACTTTGGGTAAGCGGGCCTGCCTGTGGCTGCAGGATCTTTTAAGCGATTTGGAAAATCTGGAGTTCCAGATGAAAAAACTGAAACTTCTGGGTTGTCGGGGCGCAACGGGAACGTGCGCCAGCTTTCTGGAACTGTTTGACGGCGACGGGGAGAAGGCGCAGACCGTGGAGGACATTATCTGCAAGAAGATGGGATTTGACGGCGTCTATCCTGTGTCCGGTCAGACCAATTCCCGGAAGGTGGATTACGACATCGTCTCCGTGCTCTCCGGTATCTGCCAGTCCGCCACGAAGTTTTCCAACGATATCCGGCTTATGAGCCATCTCAAAGAGGTGGACGAGCCGTTCACCGATCGGCAGATCGGTTCCTCCGCCATGGCATATAAGCGAAATCCCATGCGTGCAGAGCGCATCGCGGCGCTATCCCGTTACGTCATTTGCGATGCGATGAACCCGGCGTTTACCGCCGCGGGTCAGTGGTTTGAACGCACGCTGGACGATTCCGCCAATCGGCGTATCAGCGTATCCGAGGCTTTTTTGGCCACGGACGGCGTGCTGACCCTGTACACCAATATCCTGCGGGGCATGCGGGTGTATCCTGCGGTCATTCAAAAGCATCTGGATGCGGAAATGCCTTTTATGGTCACGGAAAACATCATGATGCACTGCGTCACCCACAAGGGCGGCGACCGGCAGGAGCTGCACGAGCACATCCGGCAGCACTCTGTGGCGGCGGGAATCAACATCAAACAGAACGGCGCGGATAACGATCTGTATGACCGGATTTTGGCAGACCCCATTTTCGGCCTGACGAAAGAGGAACTGGAGGGCATCGTATCCGAGGGCCGCATCACCGGTCTGGCGGAGAAGCAGACGGCGGATTTCCTGCGGGACTATGTGAAGCCTGTGCTGGACGCCAACGCCGAGCTGCTGGGCGGGGAGGCAGAAATTAAAGTCTGAGATTGCGGCCTTTGAAAAGGCCGGCGAAATTTTTAAATTAGGGGGTGGCAGCAATGTTAACTGCAGTAGTAGGCATCAACTGGGGAGATGAGGGTAAAGGTCGTATGGTCGACCTGCTCAGCGAACAATACGACATCATCGTCCGGTATCAGGGCGGCAACAACGCCGGACACACGGTGGTCAATGATCGAGGCAAGTTTATTTTGAACCTCATGCCCTCGGGTATTTTGCGGCAGGGCGCCGTGAACGTCATGGGACCGGGCATGGTCATCGACCTGGAGCATCTGTGCGGCGAGGTGGAGAAGCTGCGGACACAGGGCATTTCCATCACTCCGGAGAATCTGAAAATCAGCGACCGAGCCACCATCTGCATGCCCTATCACAAGCTGCTGGATTGTCTGGAAGAGGATCGTCTGGCAGATCAGAAGTTTGGCTCTACCCGCCGGGGCATTTCTCCGGTATACGCGGATAAGTACATGAAAAAGACCCTGCGCATGGGTGATCTGCTGCACCCCGAGACCATTAAGCACCGCATTGGCGGCATTGTGGAATGGAAAAACCTGACGGTGGCAGGCGGCTATCACCATGCGTCCATCAGTGAGCAGGAGATGCTGGCGTGGCTGGAAAAGTTCGGCACGCCGTGGAAAGATTATATCGTGAATACCACCGAGTATCTGACCAGCGCCATCGACGGCGGCAAGAGTGTGATGTTCGAGGCTCAGCTGGGCGCTCTGCGGGATATCGATTTCGGCATTTATCCTTACACCTCCGCATCCAGCACGATCGCGGCCTACGCTCCTATCGGCGCGGGCATCCCGGCGAAACGTCTTACGAAGGTGCTGGGCATTATGAAAGCCTATTCCAGCTGTGTGGGCGAAGGTCCGTTCACTTGCGAAATGTTCGGGGACGAAGCAGAAACGCTCCGCGCCGCCGGAGGCGAGTACGGTGCGGCCACCGGCCGTCCACGGCGCGTCGGCGGTTTTGATGTGGTGGCGTCCCGATACGGCGTGCAGGTGCAGGGCGCGGATTCCATTGCCCTGACCAAACTGGACGTACTCAGTTGCTATGAACAGATTCCCGTGTGCGTGGCCTATGAAGTGGATGGCAAACGTACCGAGGTTTTCCCCTCCGGCGACGCGCTGGCTAACGCCAAGCCGATTTACGAATATCTTCCCGGCTTCGGCGATGTGGCAGGCGTGAGGGAGTTCGACAAGCTGCCGAAAGCGGCGCAGGACTATGTGCGGTACATCGAAAAGGCTGTGGGTTGTCCCATCGAATATGTTTCCACAGGCGCGGATCGGGACAGCTATATCAAGATGTTTTAATTATGGGAGGAACTCTACGATGAATGACCACCAGTTTGTATTAGTTCTGGATTTCGGCGGACAGTATAACCAGCTCATCGCCCGGCGAGTGCGGGAGTGCGGCGTATATTGCGAAATCAAGCCTTACACCACGCCGCTTGCGGAACTGAAAGCTCTGAATCCCATCGGCATCATCTTCACCGGCGGGCCGAATTCCGTGTATTTGGAGACCTCCCCCCATGTGGATCCTGCGATTTTCACCTGGGGTGTGCCGATTTTGGGCATCTGCTACGGCTGCCAGCTTCTGGCTCATAATCTGGGCGGAAAGGTTACAGAGGCTCAGGACGATTCCGCTCGGGAATACGGTAAGACGGTAACGTATTACGATACCGACTGCAAGCTGTTTCGGGGATTGCCTGCTGAGGGTGTATCCTGGATGAGCCATGGGGACTATATGGCCAAGGTGCCGGAAGGTTTTGCGCTGGTGGCGCACTCCGCTAACTGTCCCAACGTGGCTATCGCCGATGAAACTCGCGGCTTTTACGGCGTGCAGTTTCACCCGGAAGTGAATCACACGGAAAACGGCGTCGCTATGATCCGCAATTTCCTGTATGAGGTCTGCGGCGCGAAGGGCGATTGGTCCATGGAAGACTATAAACGCACGGCCATTGCTCAGGTGCGGGAAAGGGTCGGGGACGGCAAGGTGCTGCTGGCTTTATCCGGCGGTGTGGACAGTTCCGTGTGTGCGGCGCTGCTTGCGGAAGCCGTGGGTGAACAGCTCACCTGCGTGTTCGTGGATCACGGCCTCATGCGTAAAAATGAGGGCGACGAGGTGGAACAGGCGTTTTCCAAGTGGGCGATGAACTTTGTCCGGGTGGATGCGGAGGAACGCTTTTTGACGAAGCTCAAGGGTGTCAGCGAGCCGGAGTGCAAGCGGAAAATCATCGGAGAAGAGTTCATTCGCGTGTTTGAAGAAGAAGCGAAAAAGGTGGGCGCCGTGGACTTTTTAGCGCAGGGAACCATCTATCCCGACGTGATCGAATCCGGCGCCGGCGACGCGGCGGTCATCAAGAGCCACCACAATGTGGGCGGATTGCCGGACTATGTGGATTTCAAGGAAATCGTGGAGCCGCTGCGCCTGCTGTTTAAGGACGAGGTGCGGCAGCTCGGCCGGGAATTGGGTCTGCCGGAATACCTGGTCATGCGTCAACCCTTCCCGGGGCCGGGTCTGGCCATCCGGGTGATCGGCGATCTGACCAAGGAGAAGCTGGACACTCTCCGGGACGCGGACGCGATTTTCCGGGAGGAAATTGCCGCGGCGGGACTGGATACGGAAATCAACCAGTATTTTGCCGTTTTGACCAATACCCGCAGCGTGGGCGTGATGGGCGACGGCCGAACCTACGATTATACGCTGGCTCTCCGCGCCGTGACGACCAGCGATTTTATGACCGCAGATTGGGCGCGCATCCCGTACGAAGTGCTGGATCGGGTGTCCGGACGCATCGTGAACGAGGTGCCGGGCATCAACCGCATCGTGTACGATATCACCAGCAAGCCACCGGCGACGATTGAGTTCGAGTGAAATAAGGTCAGGATAATGGAGCAGTTACATAAACGTAGCTGCTCTTTTTCATGTTTAGCAGTATGTGTCTCTTGATATGTAATTATTGAATTTTCAAGAGCCTTATTATGCCATGGGCAAAATATAGGCAGAATTACATATATATGGAATTGTTTTGTCGGGGATCAGTTGGTATAATAGTTTTTAACCTCGATATAAAAGAAGGAGCCTGAATTGAAAGAAAAACTTACGGTAAAGCAACAGATTCAACACATGAAATCAAAGGGTGTTCAGTTTAATATTGTTTCTGAAGAAGAAGCGATTTCGTATCTTACAAACAATACATACTATTTCAAGATGAAAGCGTATGCTAAGAACTACGATAAGTATAGAACTACTGAAAAAGCAGGGGAATATATTAATCTTGAGTTTGCATACTTAAAGGATTTGGCAATTATCGATATGCTATTAAGGCACTATATCCTGAAGACTTCTGTGGATTTGGAACATACAATGAAAACAAGATTCCTGAGGGATTTTAATAATTCAGAAGATGATGGGTATCATCTGGTTCAGATGTTTCTAGATGAGAATCCACATATCCTAGATGATATAAAGAGAAAAAAGGAAAACTCATATACAAAGGATCTTTCGAATAAACTGCTTACGGATGGATTTGCAATTTGGAATATAATCGAGTTATTATCGTTGAAGGATTTTCTCATGTTATATCGGAGATTCAATGAGGAATATCCGAAAGCACGAACCGGTCATGATTTGTACTATCCTATGCAGGGCGTACGAAAGCTGAGAAATGCTGCTGCTCACAGCAACTGTCTGATAAATACTTTAAAAAGACCTTATTCCGGACAAGTACGCTACAACAGCAAGGTTAATGCGTTTGTGAAGAAAATAAGCAGTATTGATAAAAAGAGCCGAAGCAGCAACATGTCCAATCAGGTAGTTTATGATTTTGTGACGATGCTTTATCTTGTGGATGAAATAACAGAAAGTATAGGGGTAAAGGAGAAGGCTATCAAAGAAATTCATGACCTGGTTCATGGACGGATGGTTAAGCATGCTGATTACTATAAAAAAGAGAGTGCAATCTGCAGCACCTATAATTTCATCAAAAAAATAGTTGATTTTTTGTATGAGAAAACGTATACTAATAGCGTAATATAAAAACCATTGTGTTTTAGTCGAGGGGGCATCCGTGCTATCTCGACTTTTTCATTTTTGTAAGATAGCGGTTGGTTTTGTAATAAATACAGAATGAACATTTTGAAATATTTAGACTAAAAACTGGAATTTTCCTGAATTCTTTAGTGATTGTTATATAATACATATACTAATTGGGGTATGCGTTTGCGGATGCATACTTGAGAGAGTTGGAGAAATCCGGCTTTCTTGCGTTATAGGCATAATGTGATCGAAAATGGTTGTAAGAAATGAAATGATTAAGCTGCTATCAACTTCGTTTTGACAGTTTTTTATATAGACGTAAGATTCTCAGTAATTCTAAAATGATTCTATAGATCGTTAAAAATGAGTTCACAGGCAATAATAATGCAGATAACAGAGATTAAAAGTGTTGAAATTTCAGCATATTTATCGTGCTATACAAAATGCCTCGGAGAGCTCGAGTGATCTACCATAATGAATAAAAAGACAGATAAAAAGCTGTAAAAATTCACGTTGAATCTTTACAGCTTTTGTGTATGCTGAAATTACGAATTAACCCATTCGCTGCAACGGATTTCCCCAAAAGTCCGAATGATTGGCTTGTCAACGTGGGATAATTATGGTACGATGAACTTGTGAAAGGAGCGAAACGATATGCCAAGAATTATCCCAATTCGCGATTTAAAGGATACAACGGCAATCTCTCAGATGTGCAGCGAATCCGCTGAGCCGGTATATATTACAAAAAACGGTTATGATGATATGGTGATCATGAGCATGAAAGTTTATGAGGAAAAAATGTTCATGGCGGATGTTTATGCTAAGTTGGCAGAGGCGGAAGCTGAGGTCAGGGAAGGAAAAGTATCGGACGCCTACGAGGGAATGAAGACGCTGCGGGCAAAATATGGCTTATAAGATCATCAGAACAGATGCGTTTCAACGCGATCTTGACACAGTAATCAGCTATGTTGTCCTGTCTTTAGAAAATAAAACCGCTGCCATTTCGCTGCTTGACTCGATTGAAAAGTGCTATGACAGTTTAGCGCATTTGCCTTTGATGTATGAAGCCTGTCAAGATACATATTTGAAAGAACTTGGCTATCGCAAAGCCGTGATAGACAACTACATCATGGTCCACAGGGTGGATATGAAAACGGAAACAGTGAATATCCTGCGTCTGTTCCATGGAAAACAGCACTATGTGAAATTGATTTGAGTTTTCGGGGCTGCATTGCGAGAAAACATTTATAGTGGATCGACGATAAAATCATCGTTTGGATAGCGGAAACTTAGGCATTCTATAAATATGGAACGAATAACAATAGATTAGTGAAAAAGGCGAAAAGACCTGAAAATACAGGATTTTCCGCCTTTTTTGTATGAGAGTAAAACTATGCGCTGGGTACATATTTGGTTTTTTATACCATATGGACTAAACGGCTTCGCATTTGGCCTGTCAGCAGTCAAACGCCGACATGGAACCTTGCGCCATTCCTCCGTATTGCTATTTCTTTTGTCAACCAACGAAAAGCAGGGCAAAACACCACGGACGAAAGTCCTGCGTTTTTCGCATGGCGCCTACATTGTTTCGTTTTCCGGCGTGTCAGGCGCATCACAGAGGAACGGCATTAGGCCATAGCTTAATCAGAAAACATATTTTCCAACGTACTGATCTGTGCCGCCAAATCGGTAAAAATTTCGTTTCCGATCCGTTGGATCTCCGCTTCGCTTTCTGGGTAGGGGTGATCGTAGAAAGCCGACGGGGAACAGAGCCGATAAACGCGCCGGTCAAAGCGGAGGAGATAGCGGGTGCCGAATTCGTTGACCCATATTTCATCGGGATGAAGCTGGCGTTTCAACTCATCGATGGCCGCCTTGTGGGGGCGTTTATCTGCCTGCCCCTCACTGGCGAGGCAATCAATATCTTCGGCGGTGAAATAGTGGATGATGTCCTGGGAAATGATTGCCGACACCAGCTGTTTTTCATGCTGTGCCATGTTTCCCGGCAAAATTGAACTGCTCCGCAATTCATAGGCGCATTGGTTGTATTTGGGCGCGGTGGCGTCGTAGATGATTTCGCTGCAAACGATATTCTGACTGTGGACATAGACGGCATCGCCGCGATCCCTTGCGCGGCCGATCATTTCATACTCAAAGAGAAACGATCCCGCGGTAACGGCGACAGCCGCTGCGCAGGCGGCAAGGTACATCCATTTCGGCGGCGGGAACCGGCCCTTCATCCGCGCGTAGGAAGCGGCATTTTCCCCGTACCAGGTTTGGCGCAGCCGTCCCAGCGGAATTCCGATCAAAACGCCCAGCACACCGGCGATGACTTCGAATTCCAGAAACCCCGACAGAATAACGGAGCCGAAAAACACCACATCGGCCAGATAAAACAAAAGGCGAAAAAGAATTCCCAGCCTGAAAAAATAGCCGGGCAGAGGCCGGCGCCAGGGCAGGGACATGAACAGACCGCCCAGGATCAGCGCAGCGAAAGAGCCTGCCAGGAGAGGAAGGATGGAAAGGTAAACCAGCTGTTGAAACAGGGGTTTTCCATATAGGGCGGATAAGAAGAAATCATCGCTGCCGAACAGGCGAAAGACAAGCCATATGACAGCCAGCAGGAGAACCGATAGGCCGATGGCAGAAACGCAGTATTTCTTCAGCGCCTGTCTCCAGTGGGTTCGGCGTTCCGTTTCCTCTGTGTAGAGAGGAATCGCGCCCTGGGGCAGTTCGCGAAAGATTTTATACCGATCCAATTGCAGAACCACTTCCCAGCCGGAAGCTTGGCAGATGTCCAGATATTCTTGAATGTCTTCCGCATTTTGCGAAGGAAAATAATCCACGTCGTAGTGCGCGGCGTGCAGACGATGAATGGGACGGTATCCGGCGACGATGGGAATTGCAGACAACCGGGAAAAGCGAAGTCCGCAGTCCCGCTCCATATGTTCCAGATAGCGGGGGATGCTGCGCTGCGGAAGGAGCGGCCAAAGACGCCAGGTCAGCATGTGGTTACCCCACCGGTACCGAACGCCGGTTTCAATTTGGGACGGGGATTTGCGGCGCCGGCCGTTTCCTCGTCTTCTGCGGGAAACGCCGCTTCGGAGGAAAGCAGAGCTTCGCCCTCAAAGGGTTCCTGATCGATGACGGAGCCGTCGTCGTTAAAAAAGCGCCGTCCGTCGGCAGTCATACGATGCAGGCGCCGATATTCTGCGGCTAAAAGCTCGCGGCCTTTCGCCGTAAGAGAGTAGATTTTCTTTCGATCCTGTTCGGCGATTTGAGCGATGACACCTTCGGACTCAAAGCGCCCTAAGAGGGCGTACAGCGTACCGGCTCCCACCTGAACACGGCCGTCGGAAATTTCCTGAACGGACTGCATGATGCTGTAACCGTGCTGGCTTTTGGTCAGAGCCAAAAGGACGTAATACATGGGTTCTGTCAGCGTTTTTAACTGTTCTCTCGGCATAAAATCACCTTCCAAAGCATTTCTCTAAATCATTTCCCAAAAGATTTCTTCAAAAGATATGGGAATTGTTATATCGTATATCGATATATCTTTTATCGATATATTATCACAGAAGGAAACACGATGCAAGAAAAATATGAACGATCGCCGTTTTCGTTTTCGCTATCATTCCATTTTTTCAAAAACAAGCTCCGGTGAAAGCTGGCATAAATATTGCTTTTTAAAATGATATCATCTAAAATTAGACTAAAGAAACGTGAAACATGCGCAACATGCAGGACATACGCAAAGGAGAGTGGACGCATATGGATCAGATTTACTACAACGGAAGGATTCACCTGATGGATCAAGACCGGAGCGTGGTTTCGGCGCTGGCTGTGAAGGACGGTAGGGTGGCCGCTGTGGGAAGCGATGAAGAAATTCTGTCCCTGGCCGACAAGGGAACGCAGACCACGGATTTAAAGGGACGCACCGCGATTCCCGGGTTGACCGACACCCATCTGCATCTGGTCATCTATGGGCGCAGCCTCAGCGAGGTTGATCTCATGGGCTGCCGCAGCGCAGCGGAAGTGGTTCGCCGCGGTCAGGAATATCTGAAGAAACATACGTTGGCCGAAGGCCAGTGGCTCGTTGGCGGCGGCTGGAACGAGCAGCTGTTTACGGATGAGCAGCGGGTCATCACCAGAGACGATCTGGATCAGATTTCCACGGAAATTCCCATCGCCTTTGCCAGATCCTGCCATCACATGGAAGTATGCAACAGCAAAGCGCTGGAGATTGTCGGACTGGTTCCGGGGCAGCAGGTGGAGGCCGGGGAAATCGAGACCGTCAACGGTCGCCTTACCGGCGTTTTGAAAGAGCTGGCCACCCGTATCATTCGGCCGTATTACAATAACCTGACGAAGGAAACGCTGAAAAAGCACATTGTGGCCGGTGTGGACAAAATGGCCGCATTTGGCATCACCACGGCTCACGCCGACGACTTCATCAACGCCGATCCCTATGACGTGGTAGCGGCGTATCAGGAACTGAAAGAAGAAGGAAAGCTAAAAGTCCGAATTTATCAGCAGTGCCGTTTCCCGGGACCGGAAGAACTTCAGGAATTCATCGATAAGGGGTATGCACCCAGAAGCGGCGACGATCAGTATCGCATCGGTTCTTTGAAGCTGCTGGCAGACGGTTCCCTGGGTGCCAGAACGGCGGCTATGATCGAGGACTACAGCGACGCGCCCGGCGAACGGGGAATGTTCAACTTTACCGATGAAATGTTCGACGCCATGATTCAGACGGCGCAGAAAAACGACATGCCCGTGGCAATCCACGCCATCGGCGATTACACCATCGGCAAGTGCATCGACGCCATCGTGAAGGCCAGAGAACTGTATCCTCAGGATCACCTGGTGCGCCACGGTATCGTTCACTGCCAGATCACCAGTGCGGAGCAGTTAGAGCGCATTGCCAGGGAAAATATCGTAGCGCATATTCAGCCAATTTTCATCGCCAGCGATTCCAAGATCGTGGAGGCCAGAACAGGCGAGAGAGCCAAGACATCCTACAGCTGGAAGACGCTGCGGGATCTGGGCGTGCCCATTCCCTTTGGAACGGACAGTCCCATCGAGACGCCCAACCCCTATGAGAATATCTACTGCGCCGTTACCCGCTGCGATATGGACGGCAAGCCGGAGGGCGGCTGGCGTCCGGAGGAAAAGCTGACTGTGGACGAAGCGGTGGAGGCGGTTACCGTAACCGCGGCCTGGAGCGCCTATCAGGAGGACTGCAAGGGAACGCTGGAGGTAGGCAAGCTGGCCGACATGGCGGTGCTGTCCGACGACATTTTCTCCATCCCGCCGGAGAAAATCAAGGATCTCAGCGCAGAACTCACCGTAGTAGGCGGAAAAATTGTTTATTGCAAATAAGCGATAATAAAAGAATGGACGACTGTTTCATCCATTTTCGAAAAACGAAAACGGCGCAACTCTGTAAAAGAGCTGCACCGTTTTTTTATCCGAATTATGCGCCGGCCGTAGGAATACCTGCCGCTACACGATGGCCGCGCAGCCGTCGCAGCGGGACTCCGTAGCGCCGCACAGCGTGCCGTATTCGGTTCGCCAGATGATTTCGCCGCGGCCGAATTCCAGCGGGCCGTTTTCCACTACGATTTTGTGTCCGCGGGCTTCCAGCTCCTGCGCCATGGCGCTGGGGAAAGAGGCCTCCACGTGGATGGTCTTTCCTTCGCTCCACATCCAGCGGGGAGCATCCAGAGCGTCCTGAGGATTGAGACCGAAGTCGATGGTATTGGTGATTACCTGCATGTGACCCTGGGGCTGCATAAATCCGCCCATGACGCCAAAGGGACCCACGGCTTTTCCGTCCTTCATCAGGAAGCCGGGGATGATGGTGTGATACGGCTTCTTTCCGCCCTCCACACAGTTGGGATGACCGGGTTTCAGATAGAAGTTGTTTCCGCGGTTGTGCAGGGCGATTCCCGTACCGGGAACCACGATACCGGAGCCGAAACCCATGTAGTTGGACTGGATGTAGGATACCATATTTCCTTCGCCGTCGGCGGTGCAGAGGTAGACGGTACCGCCGCAATCCGGCTGGCCGGGAGCGGGAGTGATGGCTTCGTCGCCGATCAGAGATGCCCGCTTCTTTGCGTAGTCCTTGCTCAGAAGCTGATCGAAGGTCACTTTCATATAGCGGGGATCCGCCACGTATTCTCTGGCGTCCTCAAAGGCCAGCTTCATGGCTTCCATCATATTGTGCATGGTATCCACGTCGTCCCGGGATTTGCATTTTAGCTGTTCGAAGATGTTCAGAGCCATCAGCGCGGTGATGCCGTGACCGTTGGGAGGAATTTCGCAGACCTGATAGCCTTTGTACGTGGTGGAAATGGGTTCCACCCATTGCGGGCGGTAGGCCGCCAGATCCTCTTTGCGCAGGTATCCGCCCTGAGCGCGGCTGGCGCTGTCGATGGTATCGGCCAACTTGCCGCGATAGAAGGATTCCGCCTTGGTAGCGGCAATCTCCGCAAGCGTCTTTGCGTGATCTTCGGACTTCCAGATCTCGCCGCCGCGAGGCGCTCTCCCCTGAGGCGCAAACACCCGAAACCATTCGTCAAATTCCGAACCCTGAAAGGCCTCTTTGAACTTGCGATAAGCGCGGTTCCAAAGATGCGCCGTGGTGGGCTGCACGGCGTAGCCTTCTCTTGCCAGCCGGATGGCCGGTTCTAACACCTGAGTCAGAGGCAGCTTTCCAAAGCGTTCAGAAAGCTCTGCCCAGGCAGCGGGGGCGCCGGGTACGGTAACGGGCGTCCATCCGTATACCGGAATTTCTTTCATTCCTTTGTCCAAAAGTTCCTGGGCGTTGATAGCCATGGGAGCAGGGCCGCTGGAATTCAAGCCGTATAATTTATCTTTCACCCAAACCAGCGCAAAGGCATCTCCGCCGATGCCGTTGGAGGTAGGCTCGGCTACGGAAAGCACAGCGGCCGTGGCGATGGCAGCGTCGATGGCGTTTCCGCCGCGACGCATGATCTCAGCGCCGGCCTGAGCCGCCATGGGGGTGGAAGTGCAGACGATTCCCCGATTGGAGTAGACCACCTGACGGGCGGAAGGATATTTTTGAAATTGATAAGATGATTTCATCTGTAATCGTTCCTCTCTTTCCTATAAAAACTGTAACGGATAAAAAATGCAAAACTTGTGCCAAAAAACAAATGAATGCCGGCAACGCCTTGTTAGGCCATATAAATTTTATCATTATTCCGCCCGAAAATAAATCAATTTTTGAATGGATTTACTTTTAGCACCGTTTTTAAATCCATAAAATTTCTTTCTTATCTGCGGCGAGTGTGGTATTCTTGTAGTGCATGAATGTGGGAATCAGAGGTAATAGTAACATGAGAAAACGTTTGAATCGCAAACTGCTGATGACCGCCGTCATCGATCGCATGGACGCCATGGTTCGGGTGATGGACGAGAATCATCATGTAGTCTATATGAACAATAAAATGCGCCAGGAGTTTGGAAATTGCTGCGGAAAAGAGTGCTTTCGGCTGTTGGGACGAACCGAAGAGTGCGAGGACTGCGTTACTTCGTCGGCAAAGGTCAGCGGCGATTCTGAGAGCAAAGAAATCATCATTGGCGAAAAGGTGTACCGCATCATCGCTTCTTCCATGGAGCTTAGGGGATTTTCCAAGTATTCCATCGAATTGTTTTTAGATATTACAAAGCAGAAACGCTTGGAAGAAACCAATCGCCGGCATTTTGCACGGCTGGCGCAGGATGTAGAATTCGCCAAGCAGGTGCAGTACAATGCCCTGCCCAAGGACGGCGAATACTTCGGCAGTCTGAAAGTGTGTTCCATTTACCGTCCGGCGGAGAGCCTGGCCGGCGATTTCTTTGACGTGGTAAAAATCGATGAAAACCGGACGCTGTTTTACATCGCCGACGTAGCCGGTCACGGCGTTCGTTCGTCGCTTTTGACCATCTTTCTCCACCAGGTCATCCGCGGTATGCGGGAACGCGCCGGAGATTTCAAGCAGCTCATTGACGGCATTCTGCGGGGGATGAACGAGCTTCACACGGGAGACGAGGCGTATCTCACTATTTTGATGGGGATTTACGATAATAAGACTAAAGAACTGACCCTGGTCAATGCGGGGCATAACTGCCTTCCCCTCTTGGAGGGAGACGACGGACGGCTTCATGAGGTGGAAGTGTCCGGAATGCCCATTTGCAGTCTTTTGCACCGGGCGAATCATACGCCGGTAACCAGAAAAATTTCGCCGGGAACCCGATTGCTGATGTACACCGACGGCGTGACCGAAACGGAGAATCTGGCGGGAGAACCCTTTGGCACAGAGGGAATTCTGCGCCTGTGGGATTCCCAGGACATCAAGACGCCTCAGCAGCTGGTGGCGGCCATACAGGCCGGCGTGGTGGAATTCGCCGGATTTGCACCCCAGGACGACATGACTGCGGTGCTGTTGGAATTTTTATAGAAAAGTACGACCATAGAGGGGGAAACCATGCAGATCGTCAATTTATATACGGACGGCGCCTGTTCCGGAAATCAAAACGAGACCAATATTGGCGGCTGGGGAGCCGTCATGGAATACGGAGAACATAAAAAGGAACTGTACGGCGGCGAGATCAACACCACCAACAACCGCATGGAGATGATGGCGCTGCTCAGTGCGCTGCAGGCCATGAAGCGGGAGAACCTGACCATTCGGGTCTTCTCCGACAGCTCCTATCTGATGGACTGCTTTCGTAAGAAGTGGTATGAGAACTGGCAGAAAAACAACTGGAAAACGTCGAAAAAAACCGATGTGGAGAATAAAGACCTCTGGGTAGCATTGCTTGCAGAGGTAAAAAAACATCGGATTGCCTTCTATCGGGTCAAAGGACACGTGAACCTGAACAGTCCCAATACCGACGTGGACGCGCACTGGAAGAAGTTTCAGGAGTGGAACGGAAGCGATTTCACCCGCGAGGAATTTCTGTACGTAACCCGGATGAATAACCGCGCCGATGCCCTGGCCAACGTGGCTATGGATGAGATTCGAGCGCAGGGGTTTCGGAGTAAAATTGCGTTTTGAAAGGGGAATTGCTTTTGTAAAGGGTTCTTAAATGTGGTGTAATACGTCTGTAACAATGGTAAGAGATACTATAGAGCGTAATATGGAAAAAGATATCTTTTTTCATGTCAGAAAAAGGGACAGGAGAATGAGAAGAAAGGAGGAAATGACAGTGAAACATACGAGAACAATGGCATTGATTTTAACGCTGATGTTGCTGTTTAGTACCATGGTATCTGCCGCGGCGACCGATCCGGCACTGACCATTATCAGCCCCGCCAGCGAAACAGTCGTTTGCTCTGATAGCCTTCTCATTTCTGTAAAAATAACAAAACCCGAAACCATCAAAGTATCCGTATACGAAGAAAAACAGGTAAAAGGAGATCAGCTGGTGGCCGTAGATGTGAATAATCTACAGGCGCTTCAGGCAGCTTCCGATGCTATGACGAAAACCACCGCAGGCGGCACGAAGATACAGTTCGTCAGTCAGGAGGTAATCCCTTCCGAAACCTTTACCGCCGCCGGTACATTGAGTTTCTACACGAAGCAGATCAACAACGTCACCCCCGGTCTGTACAAGGTAAAGATCGAGACCGTAGACGCCAATGGCAGGGTGCTGTATACCACGCAGAATCTGGTAGCGGTCAAGGGTGTGGTCAGCGAGGGGGAAAAATCTGCGCTGTTTGAAACCAACCAGTCTGGAATTTCACAGTTCTTGCAAAATCTTCTGAAGAACATCTTCAGTTAAGTGAGGATCTATGCACAAAAAAATCGAAACAATAAAAGATTTTATATTAGTAGTATTGTTCTTATCCACAATACTACTTTTGTATTTTTTTTGGGAAACGCCGTCAATACGGAACTTCCAGCTGGCGGATATCGTCAATTATGAGGAGTATGAGGAGATTCCGCTGGACGACGTCATCGTGCCGGATAACATTTACGCCGGTTCCGGAAACGGCGTCTATGTCAAAGTGTACAGCGATAAGCGCCAGTATTGGCAGCGGGGCATTGCGGAGATTCAGAAATTCGGCGAAGCCTCCGGAATCTTCGTGGGAGAAATTACGAAACAGCAGTACCTGGAGGCCATGAGCGGCTACACTTCCGTTCAGTTCGATCTGGGTTACGAGGTTCCTTTTTCCCAGTTCTGTGATTATTATAAAATCTCGAAAAATCAGAGCTTCGATACGATAGAAGCGGTTTCTGTCATCGCCTATTCCACCGCCAGCAGCGATGGTCTGTTCATCGTGCAGGAACAAAAGGGCAAGTACTACCGGTTGGTTGCCGATCAGGACTATACCCAGCTGCGGGCGTTGGCGGAGGAAATCGCCGCGTCCGCGGAAGCGTCGTTTTATCCCATCTCCGAACTGCTGGGAGTGGAAAATACCACTATGATTCCCTGGGAGGCTACGGTGGCTTATGAACCCATTTCCTGGAAGACAGAGCGGCAGAGGGGCAGTCAGGAGGACGTGATTCGTCTGGCACAGTCCTTCTTTGGAGAAAACTTTGATTTCATCCGACGCATGGTGGATACCAAGGGGAATGTGACCTACATGTACGGATACGGTCAGAAAACCTTTATTACCTACGCCAACGGCACCTTTGAATACAACGAAGAAGTGAGCAATTCCCCGACGGGAACGGTTTCCCTCTACGATTCGCTGGATACGGCGCTTCAATACATTTCCGCCCACGGTTCCTGGCATACCTTCGACGATGAGCAGGCAAACCTGTTCCTGTCGCGGGCGGAGGTCATTGAGCAGGACGGCAGAAAGAAGGGCTATCGCTTTGAATTCGGCTTGATGGCAGGGGATTATCCCGTTTACTATGACCGGGGCGTGCCTTTGGCCATCGAGGTAATCAACGGACAGGTCTGCTACTATCAGCGCAATCTGATTCAGTACGATTTCCCCCAGGAGCAAAACAACATCATTCAAACCAACATCGCCAACATTCTGGCATCCAACTACGAGGAAATCTATCGGTTGATGGAGGTGGAGAAAAAGGATGCGGCGCAGGAGGATCAGCGGTTCGACCAGGTGGTCTCCGCCATTAACGACGTGCGGTTGGGATATTTTTGCAGTCGGGTACAGGCGGAAGCTACGGGGCAGCAGGAGATGGTGCCGGCGTGGATCGTAACGGTGGACGGCGGTATGCGGGTGTATTTCGACGCTCAAAGCGGTTTACTGCTGGGCAGCCGAAAGCTGAAGTAGCGGGGAGGACGTTTATGGACTGGTCAAAGGCAAAAAACATACTGATTATCGCCCTGTTGATTACGAATCTGGTTCTCCTGGGAGCCATCTATCACAGCCGTGAAGGTTCCGCTTCAAACGACGGAGAGAACAGGATGAACGATACCATTCTCCTGTTGAAAGAACACGACATCTACGTGGACGAGGAGTTGATTCCGGAACGGAATCAACGATTGCCGGTATTGTCGGTCCGCTATCAGGCAGCGGATGAAGAGGAAATCGAGCGCACTTTGGAGGAGAGTCGGATTGCGCTTTCCCAGGACGCTGCGGATGAGGAATACGCTCAGGCGGCCAATCAGCTGCTGCAGGAGGCGGGAATTTCCGGCGAGGGTTTCACACATCAGAAAGTTCAGCGGCTGGGGGATGAGGTCAATGTGCTCTACGGAGTGGAGTACGACGGTTATTCTCTGGATAATGCGCGGCTTTTGGTGTCCTTCCGTGACGGCAAACCCAGTTCCATCGGAAAGAGTTGGGCGGAGGCGGTTACCATGGGGAAAAATAAAAAGCGGGTCATGACGGCATGTACGGCGCTGATTAAATTTATGAGCGAACTGGAATCCGCCGCGAAAGATCAGCCTCGGGAAGCGGTTATGATCGACGAAATTCGTTTGGTATATTGGTTGGAAGGGTATACAGAAAACGGCGGCGTCAGCGAGGATACGGCAGTACCTTACTGGTGCATCCGCTACAACGGCGACCAGCGTTCTTATATTGCCGCCTATGAACAATAACTGGAAAAATACTGCAAAACATCGCAAAGTTTACAAGCAATCGACACACAGCCTTCACATATTTTGGGAATAATAGAGATGCGGCTGAGGAAAAGCCGCCGCTGTGTAAGATGAAAGAGGATAACATGGAATTACGATTTTGTTCTCTGGCCAGTGGCAGCAGTGGAAACTGTTACGTGATCCAGACGGATACCACCTCGGTGATGGTGGACGCGGGCATCAGCGCAAGAAAAATTCAACAGGGACTGGAAAACCTGAAAGCCGGGGAAACGCTGCAGGCGCTTTTGCTCACCCATGAACACGACGATCATGTGAAAGGGATGACTACGCTTGCGAAGCGGTTTCCGCAGATGATGGTTTACGCTACGGAGGGTACCTGGGGCAATCTGTCGCAATCGGCGGCGCCGGAACAGATACAGGTGCTGACCGACGGTCAGACGCTTACCATCGGAGATTTGCAGATACAGGCCTTTGCCGTGTCCCACGACGCGGCGGCGCCGGTGGGGTATTCTCTGCGTCACGGAGAAAAACAGATCACCATCGTCACCGATACCGGTTACTGTTCCGATGAGATTTTAGCGCAGGCGGAACAGGCGGATCTGCTGGTGTTAGAGGCCAACCACGATGTGGATATGCTTCGCATCGGCGGATATCCCTGGTTTTTAAAACAGCGGATTTTAGGGGATCGCGGTCATTTGTCCAACGAAACGGCGGGACGGTGCCTGGTGGAGCTTTTGAGACGAAACGAAAAAAAACGTCAGGTATTTTTGGCCCATCTCAGCCGGAAAAATAATTTTCCGGAGATGGCCTATCAAACGGTTAAAAACATTCTGGAGGATGCAAACTATTACATAGGGAATCAGGTGCGGCTGGAAATTCTGCGCCGGGATTGCATGAGCGGAATCTGTGAATTATAAGGGGGAGCGAAGAATATGGATGAAGAAAAGAGAAATGAATACCAGGGGGAAACATTTGTTATGACCGACAGTCCGAAAAGTGATAGTCCGGAAACCGATCGTCCGGATCCGGAAATCGCCGCCTATGAGCTTTACCAGCCGCCCACGCCGAAGAAGAAAAAGCGCAAAGGCAAGAATCAACTGGTTGCCATTGTTTTAATCGTCGTGTTATCGGCGGCCGCGGGTTTTGGCGGCGGTATCGCTGCTACCTATCTGGCGGCTACGTATTTTCCGGAACTGATGCCTACGGTGATCTACCGTAACGGCAATATGAATATTTCCACTTCCGACAACATGGATGTGGGTCAGGCCATCTATGAAAAGGTGATGCCTTCTGTGGTGGGAATCAGCACCACGTCGGAGCGCGAAGTGTCCACCTTCTTCGGCTGGGGAAGCCAGACGCAGCTGGTTCAGGGCATGGGTACCGGCTTCATCGTGGATGAGAACGGTTACATTTTGACCAATTCCCACGTGGTCAACGACGGCCAGACGCGGACGCTGACGGTGAGTCTCTACGACGGACGGGAGGTAGACGGAACGGTACTGTGGAACGACAGTTCTCTGGATTTGGCCGTGGTTAAAATCGAGGCGGATAATCTACAGGCGGCGGAATTGGGTGATTCCGACGACTTGTCCATCGGCCAGTACGCCGGAGCTATCGGCAATCCCATGAGCATGGACTTCAGCCGTTCCTTTACTCAGGGCGTAATCAGCGGTTTAGACCGTACGATCACCGTCACCGACGGCAGCAAGCAGACCACCATGGAACACCTGATTCAGACCGATGCCACCATCAATTCCGGCAATTCCGGCGGTCCGCTGCTGAATTCCCAGGGTCAGGTCATCGGCATCAACAGCGCCAAGATGAGCAGCGCCGAGGGTTTAGGTTTTGCCATCCCCATCAATACAGCGCTTCCCATCGTGGAAGAGGTGCGCAGCAAAGGGGAATTTACCAAAGCTTACATCGGCATCAGCGGCATCGATTTGTCCACTTACTTGAAAAGCTATCCCAGTGAGGATTTTGGAGTAGAAAGCGGCGTGCTGGTGGTGGAAACCACCGCCGGCATGGGAGCGGAAAAAGCGGGTATGAAGGCCTACGATGTGATTACGGAAATCAACGGTGAATCCGTTACGGGAATGAATTCCCTGAACGCGCAGCTAGTCAGGTTCCGTCCCGGCGATACGGTCAAGGTGACTTATTACAGAGGCGGCCAGAAGGGTGAGGTAAACGTGGAACTGTCGGCGGGCAGTACGGTGTAGCGGCGGCCGCAACACAGATACAGCCGCTGCGCAGCATGACGGCGGCAATGGCGATGACCACCGTACGGTGAAAATCATAGCTGCAGCGCAGAATAAACTTTGGTAGGAAAAGCGACAGGAGAGAAAACCTGTCGCTTTTTCTGTTGAAACGGTGCGGTTCCACCGCAGTTAGGACGGCGCGATTTCACCGCGAGGTCTTGCGTTTCGCCGCCGGACTTCGTATAATAGCTTAGGGTCGAAATCCAAAATGGCAGGATCAAGGAAAAGGAGAAAATCGGATGAACATTACGGTATTGTGCATCGGAAAATTAAAAGAAACTTACTGGACGCAGGCCGTTTCGGAATATGAAAAGCGGCTGTCACGCTTTTGCAGCCTGACCATTCGGGAACTGAAAGAGGAACGTTTGCCGGATCGGGCGTCTCAGGCGCAGTGTCAGGCCGTCATCGAGGGGGAAAGCGATGCCCTCTTGAAGGCTATTCGCCCCGGAAGCTACGTTATCGCTTTGGATGTGCAGGGAAAGGCCCTGTCCTCGGAGGGCTTGGCGCAAAAGATCGACCAGTTGGGACTACAGGGAAACAGCGACTTGGTTTTCATCATCGGCGGTTCTTTGGGACTGTCACAAAGGCTTCTGGCGCAGGCCGATTTCCGGCTGTCCTTCAGCGCTATGACCTTTCCCCATCAGATGATGCGGGTGATTTTACTGGAACAAATTTATCGCGCGTTTAAAATGAACCACAACGAAGCGTATCACAAATAGAGCGGAAATAAAAAGGAGAAAGCACATGATTTATTACAGCGACCAGACGGAAGAACAGGCAATGATGCAGACAGCACAGCAGATGGCAGCAGCGGCGCGGACGGCGCCGAAGGCCTGCGGCACGGATCATCTGTACTGCGTTGTCGTGGACGGCGAAGAAAAGGCACGGCTTGCAGAGGCCATGCGCCGGTACGGCAAGGAGTGGAGCTGCGACTTCATGATCCGGGACGGCGATACGGTGGATTTTGCTCGCTGCGTAGTGATCTTGGGGATGATCGAATCACCCATCGGACTGCGGCACTGTGGATTCTGCGGGTTTGAAAACTGTGGAGAGTGCGTGAAGGCGCACGGCCGCTGCGCTCACAATGTCATCGATCTGGGAATCGCCATCGGCTCCGCCGTATCCGTGGCTGCGGATTGCCGCATTGACAATCGGGTGTTGTATTCGGCAGGTCGGGCGGCCGCCGAAATGGGAATGCTGCCCGAGGGTGTGGAGGTTGCCGTGGGAATTCCTCTGTCGACTGGCTCCAAGAACCCGTTTTTTGATCGGGAGAGCGGCGATCACGCAGAGATGATGCGTCGGGAAAAGGAACGCCGCTTAAAAAATGCGGCGAAACATGTATAAAATTAAAAATATACAATAAAAAATGAATGAAAAGAAAAAAATATTCAAATTTATCTCTATTGGTGAATAAATATGCTTGATTTTTGAATGGAGAAGGTATATACTAAATGCGTTACACCAAGAGAAATGAAAATGGGAGGATCGTTATACATGTTAGAAACCATGGGAAAACTGATTACGCAATACTGGTTTCTGTTTGCAAAAGGAACAGGCTATACGCTGCTGCTTTCCGGTATTACCGTATTTTGCAGTTCCATCATCGGATCGCTATTCGCCATTGCCCGCATGTCCCAGTGGAAGATCGGGAAGGTGAGACCGTTGCATACACTGGTGAGCGCTTATGTTGAGGTGATTCGCGGAACGCCTATGCTGGTGCAGCTGTACTTCTTTTATTTCCTGCTGCCCAAGGTGGTGCCGCAGTTGGATCTCAGCGCCTTTACCTGTATCGCCATCGCCTGTATCGTCAACAGTGTGGCTTACGTAGCGGAAATTATCCGCGCCGGTATTCAGGCCGTGGACAAGGGACAGATGGAAGCGGCCAGAAGTCTGGGTCTCAACCAGAGACAGACCATGCTGAAAATCATCATTCCTCAGGCGGCGAAAAATGTTCTGCCGGCGCTGTGCAACGAATTTGTAACCGTCATCAAAGAAACCTCCATCGCTTCCACCTTCTTCGTAGGAGAATTGATGACCCAGTACAAGACCATGACGGCGGCATTATATCTGACCATTGAGCCGCTGCTCATCGTTGCGGTGATTTATTTCGTCCTGACCTTCACCCTGTCCAAGGGAATTGCAGTATTGGAAAGGAGATTACAGAGCGGTGATTAAAGTAGTAAATTTACATAAGAGCTTCGGCGATCTTCACGTATTGAAGGGCGTCAACGAACACATAAAAAAGGGAGAAGTGGTCTCCGTCATCGGCCCCTCCGGAAGCGGCAAAAGTACCTTTTTACGGTGCTTAAACCTGCTGGAGCAGCCGGAGGAGGGACAGATCTTCTTCGAGGGTGTAGAAATCACCGATAAGAAGATCGATATCAACGTTCATCGTCAGAAGATGGGCATGGTATTCCAGCATTTCAATGTGTTTCCCCACATGACCGTAAAGGAGAACATCACCCTTGCGCCTACGCTGTTAAAGAAAATGACTGCGGCCGAAGCGGATCAAACGGCGCTGGAGCTTCTGAATCGAGTGGGATTGGCAGAAAAGGCCGATGAATATCCCAAGCGGCTGTCCGGCGGACAGAAGCAGCGTCTGGCCATTGTTCGCGCCCTGGCGATGAACCCTGACGTAATGCTCTTTGACGAACCCACTTCGGCGCTGGATCCGGAAATGGTAGGGGAAGTATTGAACGTAATCAAAGAGCTGACCGTTTCGGGGATGACCTGCATCATCGTCACCCACGAAATGGGTTTTGCCAGAGAGGTATCCGACCGTGTGCTGTTTATGGACGAGGGCGTCATCATGGAAAGCGGCACACCGGACGAGGTCTTTGGAAATCCGCAAAATCCAAGAACCAGAGACTTCCTCAGCAAGGTGCTGTAGCCAGTCGATTGGAGTCATTTGCGACTCGGCGCAAGATAAAACAATTGTTTTCATAAGAAGAGAAGCTGTGATTTTACATGGCTTCTTCTTTTTTGCTTGTTCCCGCTTGTGGACTTTACCAAAGAGGCGGCTTTTTATGCAGGATAAAATGGCTTATTTGTGCAAATAATAAATGAAATAACTATGATATATGTGAAAATAAGTTCATTTTAAACAATGAAATTTGTGCAAAAAAGTCTATTTTTAACTTGCAAATTTGTGAAGATTACAGCAATGAAAAACCCGGCCATAAGGTCGGGTTTTTTGTATGAAGCATTATGCGAAAAATTTCTGTTTGTATCCGATGACAAAGATGATCAGGATGATCAGCGGCAGGATGTAGGTTACATAGAACCGCGCCCATCTGGGGAATTTCAGTCCCTGTCCGCTGTCCGCTTCAGCGATGAAGTTATCCCAACCCCAGCCCCGTTTGCTGGTACAGAACAGCAGGTAGATCAAAGAACCCAGAGGCAGCAGATTGTTGGAGACCAGAAAGTCCTCCAGATCCTGAATGTTGCCGATATGAGGGAACGTGATGCCGCTCCACACATTGAAGCCCAAAACGCAGGGCATGGACAGAAGCAGTAAGGCGACGCCGTTGACTAAAATGGCTTTTTTACGGCTCCAACCCAGATCCATGGCAAAGGACAGGATGTTTTCAAATACGCCGATGACGGTACTCAGTGCGGCGAAGGTCATAAATATGAAGAACAGACCGCCCCAGAGGTTGCCCATGGGCATTTGATTGAAAATATTCGGCAGGGTGATAAAGACCAAACCCACACCCTGTCCGGGATTCACGCCGAAAGCGAAGCACGCGGGGAAGATGATCAGGCCGGCGGTGAGAGCTACAAAGGTGTCCAACAAGCTGATACTGACAGCTTCTCCCGTCAGGGAACGATCTTTTCCGATGTAGCTTCCGAAAATGGCCATAGCGCCGATGCCCAGGCTCAAGGTGAAGAAGGCCTGGCTCATGGCGGCGTACACCGTTTCTCCCAAAATCATATCGCCTTCGCTATTGTAGACCAGATTTTTAAAATTCGGAATCAAATAGAATTTTAAACCCTCCGATGCACCCTCCAGCGTTACGCTGCGAATGACCAAAACGCCCATCAGAATCAGCAGACAGATCATCATGACCTTCGTAATCCGTTCTACGCCGTTTTGCAATCCGAAGGAGCAGACGGCAAATCCGATAATGGTGATGATCAGCATCCACATGGTCATGGGAACGGGTTCTTCCAGTAGCTGACTGAATACAGCGCCTACGCCGTCAGCGGAAAGACCGGTGAACTGGCCGGAAAACATCTTAAATACATAAGCCAGCATCCAGCCGCCCACAGTGGTATAAAACATCATCAGCAGATAGTTACCGGCCATGGCGCCCCAGCTGTACCAGTGCCATTTGGTATTCTTCGGCTCTAAAATATGAAAGCTGCGGGCTGCGCTTTTGCGGCTGGCACGTCCCACGGCGAATTCCATCGCCATAATGGGAACGCCCATCATAGCCAAAAACGCCAGATAGATCAGGACAAAAGCGGCGCCGCCGTATTGTCCTACGATATAGGGGAAGCGCCAGACGTTTCCAAGTCCGATGGCACATCCTGCGGAAATTAGAATAAATCCCAGTCGTGAGGAAAATTTTTCTCGTTCCATATGTCGTTACCTCAAAGTGTTTATTTTATGTTGCCATACGCGGCAAATGCTGCTGTTCATTATACCAAATAAGCGAAAAAATGCAATCCCATTGTCGGAATTTGTTCACTTTTCAGCGCTTTTTTCTATCAGTCGGGCGACGGGAATTAAAAAGGCCAGACCCAGGCAGTAGGACGCTAAAACGTCGGTAGGCCAGTGAACGCCCAGGTAAATGCGGGAAAACCCCATCAGCGCTATGTAGATGACGCAAACCGAGACAATTGTCGTAGTCCGCCGGTCATCGGGGCGGGAGCGTTGGGGAGCCGCCGGAGAAATCCCTCCGGAGGCTTTGCGGTAGTGCAGCGTCAGGAGAAGGAAGGTTCCCCAGACCGCGACACAGCTGAGAGTGTGGCCGCTGGGAAAGCTGAAGCCGCCCTGTTCAATCAAATGAAGCGATACGTCGGGACGGATTCGGCAGATGCTGTATTTTAAGATCTGATACAGCGATACGGAAACCACGGCGCTGGCGGTCATGGGAAGTCCGTAGCGGCGGCGGGTTGCCGGAAGCGCCAGAAGCACGAGACAGAGCGCCGTAACGAACTGCCAGTTGCCGCTGTAGGTCAGGGGTGTAAAAACGGCGGTTAAAAATTGGTTGCGCAGGGAAAAGACAACGGTTTGGATTCCGTGATCGAACGCCGACACCCAAGGGTAGTCAAAAATGACGGAAAAAGCGATAAAACTGAAAAGAAAGAAAAACAGAAAAAAGCGGATCAGCCGCCCTTTCGAGCCATTGTACGTCGTCATAAAAAAATCCTTTCCGGGCAAAACCCTTACCATAGGTATTGTAATGTTTCTCCGCCCGTCTGACAAGGGATTTTACGTTTTTCCCCTGATATGGTATAATGTCATTACCTCGCGGACGCATCTGACACGGTGAAGAAGAGACGACGCGGGCGATGCGGAAAAAGCGCGGAAACACGAATCTACGGGAGATACGAAAAATGAAGTTATCAGGGATCTGGAAAAATATAAAATTTATTGCCTTTGCCTATTGGGATGTGCGTCGGGTGCGCAAGACGCAGAAGCTGATTCGCCAGTATAAAGCGGCCGGTCAGTACGATTTGGAGCGAGAACAGATCGGCATTTTGCAGGACACCTGGGGACGCGGCATCGTAGATCATCTGGGGGCGGACATCCACATCGTGGGGCGGGAAAACATTCCTCCGGAGCCGGTGGTGATCGTGGCAAACCATCAGGGTTACGGCGACATTCCCATCCTGACCCTTATCATGCAGGGCCGCCAGTTCGGATGCGTGTCCAAAGAGGAGCTGGAAAAGGTTCCGGTGTTCCATGGAATCATCGAGGATGTGCGCAGCGTCTACATCCGGCGTAACGATGCCAGAGCGTCCCTGCGCTCCATCGAAACGGCCATTGAATATCTGAATCAGGGATTTTCCATGGCCATTTTTCATGAGGGTACCAGAAGCCGCGGGCCGGAACTGGGTACTTTTAAAAAGGGAAGCCTTCGGCTTGCCACGAAACCCGGCGTTCCCGTGGTACCTGTGACCATCAGCGGTTCTTATCACTGCTTTGAAGAAAAGGGATATGTGCGTCCGGCGCGGGTGGAGGTCTACGTTCATCCGCCCATTGAGACGAAGGATATGGAGCGAAAGGAGGCGTCCAATCTGGCCGCCGGCGTGGAGGAAATCATCCGCAAAAAGTTATTGGAGTTGCAGGCCGCAGAGGCGCAAAGAGAAGGAGAGTAGAAGCATCAAATGAAACAACCTGTATTATTGGTGATGGCTGCCGGCATGGGAAGCCGTTACGGCGGTTTAAAGCAGATGGATCCGGTGGGATCCAACGGAGAACTGATTATCGACTTTTCTCTGTACGATGCCTGGAAGGCCGGATTTGAAAAGGTAGTGTTCGTCATTAAGCGGGAGATGGAACAGGACTTCCGCAGATTGATGGAGGGCAGAGCCGCGAACCGGCTGCAAATTGAATACGCGTTTCAGGAGCTGACCGATCTTCCGGAGGGATTTTCCGTACCCGAGGGTCGTGTGAAGCCATGGGGTACGGGACACGCGGTGCTGGCAGGCCGTCACGTCATCGACGGTCCCTTTGCCGTAATCAACGCCGACGATTTCTATGGCCGTCAGGCGTTCCGGCACATCTATGATTTTCTCGCTGCGGCTCAGGACGGCGACACCTATCAGTTCTGCATGGTGGGATATCAGATTGAGAATACGCTGACGGAAAACGGCAGCGTTGCCAGAGGCGTATGCTCTCTGGGAGAGGACGGGATGCTGAAGAACATTGTGGAACGCACCAAAATTCAGAGAAACGGCGGCATCATCCAATTTACAGAGGACGACGGCGCTACCTGGAGCGATCTTCCCGAGGGGACGATCGTATCCATGAATCTATGGGGCTTTACCCACAGCATGATGGAGGAACTGGAAAAGCAATTCCCGGCTTTCCTGATTCATGCACAGGAGAACAATCCACAGAAAGCGGAATACTTTTTGCCCTTTGTAGCCGACGGTTTGGTCCGTGGGGGCAGAGCTTCCGTGAAGGTGTTAAAATCAACGGATAAGTGGCACGGGGTCACATATCGTGAAGATCGGGAGACCGTGGTTTCCGCCCTTGCGGCTTTGAAAGAAGATGGGACTTATCCCCATGATTTGTGGATAAAATAGGGAGTTTTCCACCGATTTCGCAAAAAAATCCACAGGTAATCCACAGATGTCCAAAAAGTGGATAACTTGTGGATAGTTTGTGGATAATGTGGATAAATTTGTGGAAAACTTTTTGATAAACTGTGGAAAGGAGGAGGACGGATGAACCTTCCAGGTGAGTTTTCAGAACGGATGCGGGCGATGCTTGGTTCGGAAAGCGACGCTTTTTTTGAAAGTTTCCACAGAGAACGGTACGGTGGATTGCGGGTGAATCTGTTGAAAACCTCTGTGGATGGCTTTCGGCGGATGCACCCCTTTTCTTTTACGCCCATTCCCTGGTGTGACAGCGGTTTTTATTACGATCCGGAAGCGGAACAGGAGAAAGGCCTCCGGCCGGGAAAACATCCCTTTCACGAGGCGGGGCTGTACTACATACAGGAACCCAGCGCCATGGCGGTGGCGGAGACCGTGCGGCTTCTCATAGAAAAAAGCGAAAAGCCGCTGCGGGTTTTGGACCTGTGCGCTGCTCCCGGCGGAAAGAGCAGTCAGCTGGCTTCTATCATGCGGGGACGTGGGTTTCTGGTGAGCAATGAGATTCATCCGGCACGCGCCAAAATTTTATCGCAGAACATGGAACGCATGGGATTGACAAACGGCATGGTGACCAATCACGCGCCGGCGGAGCTTTCCGCCCGCTTTCCCCGGTGCTTCGATGTGATCGTAGTGGACGCGCCCTGTTCCGGCGAAGGAATGTTTCGCAAGGATGAGGATACCATCGCTCAGTGGAGTCCGGAGAAAGTGAAACTGTGCGCCCGGCGGCAGAAGGAAATTCTGGCGGAGGCGGAGGCCATGCTGGCGCCCGGCGGCACGCTGGTTTATTCCACCTGCACCTTTGCCCCGGCGGAAAATGAAGCTGTGGTTCTGTGGATGCTGCGCCGGTGGCCGGAATGGGAAGCGGAGCCGGTGTCGGAACTCTTTGGGGACTTTCGCCCCGGACGTCCGGAATGGATGACTGAGGAACTGGACTGCGATGCGGCGGTTTCCAACTCGGCGGCTTGGGAGTTGACGGAGGAAGAAAAGACGCAGATTCGCAGGACGGCGCGCCTTTGGCCACAGCATTTGGACGGCGAAGGGCATTTCGTGGCAAAGCTGCACCACAGGGATGATGAGACGGAGGATTTGCCGGAGACAAAACGGCAGCGGGACGCCCTCTGGTTCGGCGGCGATAAGAAAAAGAAAAAAGGCGCAGCCGGTTCCAATCGGCCGCTGTCCCGCCCGCCGAAGGAGTGGGAAGCTTTTGCCAAGGCGTATTTTCACGACGGCGAAGCCGCGTTAAACCGCATCTGCGGCAGTGGATTTCAGTGGCTGATGTTCGGCGAACAGCTGTATGCCGCCCACAGGGATTGCCCTCATCTTGACGGTTTGACGGTGCTCCGTCCCGGCCTTCATCTGGGAACCATAAAAAAGGGACGCCTGGAACCGTCTCACGCGTTGGCAATGGCATTGACACCGGAGATCATAGAGGAACTGCATTTAGAGGATCGGTGCCTGGAGCTGTGCGGCGTCGGGACTGTCAATACCGGGGATGCCGGTGCAGAGACCGCCGGTGTTCAGGACGCTGTTATGGGCGAAGACTTGAAAGATTTGGCAGGACGATATCTCCGGGGCGAAACGCTGGCGCTTGACGCGGTTGCCGCAAACACGCCGGCTGCAAATGCGCCGGTCGCGCCGGTGAAAAACGATCGAAATAAAAACGGCTGGAATATCGTAACTTATTGCGGGTTTCCTCTGGGTTGGGCAAAGGTGTCTGACGGTCTGGTGAAAAACCACTATCCCAAAGGACTGCGATGGGTGTAACGGCGGCTGCGACAATCAGAAAAATTATGGTGACGGGAAAAGTTGTGACAGCAGGAAAGCAGGAAGCGGAAAGGAGAATACCATGAAAGCAAGAGGAACAAAAAAACGGATTGTTCGATTTGCAGCGGCAGCGCTGGCGCTGTGTCTCTGTCTGGGAACGGAAACCGCAGTTTTTGCCGCCGGCGGCAAAACGGACAGTGAAATCAGGGTGCAGTACAATGGCGAGTATCTGACATTTTCCGATGCGAAGCCCATGGTGGCACAGGGCCGGACGATGGTGCCCTATCAGGCTGTGATGGAGGCACTGGGCGGACAGGTCTCGTGGAACGGCGCTGACAGGAGCATCACCGCAGATTTTCCGGAAAAACAGCTTCGGCTGCGCATGACGCTGGGATCAAAAACGCTGGAAAAGCGGCGGGATGACGGCGTAGAGACGATGCAAATGGATGTGGCTCCCTTTTCTCAAAACGGGCGTGCCTATGTGCCGGTAAAGTTTTTAGGAGACGCTTTGGGATATACCGTGGCGTGGGACAGATGGGAGCAAACGGTGGTCATCATCGATTTTGACAGCATCTACGGTGAAGTCGATCAGGAATTTTCTATCTTGGGGAAGCTGATCGAAAGCGAAGCGGTTTCCACAGAGGAAGAAAAAGCGATCAGCGAACGGATGAAGATCGACGTTCAGGGAGAAATTTCGCAGCTGCCCATGGGCGACCTCTTTTATATGTCTCTCGGCGATTCGTTAATCAGCGCAACGCTTTCTCTGGCAGGAACCTTGAACAGGTTGTCTTTTCAGGGAAAGACGGATATGACCGCGGAGGGCGATCTCTTTGGGGATGTTACGGTACAGTTGGATAGAACAACATTGAAAGGTTCCATTGATACTTCCATGGAACTGCAGGCTTATGCCGACGGACTGACCGGGGACGTCTATGTCAAAGGAACGCCGTTAGAGAATGAATATTGGATGCCTGCGGATGAAAAGGACTGCTGGATTCACATGGGCATGGAGGATCTGGGATATGAGACGGGCATAGATTCGGAGATACTGTGGAACATGCTGGGAAAAAGGGAAGGCATCAGCACGCTTGCGTTTATACAGTATATCACCGGTGTAGATATGAAGCATATCGACACCGAAACATACGATCAGGCACGCATCGGCTATACCGTTGTCAGATCGCTGATCGGAGATAAGGCATTCCATAAAGAAGGCAGCGCCTGGGTGGCCGAGTTGAATCCCGCGGCTATCGAGCGAGCGGTTCGCGACGCCATCGGTCTCAGTTGGATGGGAGGATTGAGCGAGATCATGGCGATGGATCTGCCGGAGGACGTGGAATTGGACGGCAGGCTGGTGGTTCGCGAAACCTCCGCAGAGATGGTGGATTCCTGGGCGATGACCGTGGACATGGCGTTTCAGGAAGCGCTGTTTTCCGAAGAGAAGATTCCCATTCGCGTGAGCCTCGACATGCACAGTGGCAGAAAGGGAGACGCCGCCGCGTTGACGCTTACGCTGGGCAGCTATGCACATCTGACGGCGAAAGCAGAGAGTGCAAGAACGGTGGAAAGCCGTTTGCCCCAGGGAAAGCCCGGTGACGCAGAGAAAGTGCTGGAATATGACGAACTGCGGGAAAACATGTTCAACCAATGGGAAGACCGGTTCGGCGATGAGTATGACGATTAAAAAACACTTGCAAACACTAAAATTTGTGATATAATAGTTCCGTTCATTAACTTGCGGCGTTGCCGTAAGGAAGGAACTATTGCATCACAAGCAACTATGCGGCTAAGCCGCCAAGAATTGAAGCTTGTGATGGAATTGTAAAGCATTTAATTTGTGAAGAAGAATTTTCATGAAGTGATGCTCTCTGCTTCGGCAGTACGGCCGAAGCCATTCAGTCCACAGGGAGGTGAAAGAAATGAACAATTATGAGATCATGTTCATCATCAAGTCTACTTTAGAAGAAGACAAGAAGGAAGCGACGATTGAGGCCGTTAAGGGCATCATCGAAACCGCTGGCGAAGTCGGTAAGGTAGACGTATGGGGTATGAGAAAGCTGGCATATCCGATTCAGAAGATGAACGAAGGTTATTACGTAGTCGTAGAATTTACTGCAAAGCCCGAGCTTCCGAAAGAATTAGACAGAAGACTCAAGATTTCCGACAATGTTATCAGACACTTGATCATCAATAAAGATGAAAAATAGAAATTGGTGACACTATGAATTCAGTAATTTTAATCGGAAGATTAACGAGAAAACCGGAACTGCGCTATTCCAACTCCGGAAACCAGGTGGCCATCGCCAGATTTTCTCTGGCTGTGGATCGTCCGTTTTCCAGAGATCAGGAAAAGACGGTAGATTTCATCAATATCGTCGTCTTTGGAAAGCAGGCCGAAAACTGCGAACGGTATCTGGATAAAGGACGCCAGGTAGCGGTGCAGGGACGAATTCAAACCGGCAGCTATAAAACGCAGACCGGCGAAACCAGATACACCACGGATATCGTGGCTGACAGAGTGGAATTTTTGAGCAGCGGAGACAGAAGCGGCGCGTCCGGCGGCCAGTATGGCGGCCAGAGCTACGGCGGTTCCGACAACACAGAGGCTCAGTCGGGCGGTTCCGACTTCGGCGGAATTCCCGAAGGTTTCCAGAGCGTGTCCGACGACGACATTCCGTTCTAATTTGAAGCGAAGTATTGAAAATAAGGAGGCTTACCTATGATGCAGGATAAGAGACGCGGCGGCATGAGAAGAAAGAAAGTATGCCAGTTCTGCGCAGATAAAACAGAAACCATCGATTACAAGGATGTTGAAAAGCTGAAGAAGTACGTGACCGAAAGAGGCAAGATCCTGCCTAAGAGAATCACCGGTACTTGTGCGATTCATCAAAGAGAGGTAACGAAAGCCATCAAGAGAGCGAGAATCGTTGCTCTGCTGCCCTACGTTGCCGACTAATTGATTCGACATTGGAAGCTGTCGTACAATACATGAGATATCATTATTGTACGACAGTTCTTTTTTTGCGGCAATCGGCGCGCGGGCGCCGAAACGGCGACGCGCAGCCGTCGGTTTCCATGCGCAATGCCGACGTTTCGCGCACATCTGCCGAAGGCGTTTGCTATGTGAAATCTCTGCGAAAAACCCCCGGCCGATGCAAAAAAGAAAGACAGAACTTCGAGATTATGATATAATATGTAGAATATACAGACTGGGTGTGGATTGCCGGACTGTATCTTGGCATGTGGATCTGTTGCTTTCAATTTGAGAGGATAGCCATGAGTAAAAACTTTTTACAGAAGATCATCGGGCCGATACTGCGCGTAAATCTGGTCATTCAGATCGTGTTTGCCTTAGTGCTTGCGTATCTGGATATCCGGCTTGGCGCGACTGCCTTTGTCATCATCATAGCGCTTGCGATATATTACCGAAAGTACGCCGAAAACAAGGGTTATCAGCTGAAGGAATACGCGGATAACATCACCGAGGAAATGGACGATTCTTCCCGACAGTTCGTGGCGGAAAATCCTTTGCCTATCTGCATGATCGACCGGGACGGCGCCATTCTTTGGGTCAATCATAAATTCCGTTCGCTGTTTTCTCAGGTGGAGCTGTTTAACACCAACATTCAGGCAGTCACCAATGTGAAGCACAGCGAATTTCTGCCGGAGGATGAAACGGAAACCGTGGACGACTATGTGACGGTGTCTGCCGACAGCAAGGTCTATCGAATCATCACCAGCCGCATGAACGATATGGATACGCGGCTGCTTTACTGGCAGGACATCACCAACTGGGAGATGCTGAAAGCCATGTACCGGGATGAACGCCCCTGCGTGGCGTATCTCAGCGTGGACAACTACGACGATCTGGTGGCGGCAACGCCGGACAACAGGCGTTCGGAGCTTGCGGCGCAGATTGAGAAAATGATTCGCCAGTGGGCGGCGCGATATAACGCCTCTATCATCCGCTACAGCCGATATCAATATCACATGGTGTTTGAAGCCAGATATTATGAAAAGATGGTAGCGGATAAGTTTTCCATTTTAGATGAGATTCGAAACATTGAAACCGAGGCCGATTTTCCCGTTTCGGTGAGCATCGGCATGGGCGTGGGCGGAAAAACCTACGACCAGTTGGATGAATACGCTGCTGCTGCCATGGATTTGGCGCTGGGTCGCGGCGGCGATCAGGCTGTCATCAAAAAGATGAACACTGTGGAATATTACGGCGGGCGGTTACAGGCCATTGAAAAGAGAAATAAAGGAAAATCCCGCATCATGGCTCACGCGCTGCGCCCGCAGATCGATCAGGCCTCCAACGTGATCGTCATGGGTCACAGCCGGCCGGATATGGACTGTTTCGGCGCTTCTCTGGGAATTTACCGCATGGCTGTCATTCGGAACAAAGAGGCGGCCATCGTGATCAACGGCCGTCCCGAATCTCTGGATCGGATTTATGACAAGGCGGCTGCTACGGGAATGTATCGCTTTGTCAGCAGCGAACAGGCGTTGGAAATGGTAGATAAAGATACGCTTTTGGTGGTGGTGGATACCCACCGGCCCAAGATCACCGAATGTCCGGAACTTTTGACCAGAGCTGAAAAAATCGTGGTCATCGACCATCATCGGCGTTCGGAGGATGCCATTGAAAACGCCATGCTGACGTATATGGAATCCTACGCTTCCTCCGCATCGGAGCTGGTAGCGGAAATTTTACAGTATTACACGGAGAAAAAATCCATCGATAAAATGGAAGCGGAAGCGCTGCTTGCGGGAATCATGCTGGATACCAACCATTTCAGCGTA
>CANEEC010000006.1 GCA_947426455.1 uncultured Clostridia bacterium | reverse complement strand
ATCACCTCGGCGACGCTCTTTCGGAAGATATCCCCATCGGGACGGTTTGCCGGGTCGATCTCATCCAAAACGATATCGTTGTAAATGTTTCTGATATCCTGCGAACTGTTCAGCGCCACGTGATAGTGGGAGGGAGAGTCGTCAAGGAGCAGGGCGTACTTGTGGATCAGACCCTCGAACCGCTGTGTTTTATTTGTGGGAACCTCGCTGTTTAAGACGTCGATAATCTCTTTTCTGGTGCTTCGGATTCCTTCGATGTCATTTGTCAGCATGATCTCGTCAATGAGGCAATGGCGTTCGTAAAAGTCGTAGGCGATGTTCGGCAGGTTGAAGCGCAGAGCCTGTAAATACGTGTGCTTTTTATAAATGCGCGGCAGGAGGGTGGTAAACTCGGGAATCGCACAGTAAAAAGCTTCCCAGTCCTTGATGTGAAAACCAAGAGAAACGGATAAAGGACTGTTTTTTCGAGAGGCATATTCCTGTTCAAAAACATCTCTGTCTTTGTAGTACAGTTTACTGAGAATCTCATATTTCATAAAAACACCTCTGTTTCAATTGTTATTAGCATTATATTACCGATTAACTTTCAAAAAGTCAATGTTTTTGAAAGTTAACTGACAATCGTGGGAGATATTCTATCACTATTGTGGCTTTTTTGAACATGAAAATTTCATATTTTTGTAGCAAAGCAGAAATTAAATAATATATGTGATGATGTTACTTTACGTTGCTTGCCGCAACGGACTTTCCTTCGTAAGATAGAAGCGAAAGGGGGCATTTCCAATGTTAAATGAAAACATGAAAACAATCCGAAAATCAAAAGGACTTTCCCAGGAAGAACTGGCGGTCAAACTGAATGTGGTGAGGCAGACGATTTCCAAATGGGAGCAAGGCCTTTCGGTTCCGGATGCCGATATGCTGATTTCCATATCGGAGGTCTTTGAAACACCGGTAAGCGTATTGCTTGGAGAAACCATTCCCGAGGCGAAAACGGATGACTTAAAAGCCATTTCCGAGAAGCTTGAGGTTATAAATCTGCAGCTTGCGCACAGAAAGAAGACGAGGCAAAAAGCGATTTTCTGGTTTTTTGTCTTGTTGTGTGTGGGGATCGTGGCTATTTTTGCAGTTCTGGTGGGGTTAAACAGTCCTTACTTGGATTGGGATTACAGTCAACCCGAAACCGCAGTCATCGGCGTTGCATTTCACGCATTTGAGTGGTTATTCGTTAGAATAGCGCCGCTGGCTTTCATCGGCGCAATCGTTGGAATCTACTTTCAAAATCAATGATCGAGGTGGATGATGACCCCGACTTCCTCCATGGACTCTTCGCCGTCACTGTATCGGATATACGCCTTATCGTCTATGATGTCTACGGCGATAAGGCGATAGAAATTGTCCGGCGTTTCAAGCTTTCTGAGCGTTTTTCCGTCATATTGATAGAGATCGGTGGACATTTCGTAGGCGACTTCGATTAGAAGACCGTCCTCGTATTCGAAACCATCTATGTCCTCAAAATAGCCGACGTCGAGATCGAAGGCTGCTTTGCTTTCCTTGCCGTCGTACAGGTAGAATGTTGTCAGATTCTTGTCGCCCGTCCCGTAGGAATATTTGTTTTTATAATAGCAGAGCTGGTTATCGATGATGCCCGCCATATAATAGCTGCAATCCTCATCGACCTTTATCTTTTTTCCATCCTGAATGTAAAGCAGCAGATTTCCTTTGGTCGAATCGCGAAAGGATTTTTGCGTGGCGATAAACAGACCGTCTTTCGTAAACCTTTCTCCCGCCATCATTTCCGTATTTCTAACGACGAATTCTTTTTGAAGTCCCTCGTCTGTCATTTTGGAACAGGTAAGATGACACGGCCCCAGGCTTCTGTTCATCGTCATGATATAAAGCTCGTCGTCTGTCATTTTGAGAAACGAGCCTTCCGGATTGTCCGTGACTTTATGCGACCGCAGCGAAGTAAGATCGTATTCATAGACATTGGACGCCGGGATTCCGTATACTTTACCGTGATAGAGAACGGCGCTGTTCAAATAATATCCATCCTTGAATATCTTTGTTTTTCCCGTTTCGTTTATGGAATATATGTTTTTGCCGTGGTAGGATATGATATTGTCGTCATACTTTCCCAGTATGATGTACGGCTTTTTCGCCATTTCCTTTGTTTCTTCTGTCAGGAGATCATACGTATAAAGCGTATCGTGGCTGGTATAGTAAATATCGCTTCCATCTCGCCACAGGGAGCGGACGTCATCCGCAAGCTCTATGGCGCCTCCGTCTGCGCCGTCCTTTTCGCAGAAGATACTTTCGCCGCTGTAATATATGACTCCGTCGGATGTTTTTTCCGCCGCCCTGATTTCGTGAAAGCCTTCCGTATTTTTCTCCGCTTTTTCAAATTTGATCACCTGAGAGGACTCGGGCATCAAAAAAGATGATGAAAGCAACACCAACGAAAGCAGAAACACCGCCGAAAGTAAAATTGTGAATCTCTTTTTCATTTGATATCCTGCTTTCCCTTTTGCTCAGTATGCAATCCTGAAATAGTCCAAATCCGCATTGTATTTCAGACATCCCTTAAACATAATTAATCTGCCTGCGCGGCCGTTGCCATCAGCATACACGATATCGGCAAAAACATCAACTGTATTCGAACTCGCAAAGAGCATTTTTGCCGTTATAGGCAATTTTGTTTCGACGGTTTACTTGCCGCTTTTTCTCATATAACACATAAAGCAATATAAAAAACAAATCCGAAGCGCTCTTTTATCAAAAAGAGAGTTCGGATTTGCTGCATTTGGTACACCCGACAGGAGTCGAACCTGCGGCCTTCAGAGTCGGAGTCTGACGCGCTATCCAGCTGCGCTACGGGTGCATATGGATGTGCGATTTCGCACAACATATATCATATAATGAAATGCGAAATCCCGCAAGTGTTTTTTGCGGATTCTGCTGCCAACTATTTTCGACCATTCGCATTGCTGTTTGATGAATTTTGCAAAAAACCGTTTCGGTGATCGGCCATGATGAAATGCAACCGCGACGAAATGCGGCGTGAGAATTTCCCGCCGGAAGATTGCTCATAAGGAATTGCATTTAACAGAAAATTGTGTTAATATAAAATTAAAATAAACAGATAGGGGTTTCGAAGAAAAGAAGGTGAACTTATGGGAAACTATGTCATTACCATCAGCAGAGAATACGGTTCCGGCGGACGCCTCATCGGACAGAAGCTGGCAGAGGAATTAGGGATTACGTTTTACGATAAACAGATCATCAATCTTTTGGTTCAGGAAAGCGGTCTGCCTCAGGCTACTGTGGAGGAATGGGCGGAAAAGAAAACGCCTATCGCTTTCTATGAGATGTATATGCCCATTAAGGAACGACCCGTTCCGGATCAGATCTATCTGGCTAAGACCCGGCTGATTCAGAACCTGGCGGATAAAGAGTCCTGCGTTATCGTGGGAAACTGCGCTGACTACATTCTCAAGGATCATCCGGCCTGCTTCAATGTATTCGTCCACGCGCCTGTAGCAGAGAAGGTTGCCAGGGTGAAAAACGACTACGGCGAGGATCTTCCCAATTTAGAGGCTCACCTGCGTCAGATCGATAAGCAGAGAGCCGCCTACTATAACTATTTCACCATGAACAAATGGGGAGAGCGCCAGAATTATCACGTGAGCATCAACAGCACCGTGGGGATCGAGCATGCGGTTCACGGAATCAAATATCTCCTGACTGAATTCTTAAACGGCAGAAAGTAAAACGGCACAAGATCATAGAGAACATAACAAATGGCGGAATCAGAGGATTCCGCCATTTTCGTTTTCGCCTTTCGTTCTTGCCGCCTTATTGAGCGGAAACCAGCAGCCGCCATTGGCTGCCGTAATCGGAAACTGCGGTCAGCCGCGCCATGGGTCGCAGAAATCCTTTGGTATCCACTCGATACGTTAATTTTGCAGAGGTTATGGTCAGCTCGCAGCGGGTGAGCGCCGAAGCGTCATCCGCTGAAACAGCATCCGCCGGAGCGTCCTGTGCGTCGGCTTCCGCCGTTATTTCATCCTCCGATACGCTTTGAAAGGATTCTACGGTGTAGTTTCCGCGGCGAAGCCGTTGAAGCAGCTGTTCCATGGAAAGCAGCTCCACCTTTTTTTTCGTCGTTAAATCGTAGATGCTGTTGTTGAAGGAACAAACCTGCCCTTCGGCATTTATGCTCAGGCCGAGACTGCCGAACTTTCCACCGCGGGTACCGTTTTGAGTCTGATCCACCTCCCACAGATATCGTCCCCGCTGATCGGAGGGAACCAGGTCGGCGCCGTCTGGGACGGTGACTCCTGTGGCTTCCTTCAGCCGTTTCTTTGCGGCCGTTTGCGAATAGGCGCTTTTGTCCCCGTAGGCCGTTTCGTCATAACGCACGTCGTGAAAACTGGCGCTGTACAGTCCGCCGGTGTAATACATCCATACCGACAGGGTTTCGCCCGCGTCATTTTGGAAGAAAAACAGGGCGTTGTCGTTATATACGTCGCTGCGGACGATCTCCTGTTGAAAACCGGAATTTCGAGCCACTTTTTTCGCCTGCTCCTGAGCTTCTTCTGCAGTGAAGGTGGAGGTGCTGTAGACATACGCTTCCCCAGGGAAGGAACCGTCCGCAGAGTCACTTTGTAACGATTCGTCCAGACGGATGGTCTCTCGGATGGTCGGCTGGCCCGCCATGCCCAGATTGCCGAATTCCTGACGGTCGTAGACGAAGCGAACCGCACCATAGAGAAGCAGGGGGCTGGCCGACAAAAGGAGGGCAGCCGCAACGCGGCGCCGGCGTTCCTTTTTCCCGTAGTCCGAAAATACATCGGAGTATTTTACCACTTCGATGAGATTGTTCACGGCGGTGATGAGACAATAACCGATAAAACAACCCCAGACGTTGTTTAATATATCATCGAATTCAAAGATGCCTCGACCGGTGAAAGCCTGCAGCAGTTCGATGGCAAGCGTGGCAGTAAGGCCTGCGGCCATGGTTTTCCACGGTGTTCGGAAAGTGGGAACGGCCACAGGAAGCAAAAATCCCAGCGGGACGAACATGAAAATATTCAGGCCGATCATCTGCCACTGGCGCAGCGACATGGTGTTCCAGGCTGCGCGATAGGAGGCGAAAGGCTGCAGCGAAAGGCTGTGAAAGGACGCATCGATGCGGGAAAGCATGGTTACCGCAAGCAATGCCAGGCCGTAACCGACCAGCAGCGCCAGGGCAGCCATTTGGACGGCGCTTCTTTGATTCTGGCGTTGGGCGTGTTGCCGCCGTGATTTCCCCCGGCGGCGCGTCACTAAGAAAAATAAAAATACGGCGAGAGCCGTCACGAAAGCGATGCTCCCATAGGTGACGAGCATCCGTATCACTTCATTCCATCTCATGTCTCATTTCCCCTTTGTTCGACAAATTTCCTCTTGTATCACTATCATACCTTATGGCAAAATAAAAGAAAAGGGAAATTTGGGAAAGGAGAGCGTACAAATGAAAAAATATTGGGGGTATGTTCCGGCCATATTCTGTGCCGGCTATTATGCAGTGGTCTGTATATGTACCGGGCGACTGGGAGGCGTACAGCTGCTGTGGCTGGCTCTGGCTGGGTTCTTTGCGCTTTTCTGCCGGCTGTACCGTCGGCAGAGAGATCAAAAAGCGGGCGCTTCGCGGAAAACGAAGTTAGCGCTGCGGATCTGTACGGTACTTTTTGCAGCGGGACTGATTTTCGGCGGGATCGCCGAAGGGATGATCCTTTCGGCCATGGCGCGCGAGCCGGCGCGGTCAGCGGACTATGTGTTGGTTCTGGGAGCGAAGGTCAACGGCACCGTGCCGTCTCTTTCACTGCGTCAGCGCATTGACCGGGCGGCAGCGTATTTGAAGGAAAATCCGCAAAGCAAGGTAATCGCCAGCGGAGGCCGGGGTGCAGATGAAGGAATTTCAGAGGCTTTAGCCATTGCTCAGGAATTAAAAGCTCAGGGAATTGATGAAAATCGCATCCTGTTGGAGGACAAGTCCACCAGTACGGAGGAAAATCTCAGTTTTTCCATGGCGCTTTTGGTAAGCGATGGAGGAAGCGTCAATTCGCCGGTGGTGATTGTAACGTCGGATTTCCATATCTTCCGCGCGCTGCGGCTTGCCGGGAGGGCAGGTTACGGCAACGTCAGCGGCTGCGCCGCTTCCTCTTCCGTGGTGCTGTCGCCCATGAATCATCTGCGGGAGATTCTGGCGGTGAGCTATTATTTTGCGACGGGAGCGCTTTAGAGAAATACTTTTCTGAAGGCTTGTAAATCGCATAAAAGATTTGTATAATGTTGTTGTTGAATACGGCGCGGCAGATCGTCTGTCGGGTCGGAAAGAAAGGATGGGAGGCAAAACTATGTATGTAAGAGATCGCATGACGAAAAACCCGTACTGCATTCAGGCGTCCGCCGGAATTACAGAATTGATGGGACTGATGAGAGAAAAAAATCTGAAGAAGGTTCCGGTGCTGGATGGAGAGAAGGTAGTGGGAATGATTACCAGCGGCGACATCGAAAAGGTTTCTCCCACCAAAGCAACTTCTTTAAGCGTATTTGAAATCAATTATCTGTTGTCCAAGATTCAGGTGAAGGACGCCATGACTCGGCAGTTTACCGCGGTGAGCCCCGACGATCTCATCGAGGATGCCGCTGTAGAAATGAGAGCCAAGCGGGTCAATGCGGTTCCCGTTATCCAGGACGGTAAGCTGGTGGGGATCATGACTGAAAGCGACCTGTTCGATGCGCTGATCGACGTGATGGGAGCGCGTGTGGTGGGTACCCGCTTCGTGGTTTCCACCAAGGACAAGGAGGGCGTGCTGTCGGAGGTGTGCACCATCATTTCCAATCACGGCGTGAACATCATCCACCTGGCAGTCGTTCGTCACGATGAGGACAACTCCGCGGAACTGATTCTCCGCGTGGACTCCATCAACGTGGAAGAAATTTTACAGGAGATCGAAAGCAGGGGATACACCGTTTCCGGCGTTGCAAAGAATCGGGGATAACCAAAGCCCGTTCAAAAGAGAATACAGTAAAATGCAGAAAACAGTCGAACCACCTTTCGGCTGTTTTTTATTCGCACAATCGTTGTGTCTGTCTGAAATAGCGAAAATTGATAAGAAAATAAGAAAAATACATTAGTATATGATGAATATGAGAAAAAATTTTCCAAAAAACTGATTAACATATCATTTTCGGATATGTGGATTATTTATGGCCGACTCTTTTTCCTTTACAATACCATATAACTATGGAGGACTGTAAGATGGCCATCGATTACGTAACACTGGGACAGAGAATCCGCAAGTTCCGAAAGATAAAACAACTGAAACAGGCACAGCTGGCGGAACTGATCGGTACCTCGCCCAGCAACATCTCCCACATTGAGCGGGGGAAAACGAAACCCAGCTTACAGGTCGTAGTGGATATTGCCAATCAGCTGGAGGTTCCTATGGACAGGTTGATGTACGGCAACGTGAAGGAGTCCAGCGTGGTGTTCGCCCAGGAGCTGGAAGAACTTCTATCCGACTGCGACATGACCGATAGGAAGGCGATTCTCATATGCGCAGAGCAGATGAAAAAAGTTTTGCAGGAGAGTCGCAGGGAATATCAAACCGAAGAAGAATAATCGCAGACAATTCACAGTAGCAGATGTAACAGGAGATTCCCTTGGGTATCTACAATTTAATTTTCAGGAACGCGCAGGACGCCGACGAGTTCTACGAAACGTATCTGGAGGCATATCAGAAAGACGTATATCTGATCATCCTTCGGTACGTGAAAGAACATCAGACGGCGGAAGACCTGATGCAGGAGACGATGTATACTGCCATGAGGAAGGTACATCAGTTGCGGGATCCGAAAAAGAGTCGTGCCTGGCTTTTAAAGATCGCACGCAATAAGGCGTTGTACTATCTACGGCGCAAGCGGCAGTTTCCAAAGACCATTTCTTTGGAGGAATCCTCAGAGGAGTTGTTGGAGCCGCTTCCCAGCGTATTGGATCAGCTGATCAGCGAATGTGACGCCGAGATATTGCGAAACGCCTTCTGCCAGCTGGATGAAGAAACCAGCGTCATCATATGGCTTCACGCAGATCGGGGCGATACCTTCGCACAGATTGCGGAAATCATGGACATGCATCCGAAAGCGGTGGCCAGCAGGTACTATCGCGGCAGAAATAAAATCGTCGCCTACATTGAAAAAGAAAATAAATGGAAAGAAAAGTGAGGATCGGGTGTGCCCGAATCTTTTTGTTTTTTGAAAGAAAAAAATAATTCGAAGAAATATGACCGTTTGCAGCATCTATATCTATGAGGAGTTCGCGAACCTCCGGGTGGGATTTGCAGTCCCGTCCAATCTGTCATTCGCAGCAACTATCGCAGTACAAAGACAAAGGAGAAACACATGAAACGACAGAAAAAAATCTGGGGTCTCATCGTCATGAGCCTGGCAATTTCCTTGCTGGCTTCGGCATCAGAGTACATCCAGGATGGCGCGGCCTAACGGCTGCGCAGAGGAACGGCCGGCGAGGCCGTTGCCGCGGCAACCTCACAGCAAAGGCGTCGGAGCAATCCGACGCCTTTTGCGTTACTTCGGTGATTTGATTATTTCGGCGGGAAATTGGCGCGCTTTTTGGCGTTGTCCAAATGCCTGACGATGGCCGCCGCAGCGGCTTCCTCGTCCTTTGCGGAAAAGGCCTGGAAGATTTCCTGATGCTCCGCTAAAACCTCCTCCAGATAGTTGTCGGCGTAGGTTTTCGTGCCGCGGCGCTGTTTCGTGTAGATTTGAAAGTTGGTCAGCGTATGCAGCAGCATGTGGTTGTGAGCCGCATTATAGATCAGCTGATGAAACTGCATGTTGATATTCAGCATCTTTTCGATATCTTTTTTCATGGTATAGAATTCCATGAATTCATAGGCCTCCTGAAGCTGCTGAAATTCCTCTTCGGTGATGCGCTGAATCGCCCAGCGCACAGCGATGGCTTCATAGGCCTTCCGCAGTTCGTACATATCTTCAATATCCCGGTCGCTGACGCCGACCACAAAGGCGCCCCGGTTGGGAATGGTCTCGATGAGACCGTCGTTTTCCAGCTTTTGAAAGGCTTCCCTCACGGGAGTGCGACTGACCACGTATTCGGCGCAGATGCGCTGCTCCGTCAGCTTTTCACCGGCCTTCAGCTTTCCCTGCAAAATGTCGATGCGCAGCTGATTGAACAGCGAGTTGGATAGCGACCCGGAGTTGGGAATCGGCGTTATGGGATGATACATGATGCAAAACCTCCGTTGCGACAGCGTAGGGCAAACGGCCGCAAAATTACAGCCGCCTGATGGTTTCTAAAATGTAATCGGACAGTTGAGCGCCGGTGGCTCCGTCGGCATTTCCTGTGATCTGCAGCTTCTTTTCCGTGACGGTACAGATGTCCAAAGCCGCCGCCAGTTTGTCGGCTTCCTTTTGATAGCCGATGTGGGACAGCAGCATCACCGAAGCGCGCATAATGCTGGACGGATCGGCGTAGATTTCCCGTCCTTCTTCCACCATGCGGGGCGCGGAACCGTGAATGGCCTCAAACATAGCGTAACGGCTGCCGATGTTGGCGCTTCCCGCCGTTCCCACGCCGCCCTGGAATTCCGCCGCTTCGTCGGTGAGGATATCGCCGTACAGGTTGGGCAGAATCAAGACCTGAAACTGGCTCCGGCGCTTGGGATCGATGAGCTTGGCCGTCATGATGTCGATGTACCAGTCGTCTACCTGAATTTCAGGATAGTCCTGCGCCACCCGTTTGCAGACCTCCAAAAACTTGCCGTCGGTTTTTTTGACGATGTTGGCCTTGGTGACGATGGAAACCCGGATCTTGCCGTTGTTTCTGGCGTATTCAAAGGCCTGGCGGGCGATGCGTTCCGTCCCGGGGTCGGTGATGACGCGAAAATCGATGGCCAGGTCGTCGCTGATGTCCACGCCCTGACTCCCCATGGCGTACAGACACTCGGTGTTTTCACGGAAAAACGTCCAGTCGATGCCTTCCGCTGGAATTTTCACCGGACGTACATTGGCAAACAGATCCAGCGCCTTTCTCATAGCTACGTTGGCGCTTTCGATGTTTCCCCAGGCATCCCCTTTGCGGGGCGTGGTGGTGGGACCCTTCAGCAAAACGTGGCAGGACTTGATCTGGGCAAGTACGTCGTCGGGAATGGCCTTGCCGCAGGCGGCGCGATTTTCGATGGTCAGACCGTCGATGATCTTAAATGTTACTTTACCAGCTTTTACGGAATCTTTCAAGAGCTCTTCCAAAACTCGATGAGCCTGTACCGTGATGGCGGGTCCAATGCCGTCGCCGCCGATGACGCCGATGACGATGGTGTCCAGCGCCTGATAGTCGATGGCTTGGGTGTCGTTTTTCAGGCGCTCGATCCGCGCCAGCTGCTGCGCCACGATGTCTTCAAATGCTTTTTTGTAATCCATAGCTATTCTCCTTTTTTAATGTAATTGATTTTGCCGCCCGCCAGAATCATAGCGGCCTCAAAAGGCGAGAAATTGGCCAGGGTCTTGTACTGCTTGCCGGTTTTGGAATCGGTGACGAGGATGGGGTCGCCGGCGGCAACCTGTGCGGGAGCATCTTCGATCACCAATTCATCGTTTAATGACAATGTATTGTAATCCTCTGGATTTTCAAGGATCAGAGGAAGGATACCGCTGTTGATCAGATTGGAGCGGTGGATTCTGGCGAAGGACTTGGCTAAGACGAAACGGACGCCGAGATACAGCGGAACGAGAGCTGCGTGTTCGCGGCTGGAGCCCTGGCCGTAATTTTCGCCGCCCACGATGGCGCAGCGCTTTGCCTGGCGGCATCGCTGGGGGAAGCTGCCGTCGATCAGCTCAAAGCAGTAGTCGGACAGGTGGGGTACGTTGGAACGGAAGGGTAACAGCCGTGAATCGGAGGGCATGATATCATCCGTGGTGATATTGTCCTGGGTTTTCAGCGTAACGGTGGCCGCAAGCCGTTGGGGCAGCGGTTCGTTCAGCGGGAAAGGCTTGATATTGGGTCCCATTTCCACGGGAATCCGACTCTTTTCCCGGCCGTCGGGGCGCACCAGAAAGTTCTCGTTGGCGTCAAAGGTTTCCGGCGGAATGTCCGGCAGACTCCTGCCGCAGGTCATACCGTCGGTGAGAACGCCGGTGATGGCGGAAATGGCCGCTGTTTCCGGACTGACCAGATAGACTTGAGCGTCCTTGGTGCCGCTTCTTCCCTTGAAGTTGCGGTTGAAGGTACGCAGAGATACGCCGCCGGAACGGGGGGATTGCCCCATGCCGATACAGGGACCGCAGCCGTTTTCAATGATGCGGGCGCCTGCGGCGATCATGTCGGCCAAAGCGCCGTTTTGCGCCAGCTTTTTCAGGATCCGGGACGAACCGGGAGAGATCACCAGAGATACGTTTTCGTGCACCCGATTGCCCTTCAGGATGGCGGCCACCTTCATCAGATCGGTATAGGAGGAATTGGTGCAGCTTCCGATGGCCACCTGATCGATTTTAATGGAACCGATGTTGGATACGCGATCCACGTTATCCGGACTGTGGGGTTTGGCGGCCAGAGGCGTAAGCTGAGATAAATCCACCTCTAATATCTCGTCGTAAACGCAGTCGGCGTCGGCGGCCAGAGGAACGTAGTCCTGCTCTCTGCCCTGGGACGCCAGATATTGGCGGGTGTTTTCATCGCTGGGAAACAGGGAGGTGGTGGCGCCCAGCTCCGCTCCCATGTTGGTGATGGTGGCGCGGTCGGTGACGGACAGCTCCTTCACGCCCTCGCCGAAGTATTCTACGATTTTGCCCACGCCGCCCTTGACGGTGAGCTTCTGCAATACGTAAAGAATCACGTCCTTAGCGGAAACCCAAGGGCGCAGCTTTCCCGCAAGCCTGACGCCGATGACCCTGGGGACGGTGAGAGAGTAGGTTCCCTTGGCCATGGCCACGGCCACGTCCAGTCCGCCGGCGCCCATGGCGATCATACCCAACCCGCCGCCGGTGGGGGTGTGGCTGTCAGAGCCTAAGAGCGTCTTTCCGGGGATGCCGAAGTTCTCCAGCTGCAGCTGATGGCAGATGCCGTTTCCCGGCTTGGAAAATAAAACGCCGTGACGCCTTGCCACGCTCTGGATGAAGGCGTGATCGTCGGCGTTTTCAAATCCGGTCTGCAGCATATTGTGGTCGATGTAGGCGACGGACAGCTCCGTCTTTATGGCGTCCACATCCATGGCCTCTAACTGCAGATAGACCATGGTTCCGGTGGAATCCTGGGTCAGGGTCTGGTCGATTTTTACGGTGATTTCCGTTCCGGGAATCATTTGGCCGTTGAGCCGGTGGGCATCTAAAATTTTATAAGCTAATGTTTTTCCCATTGCGAAGTCCTTTCTTGATTTTAACTGGGATGGAAACCCCATTCGAAGCGGAGTTTGAAACGCGGTTAGAATATCGGTTTAAACTCGCTTCCAAATGAAATTGTTTTATTGTATGCAATTATACAAATAAACAAAAAGAAAGTAAATAGAATTTGAAAAAAATTGGCGCCAAAACGCAAAGTCCACAATCATATCATTTGTATACAAACTCAGAGTCGTTCCTGTGGCATCCGAAATATTTTAAGGCCGGTATCTTTGGAGAAAACAGTGGAAATGAACTGAGGGCAAGGCGTCGGGGGATTTTGGCGAAAAAAGACGAAACGGAGGATTTGCGGTATTTGCTCAACGGAGGAAAATCTAATTGATAGCGGGGGAAATATACTATATAATGGGGAGTGTTAGAGATTAAAAAACAAAATATAGATTTTGATATGCGGGTTTGCCGGCGGCCGCAGCGGGCTTGCCGGCAGAGAAGGAAGGAGACAGACGGATATGAAGACGGTGATCAAACGCGACGGCTCGGAAGTGGCCTTTCACAGCGAAAAGATCAAAACTGCCATCGAACACGCGATGATGGAGACCAGACTGGGCGTGGACAGCGCCCTGGCACAGTCCATTGCCGACAGCATCGCCAAGCAGGTGGAGCGTTCTCAGCGCACGGTGAACGTAGAGGATTTGCAGGATTTAGTAGAAGACTTTTTGATGGCCAGCGAACGCAAGGAGGTGGCCAAGAAGTTCATCATCTATCGCTATGAGCGAGACAAGACCCGCGATGCCAGAAAGCGCCGGGACGGCAGGCTGATCTCCGAAGAATTCGTCAGTCGTTTTAAACACGCGCCGTCTCCCATGAATCAGTTGGGGAATTTCGTATATTACAGAACCTACTCTCGTTGGCTGCCGGAGGAATCCCGCAGAGAATACTGGTGGGAGACCGTTCGCCGAGCGGTGGAATATAATTGCAGCCTGGTTCCCACCTCCAGAGAAGAAGCGGAACGGCTGTATCAGAACGTATTTTCTCTGAAGCAGTTCCTGTCCGGCCGCACCTTCTGGGTGGGTTCCACGGATGTTTCCCGATATTATCCCATGTCCAACTACAACTGCTCCTTCCAGGTGATCGACAGCTTCGCTTCGTTTCGCGACGTGTTCTATCTGCTGATGGTAGGCTCCGGCGTGGGCGTGAGAATTTTGAAGAGCGACGTCCAGAAGATTCCCAAGATCCGCACCGACGTAGAGGTGATTCACGAGGCGTATACGCCCATGCTGAAATCCCTGCGTCAGGACAGCACGTCTCTGGAATTTACCCATAACGACACCATGAAAATCACCATCGGCGACAGCAAAGAGGGTTGGGTGCAGTCTCTGGACTACTACCTCAAAGTGCTGTACAGCGCCGAATACAGAAAGATCAAGACCGTTATTTTGAACTACGACCACGTGAGAGAAAAGGGCGAAAAGCTGAAGACCTTCGGCGGAACGGCCAGCGGCCATTCCTCCATGAAGAACATGTTCACCAAGATCAATCGGGTCATTGAAAAGGCAGCCGCCAGAACCTCCGAAAACACGGTGAAATTAAAACCCATCGACTGTCTGGACATCGCCAATATCATCGGAGAAAACGTGGTGGTGGGAGGCGTTCGCCGCACGGCGGAAATCGTCCTCATCGATGCGGATGACAAGGAATGCATTCAGGCTAAGAGCCAGCTTTACAAGAAGGCGGACGGCAGATGGGTCATCGATCCGGAAATCGCTCATCGCCAGATGTCCAACAACTCCATCTATTACCAGAAAAAGCCTACCAGAGAAATGCTCCATTGGCACATTCAGCAGATGCGTTACTCCGGGGAGCCGGGTTGGGTCAACGAGGAAGCCGGCGCCAAGCGCCGTCCCAACTTCCAGGGAGTCAATCCCTGTGCCGAAATTCTGTTGGATTCCAAGGGACTGTGCAACCTGACCACCATCAACGTGATGGCCTTCGTCAGAGCAGACGGCACGCTGGATCACGACGGACTGATGGAAGCGCAGCGGCTTTCCGCCAGAGCGGGTTACCGCATGACCTGTACCGATCTGGAAATTCCGGAATGGAACTCCGTGCAGCAGAGGGACAAGCTTTTAGGCTGCTCTCTCACCGGATGGCAGGACATGGTCAACGCGCTGAACTACACCAAAGAAGATCAGGAAAAACTGCTGGATGAATTGAAGGCCACAGCCCGCAAGGCCGCAGTGGAATACGCCAAGGAGCTGGGTATGGCAGAACCTCTGCTGATCACCACGGTGAAGCCGGAGGGAACGCTTTCCCTGCTGCCGGTGGTTTCCAGCGGCGTTCACTTCTCCCACGCGCCCTACTTCGTTCGCAGAATCCGCATCAGCGCCGACGATCCGCTGGTCAAGGTGTGCGAAGAGCTGGGTTATCCCGTATTCCCCGAGGTGGGTCAGGATAAGGACAACCCCAAGACCAAGGTGGTGGAATTCCCGGTTAAGGCTCCTAAGGGCCGCATTAAAAAGGACGTATCCGCCATCGAACAGCTGGAGATCTACAAGATGTTTATGACCCATTACGTAGAGCATAATTGTTCCATCACCGTTCACGTGAGAGATAACGAATGGGACGATGTGGAGCAGTGGGTATGGGACAACTGGGACGATACGGTGGCGTTGTCCTTCTTAAGCTTCGATGACAGCTTCTATGACCTGCTTCCCTTCGAAGAAATTTCCAAGGAAGAATACGAGCAGAGAGTAGCGGCCATGAATCCCTTCGTGCCGTCTCTGATCAGCAAGTACGAAAAAGAGGAAGTGCAGTATGATATCGGAAACGAAGGTTGCGAGGGAGGCATCTGTCCGGTGAGATAGGCCGTCCCGGCTTTGGAACTCGCCGGCCGAGTCCGGCGGGCGAGCGTTCATAGAAAATGATAAAAGCGAGGAAAGAATGCGATGAAATACGATTTTGAAACGGTGATGAAGCGATACGGCTGTGGTTCCAAAAAGTGGGAAGAAATGAAACAGTACGGCTACAGCGAAGCCGATGACATCGTCCCCTTTTCCGTGGCGGATATGGAGTTCCCGCCGGCGCCGGAAATCGTGCAGGGGTTGCAGGATTTTATCAGCTGTTCCGTTTTAGGTTACGCCGACCCCACCGATGAATTCCGTCTCACCGTCTGCGACTGGGTGGAAAAGCGTCACGGCTACCGTCCCAAGGAGGAATGGCTTCTGAGCGCTCACGGCGTGGTGGACGCCTTTTATACGGCGGTGCAGACCTTTACGAAAGAGGGCGATGGCGTACTGCTCCTGACGCCTGTCTACTATCCCATGTATCACGCCATTTCTGATAATGGCCGCAAGCTGGTGGATTGCCCGCTGATTCGCAAGGGAACCCGCTACGAAATCGACTTTGAAGATTTTGAGAAAAAGATCAAGGACGAAAATACGAAGCTGTTCATCCTGTGCAGTCCCCACAACCCCACAAGCCGCATCTGGACGCCCAAGGAGCTGCGCCGTATGGCGGAAATCTGTCTGGAAAACGACGTTTTAGTGGTGGCTGACGAGATTCATTACGATCTGGAAATGCCGGGGCAGATTCACACGGTGTTCCCGTCCATGGGTGAGGAAATCGCCAACAACTGCATCTGGTGCATTGCCCCCAGCAAAACCTTCAATCTGGCGGGGCTGCAGACGGCCATTGTGGCCGTTCCCGATCCCGAAAAGCGGGCGAAGTATCTGGAAACCCAGAAGCATCAGACCATTTCACCCAAGTGCAATATTATAGGCTATGAGGCCTGTCAGATCGCTATGAAGAATTGCGAAGAATGGCTGAATCAGGTGATCGACGTGGTGATGACCAATAAGAAGATCATCGAAGAATTTTTCGCAAAGGAATTTCCTCAGATTCAGATCATGGATTTTGAAGCCACCTATCTTTTGTGGATGGATTGGAGCGGCTTGGGCATAGAAGCGAAGGAGCTGGAACGCATTAACCGTCAAGAAGCCGGCTTGTTCTTCGACGAGGGCTATATTTTCGGAAAGCAGGGCGAGTGCTTCGAGCGCTGGAATCTGGCCTGCCCCACATGGTGCATCGAAGAAGCGCTTGCGCGCATGAAAAAGGCGTATGCTCCCTATTTGAGCAAATAACGGCGGCCGCTTGGAGCGGCGTATGATCGATGAAACGGAAAGAACTGCGACCGGTGGTAACCGCGGACGCGGTTCTTTTTGATGGAATGAAAACCATCGATGATGAAATTGATGGGGCAAAAGCGATGTATAAAGATCGTGGGATATTGTAAAATAGAAGGAGAGAGGTCGGCAGAGGGCGGAGAGTTGATTTTTTATGATTTATTTTGCAAGAATTTGAAAACTCACCGCTGGGAATATTTACTTTTCAAACAAAGGGTGATATAGTAAAGGCAAAGGAAAAAGGAGGCTTATAAAAATGGCTACAAAAATTGCGATCAATGGATTTGGCAGAATCGGCAGACTGGCGTTTCGACAGATTTTTGAAGATAAAAGTATGGAAATCGTTGCGATCAACGATCTGACAGAGCCGAGGATGCTGGCTCACCTGTTGAAATACGACAGCGTGCAGGGCGGCTACAAGCACGACGTGACCTGCGACGAAACTTCCATCACCGTGGATGGCGTGCGGATCAAGATTTTAGCGGAAAAGGATCCGGCAAACCTGCCATGGAAAGAGTTGGGCGTGGATATCGTTTTGGAGTGTACCGGATTTTTTGCTTCGAAGAGCAAGTCACAGGCGCACATCGATGCCGGCGCTAAGAAGGTTGTGATTTCCGCACCTGCCGGAAACGATCTGCCCACCATCGTCTATGGAACGAATCACCAGACGCTGACGGAAAAGGACGATATCATTTCCGCTGCGTCCTGCACCACCAACTGTCTGGCGCCCATGGCCAAGGCGTTGAACGATTATCGCGAGATCCGTACCGGCTTCATGACCACCATTCACGCCTACACCGGCGACCAGATGATTTTGGACGGTCCTCACAGAAAGGGCGATCTGCGCAGAGCGAGAGCCGGCGCCATCAACATCGTTCCCAACAGCACCGGCGCTGCCAAGGCCATCGGTCTTGTCATCCCGGAACTGGACGGCAAGTTGATCGGTTCTGCACAGCGGGTTCCCGTTCCCTCCGGTTCCATTACCATTTTAGACGCCACCTTAAAGGACGAGACGGAAACCGTCAGCGTGGAGGGCATCAACGCCGCCATGAAGGCTGCCGCCAACGAATCCTTCGGCTACACCGAAGAAGAGTTGGTTTCCAGCGATATCATCGGCATGAACTACGGTTCCCTGTTCGACGCTACCCAGACGCTGGCGCAGAGATGCGGCACGAAGATTTACGAGGTGCGGGTCGTCGCCTGGTACGATAACGAAAACAGCTACGTATCCCAGATGGTGAGAACGCTGAAATATCTGAAGAAGTTCGTATAAAGAAGGCGGATCATCGCTGTGAAGATTTGCTTTGTGCCGGTGAAAGGGGGAAAATACGATGAGCAACCGTGAAAAGTGTATCAGTATTTTGGATAGCTTCAACGAAGCACAACTTGTCAATATCATCGACATACTTCAAGCTGCACGCAACGCCATCAGCGAAGCCGAAGACGACGCTTTTTGCAATGCGCTGTACAAGGAGTATGCTGCAAACCCTGACAAAGGTCAGGCAATCAGTCTGGAAGAAGCGGCGGAGACGCTGGGGGTGTCCCTGTGACTTACAGGATCGTAATTGAAAAACCCGCCTTGAAATTTCTGCAAAAGCAGCCGTTACAGCAGAGAGAACGAATCTTAAAGGCGATACAAAAGCTGCCAAATGATGGCGACATTAAGCCGTTAAGCGGACATGAAAACCTCTATCGACTGCGCGTAGGCTCTTATCGGGTGCTATATACAATCGAAGGCGATTTGTTGATTGTCCGGGTGTTGACCATTGGCAATCGTGGAGATATTTATAAATAAACGAAAAACGCTCTTGCCCAGGGAATTGCATCCTGCGGGTGAGAGCGTTTGTTTTTGTGAGCAAAACGGCGGCTGTTGTCTTTCGCTGTGAGAAGCTTTTATTTCTTTGCTTTTCTGGCAAATCTACCGCCGGATTTTTCATGTTTTCTGTTTTTAGTTGCGCCATGATCCACGCTTTTATTTTTGTTTTTGGTTTTGTTCTTACCGTTGGTTTCTCTTTTGCTGTTGTAGGGCGGCTGTTCGTCCCAGTCCCGCCGTTTTTCCCCGCGGCGTTTGTCGGAAAAGCGTTTCCTGTGGAAACTGTCGTCGTCCTTCCGCCGGTCAGATCGAAGATCGGGATTGCGCAGGAAGCGATGAAGCTTAGGCGGCTCGTCCAATTCGGTGGGAGTGTAGCGGCGCTTGTCGAATTCCCGGAAGGCCATGCCGAACAGCACGGCGGCCACGTCCTCGCCGCTGCCATAGACCGCATCGTCGTTTAAGATCCTCTGAATGATCGGCAGATATTTTCTGTATCGCCCTTTGTCCAGTTTCGCCTGAATGTCTCGGATGGCTAAGTCCAGCCGGACGCGCTCCACGTCGTCGACGGTAGGCGCTTTCATGGGCAGAATTTTGGACTTGGTGTATCGCTGAATGGCGCGCAGGCGGGCGTGATCCCTTCCGAACACGAAGGAGTAGGAAACACCGAAATTTCCTGCGCGGCCGGTACGGCCGATGCGATGGACATAGTATTCCGCGTCGCCGGGCAGATCGTAGTTAAAGACGGCGTCGATTCCCGCTACATCAATTCCCCGGGCAGCAACATCGGTAGCCACAAGCAAGGTCAGCTGTCCTTTGCGAAAGCGGTTCATCACCCGGTCGCGCTCCAGCTGCTTCATGTCGCCGTGGAGGGCTTCCGCCCGAAAACCGCGGGTTTGCAGTCCCTGAGCTACCGCATCTGCCCGCAGTTTGGTGTTGACGAATACCAATCCCAGGCGCACGTTGCTGTAGTCTGCCAAACGGCACAGAAGCTCCAGCTTGTTTTGTTCCCGAACCTCGATGTAATACTGGTCGATGGCGGGCACGGTGAGTTCTTCTTCCACTGTCTTTAAAAATATCGCGTCCTTCTGGTATAAAGCCGTCAGGTCTAAAATTTCCTGAGGCATGGTGGCGGAGAATAAAAGGGTCTGCCGCTCCTGAGGGAGCTGACTCAAAATAGCGTCGATGTCCTCGCGAAAACCCATATTCAGCATTTCGTCGGCTTCATCTAACACCACCGTACGCAGGTGATCCACCTTCAGAGTGTGACGGCGCAGGTGATCCATAATGCGCCCCGGCGTTCCTACAATGATCTGGGGACGCTTTTTCAGCGCCAGAATCTGACGGTCAATGGACTGGCCGCCGTACAGTGCCAGAATGTGAACCCCCTTTTTGTACCGGCCGACCTGAGATAATTCCTCCGCCATTTGAATGGCAAGCTCCCGGGTGGGACACAGGGCCAGAACCTGAACGCCGGGGATGCTCAAATCCACGGCTTCTACGGCGGGAATCCCGAAAGCACAGGTCTTTCCCGTTCCGGTGCGCGCCTGGCCGATGACGTCGCGTCCCTGTAAAATAGGCGGAATGGCCAGCGCCTGAATGGGGGTTGCCTCTGTGAAACCCATGCGCTCCAGAGCCTTCAACACCTCCGCAGACAGGGGTAATTGGTTAAAAATCAGTTCTTCCATACAGGAAATCCTTTCGAATGTTTTATCGTGGGGCGCAGATGCCGTGCATGATCAGGTCCACAAGATTTTCGTCGGTAAATTGCTTCCGATCCTCAAGGGAAATGGGATGATCCGGCGGCAGAGTACCCAAGGGACAATGCTCTGACCGGTGGGAATCCGTTATATCCAGTGCGATGATGCCCACGCCCATCAGCATCACCGCCGCCAGGGCGGTGTTGATATTCCGCAGTTCTCCGGCATCGATACCGTCGCTTAAAATGTCGCGGAGAGTGTTGAATTTGAATACGATCATGTGAGAAACTGCCTGCTGCAAACCGGGGAAATGGCTGAATTCAATTTGAAATTTCAGGGGACTCATGGACTTTAGTCCCACGTTTTTTTGCAGACTGTGTTCGATGTCGAGGATGGCCATCAGCTTTTCCTGCGGCGACTGCCCCTCCATTTGGGACAGGGTAGTCTGCAACGTCTCTTTGTAATATTGACAGTAACTGTTTAACAGGCATTGAAACAGCGTTTCCTTACTGTCGAAGTATTCGTAGACCGTCCCCTTGCCGATGCCCGCCTTTTGGGCGATGTCGATGATTTTGGTCTTTTCATATCCGTTTTGAAGAAAGACGGAGAGGGCGGCGTCCAAAATCAGCTGTCTTTTTTTCTGTGTTCGTTCTTTCCTTGTTTTATCCATAATACACCTCGGCACAGGGGAATTATCTGCCGTCCTCGGCAGCCCACTGGCGTTCCAGAGCGGCAATTTTTTCTTCGTGCTCCTGCTTCTTCTTTTCCCGACGGCTGCGTCTGTCGTCGTTTGCCGCATACATGACGGGAACCAGAATCAGTGCGCCTACGGTAGAACCTATGAGACCGCCCATGATGGAAACACCCATGGGAGCCAGAATTTCGCCGCCGTCGCCAAGACCCATAGACATGGGAATCATACCCACAATGGTGGTAAGCGTAGTCATCAGAATGGGGCGAAGACGGGTGCGTCCCGCTTCCACGATGGCCTCGTCGCGTCCCATGGTTTCCGAATTGATCTTGATGAATTCCACCAGCAGGATGGAATTGTTTACCACGATACCGATCAGGATGACCAGACTGGTAAAGGAGATCATGGAAAGCCGCATTCCGGCGAAGAACAGCGCCAGGAAAGCGCCGGACATAGCGAAAGGTACGGCGATCATGACGATGAGCGGCAGTACCATGGATTCAAACTGCGCCGCCAGCAGCATGTAGACCAGGAGGATGGCCACGATGAGAGCCAGGCCCAGCTGTCCGAAGGCTTCGCCCATCTGTTCCTGCTGGCCGCCGTTGTCGTAGTAGTAGCCTTCGGGGAAGGGATAGCTGTCAAGCAGTTTTGTGATTTTTTGAGAAACCGCGCCCAGGTCGCCGCTGTCCGTGCTGGCGGACAGCGTGATCATGCGGGTCTGATCCTGATGGTAGATTACGGTGGGAGAGTTGCCGAAAGTGAAGTCGGCAATTTCGCCCACGGGAACGGTGGTTCCTCTGGCTGTGGGAATCATGATCTGCTTCATATTATCTACGGTCTTTCCGTAGGTATCGTTCAGAGCCAAATTGATTTCGATTTCCTGGCCGTCCACCTTCAGCTTGGTGGCCGTGCTGCCCGACAGGGAGGATTCCAAAGCGTTTGCCAGCTGGTAGGCGGTAATGCCGTAATTGGCGGAAACCGAGCGGTTCAGCTTCACGCAGATTTCAGGATTTCCCTCGGTCACGTCGGTGGCCGCGTCGGCGATGCCGTCGATCTGCTTGATCTGTGCCGCCAGATCATCGCCGATGGTTTCCAGAATATCCAGCTCGCTGCCGTACAGATACAGGGTAATCTCACTTCCGCCCATCATGCTGGACATCATGGAGGATTCGGACACGGTGATATCGGCGCCCGCCACGGTGGAAAATTCCTTTTTTACCTGTTTTACGATGTCCGCCGTACTTCTGCTGCGCTGGGTTTTATCGCATAACACCACCGACAGCGTAGAAGAAGTGGTCTGCCCGCCGAGGAAGGAGGAGGATGCAATGTCCACGGACACGTGTTCCGTTTCCGGCAGGGTCAGCAGGTATTCCTCCAGAGGCTGTAAAACGGTGTCTCTGTCCTCTAAAGACGTGCCGTAGGGCGAATCCACCGTAACGGTGAACATCCCTTCGTCGCTGGCGGGAATCAGCTCCGCGCCCACCATCAAAAGCAGAGAAAGAGATATGATGAAAATGGCGCCGCAGGCTAAAACGGTGCGGCGGCGCTTGCGCAACGCAGCTTTGATCACATCCGTATAGAACTGGGTGAGACCTTCAATGGCTCGCGTAAACTTGGGAATCAGACGGAAGCGGTAGCGCTTTGTCCCCACCCGCATATAGTCGGTGGAAATATCCCTGCGCAAAATCTTGGAACAGAGCATGGGAACGACGGTCATGGATACGGCAAGGGATGCCACCAGTGCGAAAATAATGGTAAAGCAGAAATCCTTGAATACCATGCCGGCCATACCGCCGCTCATGGCGATGGGCAGGTAGACCACGATGCTGGTCAGGGTGGAGGCCACAACGGACAAAAATACCTGTTTACTGCCCAAAATGGCTGCTTCGTAAGGATGGTTCAGTCCCTGATTGGTGCGGTAGATGTTTTCCAGAACCACGATGGAGTTATCCACCAGCATACCGACGCCCAGCGTCAGGCCGCAGAGGGTCAGCATGTTCAGCGTCATTCCCGAATACTTCATCAGGACGAAGGTGGCCAGGAAGGACGTGGGAATGGAAATGGCGATGATAGCGGTGGAACCCAGGTTCCGCAGGAATAAGAACACCACCACAATGGCAAGCAGCGCGCCTATGATGGCGGAGTTTGCCACAGAGGAAACAGACTGCTGAATGTAGTCCGCCTGATCGAAGCCTACGGTGAAATGCAGGTCGGGATTGTTCTTTTCCAGCGTTCGGATGGCCTTTTGGACGGCCTTGGAAACGTCCACCGTGTTGGAGGAGGACTGCTTCATGATGGCCAGACCGATGGCTGTGTCACCGTCGATGCGGCTGATGGAATCCTGCTCCTGATAGCGTTCGGAAACGGTGGCAATGTCGCCCAGACGGACGATCTCGCCGGTGGCCAGGGTGATGGGATAGCGCTGTACGTCCTCCACGGAATCGAATTCGCCGATGGTGCGGACGATCAGCTCCGTGCTTCCCTTGTCCACGGTACCGCTGGGTCGGTTCAGGTTTTCCGCGGCCAGCATCTGGCTCAGAGTGGACATGGAAAGGCCGTAGCCCAACAGCCGCTCCTGTTCTAAGGTGACGGCGATTTCCGTTTCCAGACCGCCGGTGACGCTGACAGAGGCAACGCCGGAAGCCCGTTCAAAGGAATTGACCACGGATTCGTCTACCCGCTGGTACAGCTGATCCAAAGACATATCTCCCGAAACGTAAACCTGCATGACGGGAGCGGAATTCATGTTCATTTTCATAATCATGGGGTCGGAGGAATTCTCCGGCAGGTACCCTTCGATCATGGCCACCTTTTCCCGCATATCCAGGGTGGCGAAGTTCATGTCGATATCCATGTCGAACTGAATCATCACCACGGAACTTCCCGCCATGGTCATGGACATCATGGTGTCCATTCCCTCCACGGAAGCCAGGGCGCTTTCCACCGGCTGGGTGATCATGGTTTCCACTTCTTCAGGGGAGGCGTTAGGATAGGAAACCATGACGATGGCCACGGGGATTTCCATATCCGGCATCAGATCCAGAGGGATTCCGATGAGCGAGGTGAGACCCAAAAGAACCACGATCAAAAGCAGCATGATCGTCGTTACCGGCCGTTTGACCGAAATGGATGATAAATTCATAGCGGCCTCCTTACTCTGCGACGTTGACTTCTTCACCGGCAACCACGTAGTGCTGTCCCGTGGTGACGATGGTCTGACCCTCGCTGAGGCCGGACAGAATTTCCACGTATTCGCCGTTATCCAGGCCGGTTTCCACCGGAACGAATTCGGGGATGTTGTCGTTTAAAATGACCACCTGGGTTTCGCCGTTTTTAATCAGAACAGCGTCGGAGGGAACGGCCAGAACGTGATCCTTGCGGCTTGAGGTAACGTGAACCTCGGCGAACATGCCGGCCATCAGTCCCTCCTGATCCGGATCGATGGAGATGGTGACAGGGTAGGTGAAGCTGCCTACGCCGGGCGCAGGCGCCACGGTTTTAATGGTTCCGGTGAAGGTACGGTCGGGCAGGGACTTCACGGTGACGGTCACAGCGTCTCCCGCCTTGATATCGGCAACCAGATATTCCGACACGTTGGTACTGATTTCCAGAGCGGAAGTGTCGCTGACAGTGGCAACCGGCGAGCCGGGGAACTGCCCCACCACCGCGTTGAGGCTGGTGACGTAGCCGCTGATGGGAGAGGTGATGGTGCCGTAGCCGACAGCGCTTCCGGCGCTTCCCAAAGCAGCCTTGGCCTGATTGACCTGCTCCTGCGCCGTAGTGTAGGCGGTCTGCGCCTGTTCCAGCGCCTGCTGGGAAATGGCGCCCTCCTCGTACAGGGTTTTCATCCGCTCGTAATTGGTTTTGGCGGTATCCAATCCCTGGACGGCCATGTTATATCCGGCGGAGGCCTGACCGTAGCTTCCGCTGACGGATGATGTATCTAAGGTAACTAAAGTAGCGCCGGCGGCGACGTAATCGCCCACTTCCACATAGACGCCGGTGACCTCCGCCTGCAGTGCGGCGGCTAAAACCACCTGATTTTCTGCCTGAATGGAACCGGTCAGCGGCGAAGTGGAAATCAAATCCATATAGGCTACTTGGCCGGTCTGTACATTGACGCGATACGTTTCCTCTTCTTCGGTGGAATTGTAGTTGGCGCTGATGATGCGAAACGCGGCAAACAGCACCAGAACGGCAACCACCGCAATCATGGTTTTTTTGCTTTTTTTCATATACTCTAATCCTCCTATGGCAATCAGAAAACCGACCCGCTGGTCGGTACTGTTCCATTATAGTACGGTACAAAACGGCGGTCAAGAAAAAGTTGACCCGCGGGTCAGATTATATCTTGCGAAATTTGTCGAAGTCATGTAAGATACAGGAGAAAGAAATTGCATGACGGCAAAACGGCGTCAGGAAGCGGGGAAGAGACTATGGCAAAATTGAAAAAAGCGGAGGTGCAGCCACTGGTGGATCGGTTGTTGAAGCTGTATCCCAACGCGGAGTGCGCGCTGCATTTCGGTTCGGTGTACCAGCTGATCGTGGCTGTGGCGCTTTCGGCACAGACCACCGATAAAAGCGTCAATGAGGTGACGCCGGCGTTGTTTGCGCGCTGCCCCGACGCTAAAGCGATGGCGCAGATTTCGGAAGAAGAATTGCAGAGCCTGATCAAGCGGATCGGCATGTACAAGACTAAGTCGAAAAATCTCATTAAAATGGCGCAGATGCTGGTGGAGAAGTACGACGGGGAAGTGCCGGAGGACTACGACAAGCTGGTGGAGCTTCCCGGCGTGGGTCGCAAGACGGCCAACGTGGTGCTTTCCGTAGGCTTCGGCCATCAGAGGATCGCCGTGGATACCCACGTATTCCGTCTGGCTAATCGCATGGGTTTTGTGAAAGAAAACGACGTGTTGAAGACGGAGCTGGGGTTGATGAAGGCCGTTCCTGAAGAAAACTGGAGCGATCTGCACCACGCTCTGATTTGGCACGGCCGTCAGGTCTGCACCGCCAGAAATCCCAAGTGTGAGGAGTGCGGAGTCAACGACCTGTGCAAGAAAAATTTATAAAAAACGGACGGATATATTTAGAAAGGGGCAGTTCCGGCGGATACCGGGACTGCCCCTTTTGCGTATTTTGAGCTGTAATGGGGTTGTTTTTCCCAATAGCAATCTCGCGCCGAATAAGCTGTAACAAAAAATAAAGATAATGTGAAATATTTATCGATAACCAACAATTTAAATTGTTTAAAAAACACAAAAATAATTCAAAATAGTTGTTGACATAGTCCAAACCATATGGTAAAGTAGGAACATATTTTATCAAAAACGTCCCGGCCGGCAGCTTGCCTGCCGGACACCTAAGTGAGAGTAGATACAAGGAGGAGATAATAAATGGAAACAATGTGGACGCCCTTATTTAGTTTTATGATTTTTGCGGTGTTTTTCGCTTTGGGCGATGTGGTGGCCAATAAGACCAAGGCCATCATTTCTGCTATCATCGTGGGATGCGGACTGTTTCTGGTGGGTTATCTGACCGGGTTGATCCCCACCGATGCGGTAGACAGCACCGGCCTTCCCCTCATCACCAGCAATTTCGGCATTGCCTTGCTGCTGATTCATATGGGCACATCCATGAACATCGAAGAGCTGCTTCGGGAGTGGAAAACCGTCTTAGTGGCGCTGGCCGGTCTGGTAGGTCTGGGCGTCATGGCGCTTACGGTATGTGTAATGCTGTTTGGCCGGGAGTGGGCGATCCTGGGTTCGGCTCCCATCTCCGGAGGTATCATTGCCACCATCATCGCTTCGGACGCCGCCAATGAGCTGGGCAGGGGAGAACTGGCAGCTTACGTTACCCTGCTGTGCGCGTTTCAAATGTTTGCCGGTCTGCCCGTGGCTTCGGTCATGCTGAGGAAGGAAGCGAAGCGGATTCTCAATAACGGAGAACTTTCTCTGGCATCAGAGACTGGGAAGGCCAGAAAGCTGGACATTCGCGTCATCAAGAGCTGGCCCAAGTCCATGCAGAGCTACACCTTCCTCATTGCCAAGGCGGCGATGGTAGGCGTGCTGTCCGTATGGCTGTCCAACCTGACCAAGTTCGGCGGCGACACCCAGATCATCAATCAGAACATCATGTTCCTGTTGATGGGCGTTCTGTTCTGTGAACTGGGCTTTTTGGAGAAAAACATCCTGGCGAAGGCGGGAGCGCTCAACTTCCTGCTGTTGGCTCTGTTTTCCATCCTGCCCGGGAACTTTAAAAGCGTGGACGTTCCCATGCTGCTGAGCATGATCTGGCCCATTGTGGGAATGCTGGTGATCTGCTCCGCGGGCATCGCAATTTTTTCCATAGTGATGGGGAAAGCGCTGAAGGTATCCGCTCCCATGGCTGCAGCCATCGGCGTGTGCTGCCTCATGGGATACCCCGCTACGCAGATCGTCACCGATGAGGTCATCGCCTCTCTGGAACTTTCGGCCGAGGACAGCGAGCTCATGCGCGGCAAGCTGATGCCCAAAATGATCGTCAGCGGCTTTACCTCCGTGACCATCGCCTCGGTAGCCTTTGCCTCCTTCATCGTTCCCATGGTATTCTCATAATCGGAAGAACCTTGCGCTTATAAAAAATGATTACTTATTCTAAAAAAATGTTTTAATGAGATGGAGCATTCTTTACCGGCGGTAAGGAATATCAACCATAAATATAATAGAAAGGAAGTTATTTATATGAAAAAAATTATCAAATGCGGCAGCTTCTTCTCTGCTGTGGATCAGAACGTACAGAAAAATGTAGCCGTTGTAGTAGAGGATAACATCATCAGTCAGGTGGTTCCCGCAAATACCGTGGACACTGCCGGCGCTGAGGTGATCGACCTGTCCGATAAATTCGTTATGCCCGGCCTCATCGACGGCCATCTCCATGTGGGCATGAACGGCGAACCCGACAGCATGGCGGAATTTCCCTTCCTGAAGACCGGCGACGTAGCCTATCGTGCCATGCGTTATGTAGAAAGAGACCTGATGGCCGGATTTACCACCATCCGCTGCGAAGGAGACTTCGGCTATGTGGATATCTCCCTTCGCGACGCCATTCAGAAGGGTCTTTGCGTGGGCCCCCGGATGCAGTGCAGCGGTATCGCCATTTCCTCTACCGGCGGCCACGGCGACTTCCACTTCAATCCCGACGTTTCCGGCGGTGAGTTCGCCGCCATCTGCAACAGTCCCGACGCTGCAAGAGCCGCCACCCGCGCCACGTTTAAGCACGGCGCCGACCAGGTGAAGCTGATGGCTACCGGCGGCGTTATGAGCAAGGGGGATGAGCCCGGCGCCTGCGAAATGACCTTTGAAGAGATGAAGGCCTGCTGCGAGGTGGCGAAGTTCCGGGGCAGAACCTCTTCCGCCCACGCTCACGGCGCCGAGGGTATCAAGAACGCCATCCGGGCGGGCATCACCTCCATCGAACACGGCATGCTCATCGATGATGAAGGCATCGATATGCTGGTGGAATACGGCACCTATCTGGTACCCACCATCATCGCCGCTTACCGGATCGTGGAATTCGGCAAGGCCGCCGGCATTCCCGACTACGCGGTGGAAAAGGCGCAGATCTGTCTGGAAAACCACGCCGCTCATCTGAAGACGATGGTGAAGAAGGGCGTTAAGATCGCCTTCGGTACCGACACCGGTACGCCCTACAGCAAGCACGGCGATCAGGCCTTCGAGTTCCAGCTCATGGTTCAGGCCGGCATCCCCGCCGCTTACTGCCTCCAGGCCGCAACCAAGGTGAACGCCGAGATGATTAAGCGGGAGAAGGAACTGGGCACCATCGAACCGGGCAAGCTGGCCGATATCGTCGCCTTTGACGGCAACCCCATCGAGGACGGTATGAAGAGCATGATGAACTGCTGCTTCGTCATGAAGGACGGCGTGGTTTACAAGGGTTAAGCTGCCGCGTTCTCATTATGAAAGTCGGTGAATTTCCTTTCAATTTTTGACAGGGTTTATAGAATTAAAAATCGCTGAAATTTCAATATTTCAGCGATTTTTAAAGGATGTTATTATGGGGCAGGCCGATGCAGAGAGCATCGGCCTGTTCTATAAGTGCGAATGATTTAGAGAACGGCGAAGCCTGTAAGCAAGGCAGCCAGAATATGAAGAACCATGTCGGATAATTTCTTGTTAGTCATAATTGGACTCCTTTCTTTTACATCCATTGAAACTTTGTCAAAGGAACTGCTGAGCTTCGTTTCACGTTCTGTGGCTGGAAGTGGTTCTGACTACAGCAGAACCACGCCAGCGATGATAGCTACCAGGACAACGGCGATAATCCCGAAAAATTTCTTATTATTCATAATAGATCTCCTTTCTATTGTATATATGCTGAATTAGATACACTCAAGTAAACGATATTGTGTTGATGGCCCTGGATAGCAGATTACATCAACGAGATGCTTGCGGCGATCATAGCCATTACGCTAACGATGATTTCGAAAAACTGCTTGCTTGAAAACTGCTTATTCATGACCAATCTCCTTTCTACTGCGATGCTCCGGTTTTAATAACAGGTGCGTATGTTTGACTACATCAGAGCGATACTTAAAACGATCATACCTACGATACCGGCCAGGATTGCTAAAAGCTGCTTATTCATGGTAGTGTCCTTTCTGTGCCTTTGGCACGAACCTTTTTTGATGGCCGCCTTCCGACGGTAAATGGTGTTTGGATTTTGAATCAGCTGATGTTCTATCCTTTTGTTGTCTTAATCATACAACAGAAAAGAAAATAAGTAAAACGAATAAAAATTATAATTTAATAAGATTTTCTAATAAAAAAGAGAGGGACAACTGTGGCAAAAATCCGGCGTTGGGACGTCGCCTGCAGCGTTTGGCACAGCGTTGGCCGCAGCATCCGGTAATCTGGCGCCGCTTTTTTGCCCTCACAGAAAAAGCTGCATTTCCATTGAAAATGCAGCTTTTGATTCATATAGCAGCGCCGGTCATAGCGCATAGCCAATAGGCTATGCGTTTTTGCCGCAGCACTTTTTATATTTTTTGCCGGAGCCACAGGGGCAGGGATCGTTTCTGCCAGGCTCTTTTTCTTTGACCACGGTCTTGGAGCGGCGATAGGTCTTGAGAATTTCCTGCCGCTTTTCCGCGGTGAGAATGTCATCCCACTGGGGCAGGGTGAACAGGTAATCGGCGTTGGCCGCCAGCATGTTGTAATACAGCTTTTCTAAATCGATATCCAGGCAGATCTGCGACGTTTCGTCGAACTCGTCCAAATTCTGTTCCTGACGAAGGCTGGTGTTGATGCCGTCCAGAAAACCCATGAAGATCACCGGGTCGGCGTCGTACTTTTCCACCAGCTCCTGGAACGTACCGGTCACCTTTTCCGAAGGCGTGTCCAAAATGCTGCTGTAGATTTTCTTTTCCGTAGAACTGTATTTCTCCCAAAAATCGGGAAAGGTTTCATCGGTCTGATTGGAGATTAAATCCTCCCATTCCTGAAATAAACTCATATCCGGCTTCTCCTTTTCTTATCTGAAATCGGCAACGCAGATGACGCTCTTGATTTCCTTTACGAAAGTGAAGGCGCTGATTTCCTCCAGCGCTTCGTTCAGACGGTCTCTGGCGGTTTCGCCCAAAATGTAAATCAGCGGAACATAGCGGCCCGTCTGTTTGGAACTGGGATGCTGAACGAAGGTTCGGATGGCAATTCCCGCATCTCCGAACTTGGTAGCGATCTTGCCCAGGATTCCCGTCATGTCCTCGGCCATCAAAACCACGCAGTACATGTTCTGCCCCTCGCCGTCAAACTGCAGGTTCGGATTGTCGTTGAGGGCGGTGGGGATGGTTCTGTCGGTGGTGCCAAAGGCGTAGGCTCTGGCGATTTCCAAAAGGTCGCCCACCACGGCGCTGCCCGTGGGCATAGCGCCGGCGCCCTTGCCGTAGAGCATCACGTCATCCACGGCGTTGCCCTTGGCGAAGATGGCGTTGAACTCGTTCTTCACCGTAGCCAGAGGATGGCTCAGGGGAATCATGGCCGGCTGCACGGAACATTCCAGGGTGCTGCGGTACCGCTTGGCCTGTGCCAGCAGCTTGATGGTATAGCCGAACTGCTTGGCATACGCCATGTCCTCTTTTGTGATGTTGGAAATTCCCTCTCGGGGAATGTTTTCCGGAGCAACTCTCACGCCGAAGGCGGTGGAGATCAAAATGCTCAGCTTGTTGGCCGCGTCGTAACCCTCCACATCGCCGGTGGGATCCGCCTCGGCAAAGCCCATGGCCTGCGCCTGTTTCAGAGCGTCTTCATATTCCATGTCATTTTCGGCCATCTGGGTGAGGATGTAGTTGGTGGTACCGTTGACAATACCCAAAACCTCGGTGAACTCATTGGCCTGCAGGGAGGTGGACAGAGCGTTGAGAATGGGAATCCCGCCGCCCACGCTGGCTTCATAGCGCAAAATGACTTTGTTGTCGATGGCCAGCTGGGTCAGGTAGGGGCCGTCCTTGGCGATGACGGCTTTATTTGCGGTGACGACGTGTTTTCCTGCCTTGATGGCTTCTTCCATATAATCGAAAGCCGGGTGAATGCCGCCCAGGACTTCCACCACCACGTCGATGTCCGGATTCTTCAAAATATCGTCGGGATGATCTGTAAACAGATGTTCCGGTGCGGAGGAATCTCTCTTCTTGGAAAGATCTCTCACCAGAATCTTCGATACTTTGATGGAAACGCCGGTGGTATAGGAAATCGTATGTTCATTGGTGGTCAGCATGCGATAGGTGCCGCTGCCGACAGTGCCAAACCCTAACAAACCCACGTTAATGGTCTTTTTCTTCATGGTATACCTCCCTCAAAACGTCATAAGTAATTACATTATATAGCAGTTTGAAAGGAAAGTAAATGGTTTACTCCGGAAAACGCGCTCAACCCGTCGCCGCGGGTTTATAAAAAAGTCGGAAAACTGCCGATAGGAATTGCTTTTTCCCGCGGCTTATGCCACACTAAAAGAAGGGGCGGTTTGCCGTCCTCCAAAGAAAAAGGAAGCGAGGAACACATCCATGGCACTGCACATCGTTTTAGTGGAGCCTGAAATTCCGCCAAACACGGGAAACATCGCCAGAACCTGCGCCGCAACGGGAGCGCATCTCCATTTGGTGAAGCCTCTGGGCTTTTCCATTGACGACAAACATTTGAAGCGGGCGGGACTGGATTATTGGCCGTTTGTCACCCTGAGCATCCATGAAAGCCTGGAGGATTTCATGAGAGAATATCAGGGCGCTACTATGTATCTGGCAACCACCAAAGGCGGAAAACGCCACACCGATGTGGCCTATCGCGACGGTGATATGATTCTCTTCGGCAGAGAAACCGCAGGGTTGCCACGGGACTTCATTGCGGCGCATCAGGACTGGGCGATCCGGATTCCCATGAGCGCCGATACGCGGCTGCGGTCGCTGAATCTGGCCAATTCCGCCAACATCATTTTATTTGAGGCCCTGCGTCAGTTGGATTTTCCGGGATTGGAATAAATCAACCCTTTTTCCGTCCCGGGGCTGTTGCCTGCTTCGATTTTGTGGTAAAATGTAGCTGACGAAAGAGGAGACAACGCCATGAGATTAGGATACGACCTGACCATAGAACAAGCCCAAAAATTAGTCATGACTCCGGAACTGATCCAGGCGATTCAGATTCTGCAATTCAACACTCAGGAACTGGAGGCTTATGTAGACGAGCAGGTTCTGGCCAATCCCATTTTGGAAATCGATCCCCAGGATGGGGAAGGACAAAGCGACCGGGAGCAGGCCGAAGAAAAGGACGAGACTTCTTTGCGGTCGGCCGCGGATAGCGATCCGGACTGGATAGAACAATTAAAAGAACGGGAATACGACGATATCAGCTACAAGCAGTGGCAGTATCAAAGCCGCAGCGAGGGCAGCGAATATACCTTCGAACAGTTTGTCGGCAATCACGTATCGCTGACGGAAAACCTCATGTTTCAGCTGCAGTTCGTACCCATGAAAAAAAGCCGCAGGCTGGTGGCCAAATACATGATCGAATCGCTGGACGAAAACGGTTATCTCACCCAATCGGTGGAGGAACTGGCCGGCCAGTTTCATCTGACCCTTTCAGAGACAGAGGAAATCCTCCGGATCATTCAGGGTTTCGACCCGGTGGGGGTGGGCGCCAGAGATCTGAAAGAGTGTTTAAAGATTCAGCTGCGCCACAGAGGATACGACCAGCCGCTGATCCTTCGGGTGGTGGACGAATATTTAGAGGATGTGGCCAACCGTCGCCTGAGCAACATCGCCCGCGCCCTGTCCATCACGGTGAAAGAAGTGCAGGAGATCAGCGACGTCATCCGCAGCTTAGAGCCGAAGCCGGGGCGCCAGTTTGAGGGTTCCGACGCCACTCGATACATCGTGCCCGACGTGACCGTGGAAAAGATCGACGGGGAGTATGTGGTGCTGGTCAATGAAAGCAGCACGCCCCACCTGACCCTTTCCCCCTATTACCAGAAGATGCTGGCAGAGTCGGAGAAGGATTCCAATATCAATCAGTTTTTAACGGGACGGCTGAATTCGGCCATGTGGTTAATCAAGAGCATCGAACAGCGGAAACAGACCATATATAATGTAGTCAGCGCCGTGGTGAAATACCAGCAGGACTTCTTTGAGTACGGTGCCAAGCATTTGAAAACCCTGACGCTGAAACAGATTGCCGACGAGGTGGGCATTCACGAATCCACCGTCAGCCGCTCTATCAACGGAAAATACATGCAGAGTCCAAGAGGGGTATTCGAACTGAAATACTTCTTCACCAGCGGCGTTTCAGGCGGCTTCGGCGAAGGGATTGCCTCGGAAAGCATTAAAACTCTGATCCGCGAAATCGTGGACAGTGAAGATCCCAAAGCGCCCAAAAGCGATCAGGCCATGGTGGAGATTTTGCAGCAGAAGGGAATCCGCATTTCCCGGCGCACCGTAGCCAAATATCGGGATGAAATGCACGTGGCCGCCTCTTCCAAGAGAAAGCGCTATTAAACCTTGATCCATCACCGAAACAGAGTCGCAGACTCGGAAAGGATTTATCAGTATGAAGAAAACGGTAAGAGATGCAGAGGTCAGAGGAAAGACCGTCATCGTTCGATGCGATTTCAACGTTCCTCTGGACGACGACAGAAACATCACCGACGACATTCGCATCACCAGCGCTATGCCTACCATCAATTATCTGGTGGAAAACGGCGCGAAGGTGATTCTCATGTCGCACCTGGGACGTCCCAAGGGGGAGCCGGACATGAAGTATTCTCTGGCTCCTGTGGCAAAACGCCTGGAGGAGCTTTTGAAACAGCCGGTCATTTTTCTCAGCGTTCCGGAAGTGGTCAACGATCAGGTGCGGGAGGCGGCGAAGAAGTTGAAACCCGGCGATGTAATGCTCCTGGAAAACGTCAGATTCCGCGCGGAAGAAACGAAAAACGGCGAGGCGTTTTCCAAAGAACTGGCTTCTTTGGCGGAGCTGTTTGTCAATGACGCCTTCGGCACGGCGCATCGCGCCCATTCCTCCACTGCGGGAATTGCGTCTTTCATTCCCGGCGTATCGGGTTTTCTCATTGAAAAGGAACTGGAATTTCTGGGGAATGCCGTAGAAAATCCCAAGCGGCCGTTCGTGGCCATCATGGGAGGCGCCAAGGTCAGCGACAAGATCACGGTGATTGAAAATCTGCTGAACAAGGTGGACTGCCTGATCATCGGCGGCGGCATGTCCTATACGTTTTACAAGGCCATGGGTTATGAAATCGGAACGTCCATTTTGGAGGCGGATAAGCTGGATCTGGCGACTCACTTAATGGATCTGGCTAAAGAAAAGGGCGTGGAACTGCTGCTGCCGGTGGATACTGTAGTGGCTAAGGAATTTAAAAACGATGCTGAACATTTCACCTGCGACAGTCAGGCCATGCCTGCGGACTGCATGGGCATGGACATCGGCGAAAAGTCCATGGAACTGTTCTCCGGGAAGATCAGGGACGCGGCTACCGTCATCTGGAACGGGCCGGTGGGCGTATTTGAAATGGATACTTTCGCTAAGGGAACGGAGGCCATCGCCAAAGCCATGGCCGATTGTCAGGGAATGACCATCATCGGCGGCGGCGATTCCGCGGCGGCTGTCAAGAAGTTTGGGTTGGGGGATCGGATGACCCACATTTCCACCGGCGGCGGCGCGTCTTTGGAATTTTTAGAAGGCAAGGAACTGCCGGGCGTCGCTGTGTTGCAGGACAAATAACGGAGGTAATGGGATGCGAAAACCGTTTATCGCAGGAAACTGGAAAATGTTTAAGACCACGAAAGAGGCGTTGGAATTTGCCCGTGACTTCCGGAAGCTCTATCGGCCTTCCGACGTGACTGTGGCTATCTGCGCGCCCTTCACCCAGCTTTCCGCTTTGACAGAGGCCTTTTCCGGCAGCGGCGTCAAGGTGGGAGCGCAGAATATGCACTTTGAGGAAAGCGGCGCGTTTACCGGTGAAATTTCGGCGGATATGCTGACGGAGATCGGGGTGGATTACGTGATTATCGGCCATTCGGAGCGCCGTCAGTACTTCGGTGAAACCGACGAGACCGTGAACAAAAAGCTGCATCAGGCCTTTGCTCACAACATCGCGCCCATCATGTGCGTGGGCGAGGTGCTTGCGCAGAGGGATGCCGGCCAGGCGTTTGATGTGGTAAAGGCACAGGTGGAAGGCGGCGTCGCGGGACTGTCCGCCGATCAGGTGAAACATCTGGTCATCGCTTACGAACCGGTCTGGGCCATCGGCACCGGCCGTACGGCTACGCCGGATCAGGCACAGGAAATGTGCGCTCACATCCGAAGGGTGATAGAAACCCTGTACGGAAGCGAGGTTTCCGAAGAGGTCATCATACAGTACGGCGGTTCCGTCAAGCCGAATAACGCTTCAGAACTGATGAATATGGAAGATATTGATGGAGCTTTGGTGGGGGGCGCAAGCCTGAAGCCGGAGGACTTCATTCAAATCGTAGAGTTTTAAATTGAAAAGGTGTAAGGAGGTACAAAACTATGCCGTTTATTGAGGACGTATACGCAAGAGAAGTGCTGGATTCCCGTGGAAATCCCACCGTGGAGGTGGAAGTGTATCTGGACGACGGTTCCTGCGGAAGCGCCATCGTTCCTTCGGGAGCATCCACCGGCGTTCACGAGGCTGTGGAACTGCGGGACGGCGATAAGAGCCGCTATCTGGGTAAGGGTGTATTGCAGGCCGTAGATAACGTTAACGAGATCATCGCCGACGAAATTATCGGCATGGATGCTTTCGATCAGGTGGGTCTGGACAATCTGCTGATTCAGCTGGACGGAACGGAAAACAAGGGCAAGCTGGGCGCCAATGCCATTTTGGCCGTTTCCATGGCCGTGGCGCACGCCGCCGCCGACAGCTTGGGACTGCCGCTGTTCCAGTATCTAGGAGGCGTCAACGGCAAGGTTCTGCCCACTCCCATGATGAACATCTTAAATGGCGGTGAACACGCCGACAACACCGTTGACATTCAGGAATTCATGATCATGCCTGTGGGCGCTCCCAGTTTCCGGGAAGCTCTGCGTATGGGCGCGGAAGTGTTCCACAGCCTGAAAGCCGTACTGAAAGCCAAGGGCATGAACACCGCCGTAGGCGACGAGGGCGGCTTCGCTCCCAATCTGGCCACTAACGAAGAAGCCATTCAGGTGATTTTAGAGGCCGTCGAAAAGGCGGGTTACAAGCCGGGCGACGACGTGAAGATCGCGCTGGATGTGGCTTCCTCTGAAATGTACGACGCCGAGAAGAAAATTTACTTCTTAAAGGGCGAGGGCGTAGAAAAGACCTCCCAGCAGATGATCGAATACTACGAGATGCTGTTATCCAAATATCCCGTCATCTCCATTGAGGACGGCCTGGCCGAGGACGACTGGGAAGGCTGGAAGCTGATGACCCAGCGCATCGGCGACAGGGTTCAGCTGGTGGGCGACGACCTGTTCGTCACCAACACCAAGCGGCTTTCCGAAGGCATCGAAAGGGGCGTGGCCAATTCCATCCTGATCAAGGTCAACCAGATCGGAACGCTGACCGAAACCTTCGACGCCATTGAAATGGCCAAGAAGGCCGGCTACACCGCCGTGGTCTCCCACCGTTCCGGCGAAAGCGAGGATACCACCATCGCCGACATCGTCGTGGGGTTAAATGCCGGCCAGATCAAGACCGGTTCTCTGTCCAGAACCGACCGCATCGCCAAGTACAACCAGCTTTTGCGGCTGGAAGATATGCTGGGTGATTCCGCGCAGTACGCCGGAAATTCCGCGTTCTACAATTTGAAGAACAAATAAGGTTTGAAAGTTATGGAACGCACGGCAAACGAGCCGCTTATCATGGGAAATCTCACAAAGGAACAGTTTGACGCAGAAATTGCAAAAGGTATGGAAGATATCGAAAGCGGCAGAGTCTATTCTCCCGATCAAGTAGAAGAAGAAATGCGCAGGCTGTATGGTGGACAGGATTTCACAAAGAAGTTGTAACAGATTGCTTTTTATATGCCAAAAAACGCCAGCTCCGGCATTATCGGAACTGGCGTTTTTCAATTTATGCGGCCTCTATTATAGCAGTTCTTTTGTCTTTCGCGCGAGGTAGAGGGGCAGGTTGGTGATGTTGCCATCCTTTCGATATCCGCGCTTTGAAAAACGCAGTGCGTATTTGGGTCGATGATCGGCGATGTATTTTTTGAAAGACGGAGCGGACTTGTCCTCGCCGCCCTTCGCTTCTACGGGGATAATTTCCGTTCCGTATTGGATGACAAAGTCGATTTCACTGTTTTTATGGCAGAAATAGCGCGGTTCCACGTTAAATTGACCGCGGAGCTGTTGCAGGACAAAGTTCTCGGTCAACGGGCCTTTGAACTGGAAGTCCGACTTCAGAAGAATGGCGCTGTTATCGATACCGGCCATCTGTTTGAGAAGACCGGTGTCAAAGACGAAGAGCTTGAATTGATCCAGCTTGTCAAAAGCGGAAAGCGGATGCTCCATCTTAGAGACGTTGCAGACGCGATTCAGCATACCGGCGGAGACAAGCCATTCGATGGCTTCTTCGAAGTCGCGCGCTCTGCTGCCTTCACGGATGGCGCCGTACATGAATTTTTCGTTGGATTTGGCAAGCTGCGCAACGATGCTGCGGAAAACCATGAGAATGCGCCCGCTGTTGACTTTCCCGTTATGCTTTGAAAAGTCGTTTTCATAGACTTCAATCAATTCGCGCTGAATTTGGTTGATTTTTGCGGGGTCTTTGTACTTTATCCACGAAGCGACGCATTCGGGCATACCGCCGATGATGAGGTAGTTGTTATACGCTTCCAACAGGCGATTGTGAAAGATCTCTTCGATGGACTGCTCCTTTTGAATGGTATCGTAGTAGGCATAAAGCGCAGGGTCTATGGCCTCCAGAAATTCATCAAAGACCAACGGATAAATGTTAAGCAGATTCACCATGCCCACCGGATAGGATTTCGGCTGCGCAAGGAGTGTGCCG